>JAKURM010000018.1 GCA_022449945.1 Candidatus Thalassarchaeum sp. | reverse complement strand
TACTGTTCGTGGTTCTGTTCTTGAGCTCGAGGTTCTCTTCGGAGACATCCTCTAACCGGGAGATGTCTATTGTCACGTGCATATTGCCATCTTTGACATATACGTCGGACTCTGGTATCGAGTTGTCTTCGGTCGAGTGCTGGCTCTCATCGATGTCCACTCTGGCCTCACTTGCAGATGGCTTGATGTGTATATCAACTCCCATCTTCTTGAGGAACTCTCCGAGGCCCTGGGGACCGCTGAGCATTGACTCCATGTTCTTCATGAACTCATCCTGATCCGAATTGAGGCCGAATTTTACCTCGCTCATGGACATCTTCTCGGGATCAATGCCCATCTCCTCGAATTGGGCCCTAACCTGTTCTACCATGGAACGGAGCATCTTGATGTCTACAGGCATTCCCATCTGCTCGAACATCCGAGCCATCTCCTCAATGGCCTCGTCATCAAATGCGTCGTCATTTCCACCGGCCATACTATCACTACTCAACCTCGAGTTGTATAGTGCGAGAGAGGAGTGGTATTTGAATCGAACGGATATTGGCAGGAGCTTTTCAGCGAGATAGCAGATGGGCGAATTGAAAACAGAGCCTATGCTGGGTGCATACATGGCAGAAAGCGATCACGATATCGCTTTACAGGACACTGATAGGATTCACGGAAGGAGTGCTCTGGTAAAGAACGTGGAAGCCGCATCTTCTCTGGCGGGTGCTATTTGCTCGACATTGGGCCCAAAGGGGCTTGACAAGATGCTTGTAGAATCAGATGGAACGGCGACAGTGACAAACGATGGGGTTACGGTTCTGGAGACGGCCCAGGTAGAGCATCCAACTGCAAGACTACTCATCGACGCTTCGTCCTCCCAAGACCGAGCCGCTAGGGATGGAACCACGACCACGGTTATTCTTGTTGCAGAGTTTCTTCAGAACGCATTGGAACTTGTGCGGATGGGTGTGCATCCATCAATAATCGTAAATGGCTACAGCATGGCATTGGAAGAGTCATTGGCTGAGATAGAACGAGTGGCGGAGGAAGCGGACGATTCGATGAAGTCCCAAGTGGTTAGCACCTCCCTTCAAGGAAAGTCGGATAGGGCCCTGTGCAAACTTCTCGCCGGCCTAGCAATTACTGCTGCAGATTTGCTTGCTGACGAAGAAGGCGGGGACGATATCGAGAGGCTGAGGGTGAAAAGGCTACAGGTCAAACAGGGAAGTGTTCTGGAAACTAGCCTAGTCAACGGCCTTATGCTTCTGAAGTCAAGGGTCGACAAGGCTACTTCGGACAAGTCGGAAGGTGGCCTAGTGGCAATCATTGACGGTGGACTAGAGAGTAAAAAGCTGGAGATTAATGCATCAATTGAGGTGGATAGCCCTGGGATTCTACAGGGATTCCACGACAGGAAAATTGAGTACGTGAATAAACGGGTCGAGAACCTAAAGTCCCTTGGGGTCGAATTATTGATTGTTAGGGATGGGATTTCAGATGAGGCGGTTTCCCTCCTTACAAAGGCGGGAATAACTGCTTACAGAAGGTTTGAGAGGAAGGATATGGAGCTCCTAAGCAACATCACTGGAGCTAAGTTGGTAAGGGATCCACTATATGTCTCGGCAGATGATATTGGAAGTTACTCTAGGCGTTTCGAGGAGAACATCGCTGACGTCAGACATACTCTGATTGAGGGTTCCGATGGAGGTGGGATGACCCTAGTCGTAAGAGGTTCATCGCCAGCTGTAAGAGAAGAGGCGGTTCGGGTCTTCGACGATGCCATAGGCGTGGCCCACAGAATGAATTTGAGGCCTGGAGTTCTTCCGGGAGGCGGGGCCATCCAGTCTCACCTGGCCAGACATCTCAGAGCCCATTCTCTTAATCAGACTGGCAGAGAACAACTGGCGATAGACGCATATGCTTCGGCATTGGAGTCGATTCCAAGAATTCTGGCCGAGAATTCTGGTAGAGATCCAGTGGATGTGATACTTGCGCTTTCAGCAGAACAACAAGAATTGGGGCCCTGGATCGGCCTCGATTTGGGACATGGAAAGAATCAGGACATGAAAGAAGCCGGTATTCTTGATCCGCTGTTTGTTGTCCGGCATGCCCTATCTGGGTCTACTGAAGCAGCGATTAGCGTTCTCAGAATTGATGACGTACTCTGGGCAAAGACTGACCCGAGCACACCCGATTGGAAGGATGATGAGGAATCCGAAGATTAGTCCCCGGAAATTCCTCGCAGCATTGCATCCACCATCTCATTGAGGTCATATTCAGGAACCCAACCCCACTCTCTGTGGGCGATCGATCCATCTATGGAATCGGGCCACGAATCCGCGTAAGCCTGCCTCTCGTCGGGAACAAAGTTGCACGTGAATCCCTCGACCCTTTCTGAGATAGCTTCGGCAAGTTCCTTCGCAGTGAATGACAGGCAGGATATGTTGTATCCTGCCCTCGAAGTCCCCAATGAGTCCGAAGAAGCCCGCATTAGAGAAATCGTGGCCCTGATCGCGTCGTCCATGTAAAGCATGGGCAGCCTTGTATCTGATCTTACGAAGCAGTCGTAGTGGCCCGAACCAAGTGCCGCATGGAAAATCTCAACGGCGTAATCCGTAGTTCCACCGCCAGCTGGAGCCTTGTAGGAAACTAGGCCGGGGTATCTGATGCCCCTTGTGTCTACGGAGAACTTGGCCAGATACTCTCGAGCCATTTCTTCACCAGATACTTTGGTCTCGCCGTATACGGTTGTTGGGTTCAACTCGGCATCCTGTGGTGCCTGCTTGGGGGAATCAGGGCCAAAAACAGCAATTGAAGAAGGGGAGTAGACACGGGTAAAGCAGGTTCTCGCTGCCTCGAGGACTGATCTGGTCCCCCCGATATTCACCTTCCTGCATAGTTCCGGGTTTCTTTCCCCGGTAGCGGAAAGAAGAGCTGCCAGGTGATATATTTCACCAATTCCATGTTCAAAGCATACCTGGGTCAAACTGCTATTGTCGAGAACGTCTAGAGTGATGAAAGGGCCATTAGTTGCTGAAGGATGGTCTTCTGATTCTCTTATATCGGTGGCAATCACAGATTCGGGGCCATGGGCCTCTCGGAGTGCCTCGACGAGTTCAGTTCCAATCTGACCGAGGGCCCCAGTAACCAGAATGTTGTCTCCGGGTGCGTCCGGCATGCCCTGCCCTAATTCAGACGATACTTGAAGGTAAAGAACAGGATGGCTGCCTTAGAATTGCCAACGTTGATATGCAAGGCGCAACGGCTTCAGACCCCGTTGGTGAGATGAAGTACGTCGTCGTAACGGGGGGAGTCCTGTCAGGATTGGGCAAGGGAGTGACTGCAAGCAGCATAGGCGTTCTACTGAAAAGCGCGGGACTGCGGGTCACTGCAGTAAAGATTGACCCTTATCTAAACAGCGACGCTGGGACAATGTCTCCCTTCGAACACGGAGAGGTTTTCGTTCTAGACGACGGTGGAGAGGTTGACCTTGACCTAGGTAATTATGAGAGGTTCCTCGACGTATGCCTGACCAAGGAAAACAACATCACGACCGGTAAAGTCTACGATAACGTGATTCAGAAGGAGAGGAGGGGGGACTACCTAGGGAAGACTGTCCAAGTCATCCCCCATATCACAAATGAGATTCAAGAATGGATAGAGAGAGTTGCCCACATTCCTAGCGATGGAAATGGGAAGGAGCCCGATGCATGCGTTATCGAATTAGGGGGGACTGTAGGGGATATTGAGAGTGCACCGTTTATTGAAGCCCTCCGCCAATTCCAATTCAGGGTTGGGGAGGGGAACGTCTGCTTCGTTCATGTTAGCTTGATTCCGGTGATGGGCCCTGTCGGGGAGCAGAAAACAAAGCCAACTCAACATACGGTAAAGGATCTAAGAGGTCTGGGAATTACGCCCGATATGCTCGTTTGCAGGTCAAAGAGCCCCCTGGTCGACGAAACTAGGCAGAAGGTGTCAGCATTCTGCCATGTCTCTCCCGAAGCAGTTGTTTCGGCGCATGATGTTTCTAACATCTACCAGGTTCCAATAATGCTAGACGAGCAAGGAGTAACCAAGATGCTCTCAGAAAGACTCGATTTCAAGCTCCCTTCTAATAGGCCGCTTCTTGATGAGTGGAGTGAGATGGCAAACCACGTCGATACTCTAGAAGATGCAGAAGAAGTGCACATTGCTGTAGCTGGAAAGTACACTGATCTTTCGGACTCGTACCTGAGTGTAATTAAGGCACTTCAGCACGCATCTTTCAAGGTAAACAGGAAGCTTGTGATTGACTGGATTGAGTCCTCGAACCTTGATGACGATGCTAAGAAATCGGAACCCGAAGCCCATGCCACGGCTTGGAAGGAACTGAAATCGGCGGATGGGGTATTGGTTCCTGGCGGATTCGGAATAAGGGGGATAGAGGGAAAAATCAAGGCGGCAGAGTACGCTAGAATGAATGGGGTTCCATACTTGGGAGTTTGTCTGGGACTGCAGGTTGCCACCATAGAGTTCTGTAGAAACGTGCTTGGCATGGAAGGCGCAAACTCTACCGAGTTCGATGAAAATACCGAGCACCCTGCAATCGTCTTCATGCCCGAGATTTCCAAGACGCATATGGGGGGGACGATGAGGCTCGGAACCAAACCAACACCTTTCCTGGTAGATGACTGCAAGATGAGGAGACTGTATGGCGGGGTTAGCCATGTAGATGAACGGCATCGGCATCGATATGAGGTAAATCCTGAACTAATCGAGAGTATTGAAGGAAACGGGCTAATGTACGTCGGTAAGGACGAAACCGGGGAGAGGTGTGAGATAATGGAATTAGGAGAACACCCGTATTATGTTGGAACACAGTATCACCCAGAGTTCAAATCTAGGCCCAACAGGCCCAGCCCCCCATTCTTGGGCTTGCTAATGGCGGCGAGCGGAATGGAAGTCTAATCGACTGAAACAGGAAGAATTCGGGTTGTTCGGTATCCTTGCAAAACCTTGAGGTATCGCTTGGAGGAGAACTCAGAGTCTAGATCCACATCTCCTGTCTCAATTCTCAGAGCCCTTACAGAAAGCAACTTGGCAGGAGTGACGACTCCGAGAATGTTGTCAATTCCGACCTTCCGTAAGACCGCGGGAGACAATTGTAGATTACCGCGCCCAATAAGGAACCCTTGACCCCCCATTGGAGAAAGAAGCAATGACGAGACACCATTGTGAGCATCCAGGATTGAGAGGATTTCATCTTCATTTAGATCTGTTCCGACTTGAGAATCCCCAATTGTGGCATCAATTCCAAGTGTAGTCAAATCGAATCCTGATTCCTCGCCAATGGCCCTTAGTGTCCCTCCAGAGCCCCATAATAATAGGCGATCGTTTGCGATCATCGTCTCCTTGATGTGATCGGCGAGACCTGCCAGAATTTCATCTTCGGAGTCAGTCGGGATTAGTTCCTTCGAACCCTGCATCCACCTAGGAGAGTTTGGAGAGAATGCCTCTGCGTAGAGCCTTACTACCCACTCTCCTTTCCTGTAAAGCTCCTCATCCAGATCTAGGACCTCGGTACTGGAAACCAGTAGATCTCCCGAAATCCAAGCAGACAGGACTTCAGCAGCTGCCTTCGGGGAGCTAGCGAAGCATCCCGAATGCATCTTGACGCCCGACGGTATTCCTATTACTGGAAATGAAGAGTGCCCGCATTCTCCCAGTTCCGCAATAATGTCCCTAGTGGTTCCGTCCCCTCCGGAGTAGACTAGGATCTCTATTCCAGAATCCAGCAAGGTTTTCACTGCGGACCTGGTATCCTCTGCCGAGGTTCTCTTTCCCGATTCATGGACGACCATTAATCCCCCAATTTCGATACCATCTGGGATCCATTCTGTGCCCATTCGACCTTCGCTTGTGACCCAGGAGATTTGATCGAAGCCGGATCTGTGTATTCTGGAGAAATTCTCTAGCATCAAAGTAGTCCTCGGACCAGATCGATCCTCGGCGCCCATCGACCTTGCCTCGTCGGCCTTTCCATCGGATCCCTTCAGCCCTACTCGGCCACCCAAACCTGCGTCGGGATTGACGAGGAGCCCCAATTTCACATCGATGCGAAGACGATGGGCGTTATTATCGCTACATCCCTACTCGGAGAGGCATGCGAGTGGTGGTGGCGCTAGGAGGGAACGCGCTTCTTAGGCGTGGAGAGCCACTTACTGCGGAGAATCAGAGGAGGAACGTGAGAGTAGCTTGCAAGGCCCTGGCTCCAATTGCTGAAGAGAACCAGCTTGTCATCACCCATGGTAATGGCCCTCAGGTGGGACTTCTTGCATTGCAATCTGCATCTTATGAAGGGGTCGAAGAATATCCACTCGATGTCCTAGGGGCCCAAACGGAAGGAATGATTGGATACATGATCGAGCAAGAAATGGGCAATTTGATGCCAACCGAAACCGCCTTCGCGACGATCCTGACAATGGTTGAGGTAGATCCCGAGGACCCAGCCTTCAACAATCCTACTAAACCAATCGGACCGATGTATAGTGAGGGCATTGGCAGAGCTCTCTCAGAAGAGAAGGGTTGGGCAATAGCCAAGGATGGAGATGGATGGAGGAGAGTCGTTCCATCGCCGATTCCACATAGGATCTTCGAGTTGAGGCCGATTCACTGGCTACTAGAGAAGGAGACTGTGGTCATTTGTGCTGGAGGAGGCGGAATACCGACGTTATACAATTCTGAGGGTGATCTGGAGGGAGTGGAAGTCGTGATCGACAAGGACAGGGCTAGTGCCCTTCTAGCTAGGCAACTAAATGCCCGTCTTCTTGTTCTAGCAACCGACGCAGACGGGGTCTACACTGACTGGGGTTCGGAAAATGCGAAGAGGATAGAAAACACGACACCGGAAGAAATCGAGAAGTTGGAATTCGATATTGGCTCCATGGGTCCCAAGGTTGAGGCGGCCTGCGACTTCGTAAGGAGGACAGGTGAGAGGGCAGTAATAGGTGCTCTATCCGAACTAGAGGGCATGGTCAAAGGTACGGCGGGGACCCAGTTCACCATAGAATGAGGGCCTTTTCGGGATTCTGCGGACAAGGCCTTCATATCATCGAGGCGTAGGCGCGACAGAAGGGGTGTTCCATTGGCAATGGTATCGGTATCTATTGGTGAAGAAGAAAATCACGAGTATGCCAGTGGCATCAGTGTTGGTGAGGTTATCGCCAATGTGTATGGGAAGAAGTCTGGGGCTGTCGCCGCCAATGTGGACGGAGAGCAGAGAGACCTCTCCTTCGCTCTTGAGAGGGACAGCAGAGTTGAGGCAATCATGGGAAATTCGGAGGAGGGCCTGTACATACTCAGGCATAGTTGTGCGCACCTATTGGCTCAAGCAGTGACAGAAATTTACCCTGATGCGAAGCCGACAATAGGACCACCGATTGAACACGGTTTTTACTACGACTTCTTAATGGATCCAGTCGGAGATGATGAGCTTCGTAAGATTGAGAAGCGGATGAAAGGGCTAGTTAAGCAAAACCTGGCAATAGAAAGGGAAGAGTACGACAATGATTCGCTAAGAGAGGTTTTCGCAAATAATCCCTTCAAGCTTGAGATTATGGATGACAAGCTTGGCCATGACGTGGGTTCCTCGGCCTACAGGCAGGGGGACTTTGTCGATCTATGCAGGGGTCCACACGTAGCCAGTACCTCCCTACTCCGATGGTTCAAGCTTACCAGCACCAGCCAGGCATACTGGAGAGCAGATAGAGAAAGAGAGTCATTAGTCAGAATTTACGGGATGTGTTATTCCTCCAAAGAGGGATTGAAAGAGAGAGAGAGGCATATCCAAGAGGCTGCAAAAAGAGATCACAAGAAAATAGGGCGTGAGATGGACCTATTCATGATTGACGAACTTATTGGAAAGGGACTACCGGTATGGCTTCCAAACGGAGAGATTCTGAAGTCAGAGATAGAGCAATTCGCGATAGAAACCGAAGAGGCATATGGATATGTCAGGGTAACAACTCCCGTTCTCGGCAAGAGGGAGCTCTTCGAGACTAGTGGACACCTCCCCCACTATGCCGATGGCATGTACCCCCCGATGGAGATGGATGATGGAGAGTACTATCTCAAGGCCATGAATTGTCCAATGCACCATTTAGTTTTCACAAACAGCAAGCGTTCATACAGAGAGCTCCCTCTAAGGATTGCAGAGTACGGGACAGTTTACAGAAACGAACTCTCAGGAACGCTTTCCGGGATGCTAAGAGTTAGGATGCTAACGATGAATGACGCCCATGTGTACTGCACATTAGAACAGGTTGCAGAAGAAGTTGGGGCAATCATAAGAATGAGCGAGGAGTACTACGATGTATTCGGGATGGGGGACTACTACTATCGCCTTTCACTCTGGGATCCAAATGACAAGGAGAAGTACATAGATCAACCAAAGAATTGGAAGGCCACCCAAGACCACCTTCGCAGGATAATTGATGATTTAGGAGTGAAATACGTAGAGGAGACCGGTGAAGCGGCATTCTATGGGCCCAAGATTGACATCCAATACAGAACTGCATTGGGAAGGGAGGAGTCTGTAGCAACAATCCAGCTAGACTTCGCTGCAAAGGAAAGATTCGGGCTCTCATTCATGGATGAGACCGGAAACGAAAACGGGGAGGTTTTCGTTATTCATAGAGCACCACTATCCACTCACGAGAGGTTCGTTGCATTCCTCTTGGAGGAATGGACAGGGAATCTCCCAACCTGGCTTTCACCGATTCAGGCTCAGATAATCACAATCTCTGAGAAGCACAAAGAGTATGCACAAGAAGTGAGGGGTGCCCTCGAGTTGGCAGGAATCAGGGTCAGGGTTGACGACTCGGACAATACCATTGGAAAGAAGATAAGGACACATCGAAAGATGCGTCCTGCATACATGGTAATACTGGGGGATGATGAAGTCAAAGATGGTGCCGTTTCAATTCGAGCCAGAAACGGCAATCAACGTAACGGAGTCCCCCTTGAAGAATTCGTAGCAGACATTTTCGCCGAAATTTCCAACAGGAGCAAGCATCTCTCAATAGTCGAGTGAACTATCAATACTGAGTCCCGCCTAGGACTGACCAATCATGTCCGCTGACGATGTTGCGCGCGATTCTGAAAGCGTTCAAGCAATGCTCTCAACGGCTCGTTCGGTAGTTAGGACTTGTCTGCAGATCCGAAGAGAGGAGGATGTTCTGATTATCACCGATCCAGAGACTTCGGAAGTTGGCCAGGCGCTTTACGAAGAGGCATCCCGAGTCACAGACCGGATTCTTCTAGTGATGATGCCCCCGACTCAGAAACCTGGGAAGGAGCCTCCCCTGCCTGTATCAGACATCATGCGTAGGCATAGGGTGATACTGATTGCTACGAAGAACTCGCTATCCCATACCCGAGCCAGGCAGCAGGCTTCGAAAGAGGGAGCGAGGATTGTATCAATGCCTGGAATAAATGACGAGCTATTCGAGAATGGTGGGATGACAGCAGACTACAACGCACTTCAGAGGGAGATTAGCGGAATGGGTTCCGTTTTTCGAAGGAAAAGGAGAGTCAGGGTCACAACCCCCTCGGGAACGGACATTGAATTCCGAACTGGCGGACGCTGGGTTCTCGAGGACAATGGAATTTGTAACAGACCCGGGCAGGTTTCCAATTTGCCTGCCGGGAAGGTTTTCGTTCTGCCCAACGAGGGCACCATGAACGGGACAATTGTCATCGATGGTTCTTGGGAGGGGAGCCTTCTGGATGACCCATTAACCTTCAAAGTCGAGGAGGGTTTGGTTGTCGAGGCCTCTGGAGGTGATCTTGCAGCGGAGATAGGTTCCATTTTCGAGTTGGCCAAGGCTAGTCTAAGGGGCGCGAGAAGAGAATTGGTGTGGACCGTTGCAGAATTCGGAATAGGAATGAATCCTAAGGCCCTCAATATAGTTGGGAATAAGCTGGAGGACCAGGTCGTACGGGGATCTGCGTACTTCGGATTCGGTGACAACACCCATCTTGGCGGTTCCGCTAGGGTCGGTTTTCACCTCAGGGGAGTGATGAGGGATCCCAGCGTTACACTAGAAGATTCGAGTCTAATCAATGAGGGCAAAGTTGCAATTCGATAGGTAGATGGAATGAAAGCTATTCTCTGGTGTAATGGTGCAAATCCAAACTCTTCAATTCTGGATGAAGTCCTATCGAATGATGCTGAGGTATTCGGAGTAGACGGAGGGGCGGACAAGGCTGCCGAAGAAGGAGTGGTCGTCAGTGAGATATTGGGCGACCTTGACTCAGTAGATATCACCAGATGGGAGGGTAGGGTCACGGAACTGATTGACCAGAACAATAGTGATCTGGCAAAGGCGATTGGGGTGTTGACTGACAGGGGCTACACAGAGATTGACGTCATCGGAACAGAAGGGGGTGCTACTAGCCACGTACTGGGCAACTGGGCAGCCCTGTGCGATGCTCCCAGTGGGGCTAGGATTAGAATCCATCACAATGACTCGGTAACTTCCAGGTTTCATCCCGATGATGGGGAGATGGAGTTCCTCGTTGGGGAAGGGGAGGTTTTCTCTGTCTTCGCCCTATTACCTGGCAAGGTCTGGATTTCGGGGGCTAGATGGGAGATCCAAGGAGAATACTTGGGGATGTCGACAAGGGGGATGAACAACGAGGGTTCTGGTGAGGTGGTTTCACTAAGAGGCGAAGGGATTCTTGCAGTTATTCGACCTAGGTGACTATTCCTCTTCGGGTGTTGCTTTCTTTGCTAGCATCAGCGCAATTGGGCGGGTCCTCTCATCTCCTTCTAGGGCGATTCGTGCAATAATCATAATAGGAACTCCAATTATTGCACCCGAAATACCCCAGACCGAATACGAAATCATCACTGTCATCAGCAGCACGAGCGGGGAAATGCCCAGTCTTTGACCTGACAGATTGGGCTCAATTATCGATCCGAAGAGTTGCTGGTTTCCTATCATTGCCGCTCCCAGGACAATCGCCTGAATTGGGTCAAGAACAATCAGCGCGATGGCTAAGGGAGGGATAGTTGCCAGTAGCGCCCCGAGAACTGGAATGAAATCCAGCAGGAAACAGAGGGTACCGAATAAAAACCAGCCTGGGATTTCCATGAACCAAAGCATGATTCCCAGAACAATGGCCTGACCTGCGCTGCAGGTTGCCTTTGAAATGACATATGTAGAAATCGACTCGGATGAGTCCAAGACTATCTTCTCTACCCTCTCGTAAGAATCTGGAAAGGCAGCCTTGAATCGTCCTGGGAAACTCTTCTCCTCTAGGATGATGAAGACAACAAATAAGGCCACAGACAACAGGGTGGTCATGAATTGAGCTGCATCAGCAAGGATTCCAGTAGCAAATGCCTCAATATTCTCTGGATTTAGCAAGTCTTCGATCCTATTGTCCTGGAATATCTTCTCAAA
The DNA here is from genome assembly GCA_022449945.1 of Candidatus Thalassarchaeum sp. Lineage (GTDB taxonomy): Archaea > Thermoplasmatota > Poseidoniia > Poseidoniales > Thalassarchaeaceae > UBA36. The sequence goes on along the minus strand of JAKURM010000018.1, from coordinate 9,430 downwards.
TCCATAAAGTTCTGAGTTTGCTAGATTGTCCCATTTTTCGTCGAATTGGTCAATTAGACCTCCCTCCTTGTTCGTCTCATCGATGAAATCTGAAAGGTTGTTGTAGAGTAGAATGGAAACCAGATATGCCACAAATGAGCCTATTGAGAGTATTATTGCATATGCGAGGAGAGGGAACTTGCGTACTATCTCAATTTTCTCAAGAAGATAGTTTTCTGGAGCTCGGATTAAGAAGTATATGAGAATGGCAATTGCCAGAGGCATTAGGATCTCCTTGAGATGGACTAGCGCAAGATAAGAGACTAGAGTCACAATCGAGAAGCTCGCTGCTGCAGTAGTCTTTGAGCGAGAAGAATATGGCTGGCCCTCCGACATGGTTCTGCGGACAAGGCTGTAGCAATCAAGAGTTTCCCCGTCACATTGCGCTGGCGATGGCACGCTGATATACGGCAAGGAATGAGGTGGCGTTTCCCTCCAAGGTGAATCGATCTAAGACTCTCCTTCTTCCCTCCATTCCCTTTGAATCAAGGACTTCCTTGGAGGAAATCTCCTGCAAAATTGCATTGGACATTGAATCCAAGTCCCCCATTTCAAACAAAGCTCCAACGCTGCTGTCAACCATCTCAGGAAGTGGTCCATGATCAACTGTCACCACCGGAGTTCCAGATGCCATGGATTCCAGTGGTATCAAGCCCTGTCCTTCGTATACGGAAGGGAAAACTGTCAGGTCGCAGCAGCGATATAGCTCGGCCAGATCAGAGAATGGCAAACTAGGCTCTATAGATACCTGACTTCCAACACCGATTCGGTTTGCCAGCCTTAGCAATTTTCTCTTGAGGTTCCCTCTGCCTACTATTACGAGATGCGCCTTGGCCTCTGTAGAGTTTACTCTTTGGAGGCTTCTAATTAGTTGCCCATGTCCCTTCCTAGCAGCTAACCTGCCCACTGAGAGCAAAAGGACTGAGTCGTCGGTGACCCCATATTTTCCTCGGATATTGTTACACTTGTGGATTGAGTCCTCGCTATCCCTATGCAATGGCGTGAATGTTGTGGTATCGACGCCCCAGTGGATTACTTCGCAGTCCCAGTCGCTGGGAGCATCATACCTGCTGATGATCTCGTCCTTTGTGGCCACTGAGTTTGGGACCACAACGGCGGAGTGACGTAGTGCGTACTTCTCGAATCTTGAGTAGCGCCCAGCTAGATATCTGATTGCAATGTCGTTCGGGTTTGACCATACTGCCGGCTCGCCGAGCCTAGCTGCCATGATCAGTCCATCCCTCTCTCCCATCCACGTACCATGCATTGAGGACACGATAGGGGCAATATTGGACTTACACCTCTCCAACTGCCTCTCATTCCATGAAATCATGGGACAGTGCAGATGGACAACATCCACAGGATCTTCGGAATGAAGCTTCTCCAGAGCCCTGAGGGCGTGCTTTCCGAATGAACGAGTGAATTCCATTGGAATTGGGAGCCAGGGAACTTCGATTACGCGTACACCATCCAACATCGGAGGCGAGCCCCCGGATTTCCTAGTAATTACCGAAACTCTGTGGCCAATGGAAGATAGGGCAGATGATAGGGAGAATACCGTAGACCCCATTCCACCCCATCTAGGTGGGTATTCTCCGCTCAGCATGCAGACGTGCATGGCATTCCCTCGACCATGGGCGTGGGAATGCATTATTGAAGCGATTGGGGATTAAATTGGCCCACAATGGTTCAAAAATACCCTCCTTTTCGCCCGTTTCCCATGTCAGCGCCCCTTCCAGTACATGTTTCGGTTGTTATCCCGACATTGAACGAAGAAGAGGCTATCGTTCAGACTATCCAGAGCATTCCGGATGACGGATGGTGCGAGAAGCTTGACTTCCTTGTTATTGATGGGAATTCATCTGATAGAACTAGGGAATTGGCGGAACAAGCGGGGGCCGCGGTGCACATCGAGAAGAGGAAGGGTTACGGTAGGGCCTACAGGACCGGGTTCGCGATTGCCCCTGGTTCGATCATCATCACCCTAGATGCCGACCTAACTTATCCAGGAGAGGAGGTGCCTGGACTAGTAAGAAAACTGATTGAGGAGGATCTAAAATTCATCACTTGCGACAGGCTCAGGCTTGCTGAGGAAAAGAGCATGTCATGGCTTCACGGATTCGGAAACTGGGCACTTTCCTTTACTGCCAGGATGCTATTCTGGTATGGAATTCACGACTCTCAGTCTGGCATGTGGTGCTTTCGGAAGGAGATACTAGAGGATCCCAAGATGCGTCCTACCAATGACGGGATGCCGTTGTCAGAAGAGATGAAGATTAACGCAAGGAGATGCTTCGGTAGGAAGAAAGCTGTCGAGGTTTCGGTGCCATACCGTTCCAGAGTCGGGTTGGCTGAGATCAATACGTGGGGAGATGGCTGGAAGAATTTCAAGTTCTTGTTCGCAAAGCGATTGGGTTTGAATAGAGAGTCTACTTCCTGGGGTCCTGAGAGCTAATTGTTGTCTTCATCGAACTCTTCGTCTAGCTCTCTCGGATCAAACGAAGACCATGATTCGATGACCTCCATATCCTTCGCTATCTCCATCATCTTCTTGCGTTGGAATGCGATTCCTCCAGCGGCGAAAGCAATCATTGAGAGGAGGAGTATCGGCAGTCCGACTTCTAATACCCATGAGGAGATTCCACCTGATCCCGATTCCTCAATTGGGATGGTGAGTGACTGGCTCGAGCTGACAAACTCTCCATCGATCGCCCAGACATCTACGCGGGCCCAGGATCCACCAGAAACAACCCAGCTAAACTGTGACGTCCAGATGTTATCTCCAGCTACTAGGTCTCCGCCCGTCCCATCGTCATAGAAGTACATCGATTGCGATATTCCCCCCGATGTAAGTTCCCCTCTGACCGTCTCAGCAGTAGCATCCGGATCCTCCATCCTAACGGTGGTAGTCACATCAGTAGGATGGTTTTCCTCTATCTTCAACACTGAGACTGTCAGTTCATGTAGAGTTGGGACAGAATATCCGATTGTTAGGTTGATTGAGACTGTGGAGGTGGCTCCTCGAGAATCCTGAACCAATAGAACTACTGTAACTGGACCTGGGGGGAGGGATAATTCGACGGTTGTGCTGTCACTAACCTGCATTCCGTCGATGCTCCACTCGTATAGAACTATGTCGTCATCATAGTCAAAAGAGTCTACTGCGGTCATTATGGCAGGTTGACCGGGTGGAAGGTACTGTCCGTTTTCCAGACCAGAGATCAATGCTACTGGCCCGGTCTCCAGAACTATCAATGACTGAGTGTGGGTCCTCTCCATCCCTTGATCATCGGTAAGGACGAATGTCAAGTTGTGACTGCCGGCGACAAGGTAGTCATTGTACCAGTACTCCGTGCTCTTGTCTTCCAGGATTGTTCCCATTAGGTCAGATATCACAGTGACAGTGAACTCGTCCCCATCGAAATCCACAGAATTACGGAAATCAAAAAGTACTGGGAGATTTGAGTATACCTCAATCCCTGGGACTGGGGAGTCCAGCACTAGAGAAGGGGCAGAAATCCCCACGCTGATGGGGACTTGGTCGGAAACGGGTCCAGAGCCATCGTCTACTGTTAGCGTCAGAGTATGATCTCCGGAAGGGAGCCTAGTCTCCAACTGCCAGCCACCCCCTAGGGGCTCCTCTAGTAAGTCGGACGTCCAGACGACGCTGACTAGGTCTGTACTTGAGGTAGAAGAAGGATTACAGAGAAGTCCGCTACCATTCCCTTGAAGATCAGAGCAAGCAATATCCCAGTCTCCCGAGCCAGTGGCATCTAGTATTAGGATCTCTGAGGAATCGGTGACCAAGTCTGGGCTTGGATGGGTAATTTGGGCCCTGGGAGGGGAGTTCAGAACCTCAACTTCCAACTGTATCGTGTTCCACTGGCCTCCATGCTCCAGCCTAGTGTCGCTTGCTCTCATCGTAATCGAATGAGTGCCTTTGCTGAGAGTGCCTATCCACTCAATTGGGTCGATAGGAGTGTTTCCGGAAAACAATATGCCGTCAAGATCGCTCAAGAACTCGAACTTGATATCGTCTCCCTCTGGATCTGTGGTGTTTGAACCATCCAGCCTAACCCAATCTGCAGATGTCGGACCATTCCTAGTCAATCCCATTATTGGCTCAGGCATCTCATTGAATAGCTCTACATTGAAAGTCCAGAGAACTGAGGGGTTTACCCCGTCATAGGCTACTACTGTCATTGTGAACTCGTCCTCTGGGTAGTCGGTAAAGGAGCGAACAATCTCCATGGGACAGTAGGGATTCTCTGGATCGATATCGACGGCTTCGAATGATGTTTCGACCCAGCACCACAGATCTCCGCCCTCTGGGTCATAGGTCCCATTCAGGCTGATTGTGACCTCTGCAGTCATACCTAGGTACAGAGTTCCCCATGAGGAAATTGAAGGACTAGTTCCTACAGAAAGAACAGGAGGCAGGTTAACGAGTTCGATCTCTCTTGTTTCGTTTACGCAGTGACCCTCCGAATCACATATCTCGAGAGTGATCTGGTGAGAGCCGTCGGATAGGCAGATTTCACCTCCGCTATTTGCAGTGAATTGCGAATAGTTTGACTCGCTTGAAAGGCCGCAAGACACAACAATATCTCCGTCGATGCTGCTTGTCCAGGAATAGGTTAGATCGTCGAAATCTAGGTCCCACGATGTGCTAGCATCGAAAATGACCTCGCTGCCGCTAGAGAATGCGTCTTCTTCCTCTGGAAAAGTCCATTCAATGAATGGTGGCTGGTTTGAGAGCTCCAAAAGACAGAAGACTCGTTGATCTTGGTCGATTTCTATGGGGAGGCTGTCATTGTGAACCCCATCATAGTCACAACCAACATAGGCACGGTTGGATTGTGACCATCCCTGTAGCGGTGTCCATCTCATTCCGACAAAGGGACCGTAATCCGAAAATCCCCCATAGGGCTGGGTCCAGTTCATTTCTTCCTCATACTGGTCAAACGAAATGTTAACAGTGGCAAATGGGATGTTCAGCAGATTCTGGTTGATCGTGTGGATGTCGATGAACCACATTAGATCGACTATGTTGTCAAGTCCAACGTTCCCCGGACTGCCTAATGCGCTAGATGAAATCCAGCGAAGGTGTGAGCTACTATTCAAAACGAACGATTCCAAGGAACTGGGGCTCTGTGTTAGTGATGATTGAGTGAAGTTTACCACGCTTTCATCGAGAGTAGGGCTATTGTCTTCACAATATAGCGAGACGTTGTCGGCTACTAGCTCTGAATGACCTGAAATATCCATGCAGTGTTGTTGGCTTTCCCAGATTACGCTATTTGCAAGAAGTGAGGGGCCAGACGTTCCCGACCAGACCATTCCGCCGCTAATCCCACTTAGGTCCAAGCCCCTAATTTCTGCATCGACGTTATTCAAATATGCTGAGTACATTCCAGAGGAGTTCGAATTTATTGCCATATCTTCCACCATTATCGAGCCTTGGAATAGTGTGCCACTGTTGTCAATGTCAAGCGCTGGGGCAGTAAGAGCATTCGAAATTGAAGTTGATACTAACTGGACGTCAATACTGTCCCTGATTACAATTCCATGCTGATCTCCTGTGCTAGAGCAATCCAAACAGCTTACGTTCTTTCCTCCGCTCATGACGTAATTTGATTCCTCGAAGTAGATACCAGCACCCTCCTCGGGATGAGTAGAGCCTAGGCCATTACCCGATGTTGACAAGAATGATAGTTCCACGTTGCTCGAGTCGATTACTGCGACTCCGTGGCCTGAATTGCCATCACTGATGATATTGGCGACACGAGGATGGAATTCGATAAATGCTACACCGGTTGCGCCGTTATCCCGAATAGTCCAGTTGCCTCCTATCACCCCTCCCTTTGCCATATGAACACCGGCTCCACTAGAGTTCTCCACGACTATATCATACACAGAGGCGGGGCCTTTGGAAGTCCACGAAGTGCTTCTGAAGAGAATTCCCGCCCCATCGTGACTTGTCGAAGGGGACGTCGGCCCGTTGTTCCGCAGAGTGATATTCCTCAGAGCGGTGGAAGAGTCGGCAGTGTATGCTCTGAACCCTACGACTGCATTATCCTCGATCAGAGCATCGGTCACCCTTACCCCACTGGTATTTACGTCGAATGCAGCTCCGATTCCCAGGCCAGGAGTGATTGCTCCTGGACCTCCCGTACCTCGTACCACTAGGTCCTCGAAAATGGCGTTGGTCTCCAGATTCGAGTAGTTTGTATGATCATATCTCTCTACTAGCAGTCCCCTATTCTGACTGTCCTCTACTTCTAGGCCAATGAAGGTAGGCCTAGTCACGAAACCAGGACTCTGATGGCGAACAATCACGCCATTGTCGGACCTCTTCACTTGGGTTTCTGTAAATAGAGGTATGGAGTCCTCCACCCAGATACCCGCTGCAGCCGCTAGAGTTGCACCGGTGATGTTTGATACTACCATGCCGTCCAATAGCCCCCCTCCATTTGCCCAAACATTGACTCCCCTGGTAATCAAACCATCAATTTGTGCGTTCAGTACTATTGGTGCTGAACCTGAACCGAAGCTGAGTCCGATCCCGTATCTCCAACTGAGTGTAGTTCCATGAATATCCTGGCCCCCTCCTTGGATGACAAGGTCACGAATCACAGGTGAGGCCCCGTCGAACAAATCCACTGACACTCTATCGGCATTGATCACTGTCAAGTTGTTCATTTCTGGATCGCTGCCAAAAATTGTTACGCCATATTCTGAATCAGTTATTGTCAGATTTTCCAAAACCGAGTTCTTTCCCTTGCTCGAAGAGTTGAATTGGATTCCCTCGTGATCGCCTGAAATTGATTGGATTGAAACTGGAGAGGAAATTGAGCCTTCGACAGTCAGCCGTCCATCCACAACCAACCTCTCCGATTCACCGATTAGCACATCGGTCCCGGCCTGGATTACCAATACCTCGTTAGCTCCTACGTGGTACCCTTCGGGGAGGCTGACCGTACCAGACCACACAGAGGTTGCCCTGGTCATGTTTGAAGCGCTAGCTAGCATAGGAGATAGGAGGATTAGCAGGGTCAGAAAGATTGCACTCGCCTTGCGGTGGGGAGAGTGCATGAGCCCCGCCGACCGCTTGCCAAGTTAATGCCTTGCGCGGGTTGAGCAGGTACCTGTTCGTCACAGTAGGAGTCATAAGCGGCCAGTCAGGGCGAAGGCCCGATGCCATTGGCATGGGTGCTAATTTCTTGTGAGCCAGGGCGTGAACGTGACGTATATGTCCACCTGCTTAGCATGCCAACCGTCTCGGAGGTCTCGGTAGTTTATGGCGAGCTTGACCTTGTTGCTAGGATTGACTTCAACGACGAGAAAGAGATGGCTAAGACCCTGATTGTCGATATGAGGACGGTTGGCGGAATCAGGAAGACTGAGACCCTGATAGCGGTGGAGGTGTGAACATGGCTGTGGGGTTTGTCCTAATTACCACCGAGCCAGGCGAAGAGGTCAGCGTCCGAGAAGCCGTAAGCGAGCTCGATTGCGTCTCGGGAATCTGGATAGTTTTCGGTTCACACGACTGCTTCGTAAAGGTAGAGGCCGATGACGATGCAGAACTAACCCAGGCCATCGTTAACGGAATAAGATCAGTTCCCGGAATTATCGATACGAGGACATTGATCGGTGCAGAAATCTAGAGCTCCTTGGCAAGTCTGCTAGTTAGGTCCTTGGCAGCCTCTGCGCACTCAGCATTTCTGAACCTGATAATTGCCTCATTCCAGTTTGAAAGTCTATTCCGTGGTTCCAAAACACCCCTCCAGTACCACCAGTGAGAGCTGGCTCTTCGATGAGAAGGAATGTCTTCTCTAAGTGAGCCTGGTCGGAAGTCGGAGTGTTCACGAAGCAGCCATTCTGGGTGTTCAGGAGAACTGGCTTCCAAGGCCATATGGATAATCTTGATTCTTGCTAGGGGCGATTCTGAGGATTCGATTTTGTGCCTGGCAGATTCCATTGCCTCTACTGTCGCTGGGCCATCGGCTCTCGCCACCAATCTGGCCTTTATGTCAAGGGAGGTTATTCGGGGGTCCTTTGGGCCAAGACGCTCTTCCAGAGAGTCGCGTGATATTGCGGCCTCTTCCAAGTCTCCAGTCTCAAGTGATATTGAGTGCTTTAGTAGGTCGATTGCGAGAGAAGCCATTTCCCTATCTTCATTTGACAGGTTGGTGAGTTCAACCAAATTTACTTCGGAGAGTATTGATGAAACTGATTCTGGTTCTATTTGCCCAGGTAAACGATCGTCGAATTTCCTGACTAATGAGGAAATCTGTGCTCGGGCGCGATCAGCCGGAGTCATCAGCGCAATTGCCTCTTTCTCAAACTCGTTGGCCTTTGAGTAATCGCCCTCTATCCGTGCGAGACGGGATTCCCTGATTTTCCGGTTTGGGCCATCTGTTAGCCTTTCTATATGGCTTGAAGCGCACTCTGCTTCTCCCCTCTCCAATGCAACGTCAGCTGCCATTTCGAAAAGTCCCTCTTCTTCGATTAGTTGTGTAGCTTGTTCCAAAATCACTGCTGCAGCGGAGCTATCTTCGGATGAAATGGAGGCGATTTTGTCCATTATCCAATCTGCATCTCTGAGCTCATCCGAACTGAGGCGGTGGTGTGCTTCTATTCTCAGTGCTCTTGGACCCTCCCTGGATGACCATTTCTCTGCCAGCTCAAAGTGCATCTTTGACACTCCCTCCTCGGACCACATCGCCCTTCTGACGTTCCTAACCAAATGATGGGGTTCGACCAAGTCGGATGCCCAACGAAGAATTGCGTAGTCGTCTAGTTCGTCCGTCCCTTCGGGTTCGAATATCTCGTCTAGACGAAGTGGTAGTGGGGAGATTGAAAGCTCGTCCAACGAAGATGAGCCTTCTTCGCTTAGCCTCCTGATTACGGTTTTCTCTACGAACTCCTGGACGGCTCCTGAGCCAGGGAGCTCGTCATCGGGATTCCATAATTTGATTGCCAGTGGATGTCCGTCCATGGCCCTGCATATCTCCAAGGCAGCAGATTTCTCGAGGTCGTCAGGGAGGAGGGAAGTCGCCTCTTCGGGATCTATTCCGTCGAGTCTATTCTCGATGAATCCGCTGATTTCGCCAAACGGGTTGGGAGCCCTGGTTACTACTAGGACCACTGCAGCAGTATTGGAGCATGTCTCGATTAGGGCCTTTACGGAAGAAATGTGGCGGTCACTGAGTTCCTGTGCTTCATCGAGTATCAGAATGGTCTTCTTGGAGTCTAACTTGGAAGAAATAGACTCGATGGAAGAAGGAGGGGTTTCTCCAATCCACATAGAGCCAATCGAGCGTGGATCGGAGTCTGCGTTCGCTGTAGCCCACCTGACTGTCCAGCCAATTTTTGCAATCTCGTTGCA
>JAKURM010000017.1 GCA_022449945.1 Candidatus Thalassarchaeum sp. | reverse complement strand
TGGTCTGGCATGTCCACCCCGTCCATGACAACCACTAACTCGCCCTTGTCCAGATTGGATAGGGCCTCGTGTAGCCTGTGGGAGCACATCTTCGCTGTATCGCCACCGTCCATTGGGTTGTTTCCGACGAAGACTATCTTTGAGTCCGAGTTGCCGACTACCCATTCGACCTCCTCCGGTGAGCACGTGTGGTAAACGCCAACGGCTGCCCCGTTGCACATGTTTGCAGCGGAGTAGGCAGCGTACCACTCCTTCCTGTTGTAGGAGTAGATGCTCAGATTGTTCCCTTCCTCGAAACCGTTCGAAATGAGCGCCTTCGCGACTCCCATGGTGTAGTCCGAAAATTGGGACCACGTGGTGGTGTCCCAGTTTCCATCTGCGTCCTTGGAAGAGATGGCGGCTTCATCGGGGTACTTCTCCGCATTTTCAAACAGGTATTGAGGCGTAGTCTTCGCTGACATACCGTTGGACACGGCATGCGTCATCTTAACTGTTCTCACGGAGAAAATGGAGTATTTGGCCGTTCTAGGGGAGGACAGAGGAGATGTTCTCCCTCCAGTCCGCTCCACCGTTCCGATTGGCGAGCGGAGAGGCCGGAGAGGGGTGCCAGCAGGAGGTTACTGTGACTCCCATTGACGCCAATGATTCCCTTGCTCTTCTCTCGGCGTACTTCCCAACCCCCACCACCGACTCGATGCCTAGGATTCTCACCACCTCCCTGAGATGCTCGTCGCACCTCTCGATCAGCCTTTTCACGCTTGGTCCTGCAATATTGTCTGGTGTGACGTTGGTCGCCCTCGGTCCGGAGAAAATCATCAAAGGGCAGTGGTTCAGGACGAAGACCTTCTCGAAAATGCACCCTGCAGAACCGTATCTTTCGGATAGGGCGTTCCAGAGCCTTGTCCCAGAGACTTCCTCTTTGGGATGGGATAGCCCATTCACTGGACGGTTCGGGTGGGGATTCACTGGTTGATTGACTTCAATCCCTTGAATCCCAATGAGCTCCCTGACTACTGTGGTCGCAGCGAATGGGATGCCCATCTGGCCCATCCCATGCGGACCGGGGTTCATCCCCATCAGGATGGCCTTAGCCCCGTGGCCTCCAGACCTCCTAAGGTACTCCTCATGTACGTCCCAAGCGTACCTTAGTGGGTTGTAGATCCATTCGGCGGACCCCTCCGCGATGATTTCCAGCGCAATCTCTTCTACATCGTCCCTCAGGGATGCTGCTGCCTCGATCAAGTCTCCTACGGGCATGTTACACCTACTGCTTAACGTCTGCCAGCTCGGCGCCAGAGATGGCTATCAGCTCCTCTGGCGAGATTGGGAAAACTGTCTGCGCCGTTCCCCCTGCGCCCCAGACTATCCCATACTGTGTTAGGTCTTCGTCCATCAGAATCCTCACGGGCTTAGTGTGGCCAAATGGGGGGACTCCGCCGACCTCGAAACCAGTGCTTTCCAGAACGTACTCGGGAGTGGCTATGCCGGGCTTGTATCCCAGTGCTCGCTTTAGTTTCCTCTTCCGATCTACCCTATTGGCGCCTGAGGTGATGACCACGACTGCACATCCCTCGCCCGAGAAGACGATTGACTTGGCGATGTGTGCGACGTCGCAACCAAGCTGGTCTGCTGCATCCTGCGAGGTCCGGGTCCCCTCGGCGTAATGCTTCGCAGTAGGTTCGAAACCCAGGCCAAGGCATTGTGATAGCCACAGCTCATGCCCATTCATGGCATTCGCCCGGAGTTTTCCGACTTATGGGTTGGGGCGCATTTCCATGGGGTTTTCCCGGGATTGGCCTCTCGTCCTGCAACCCGTCAGGAGGGACGGGTTTGATTGTAAGATTCTTGACCATGGGTTTGGCGCAGCGAGTCATGGCGTGGCCCATAGGCCCCTACGAGACCGTGATGGCTGCGATTCTGCTCGCAACAATACCCCTCCATCTCCTACTGACCAGAGACGAGCCAGAAATGAGAGTGGGGCTTAGGGACCTGGGAAGCGAGATTAGGGAAAGGGGGTACATTTGGCATATTTCGCTATATGTCGTGATGTACCTATTCAAGGCATTCGTGGACCAGCACAACGAGGCAATAAAGCCACGCGTGGGGGGCTTCACGCACATTCTGCATGGCATCGAGGGCAATGCAACGCTGTGGGTCCAGCAGACCTTCGAGAATGGTTTCCTGACGGACGTCCTCTCCTTCCACTACCTTTTCGTGTACCTGTTCCTGATCTGGTTCAGCCCGATGTACTACATCCTGTGCAAGGACGAGGTGATGGCCGACAAGGCTGTTCTGAACTACTTCATCATCTACCTACTTGCAGTGCCGTTTTACCTCTTCTTCAACGTCGAAGTGACGTCTTCCTTCATCCCCGGGATGGAGGCACTGATGTACCACGACGAATGGAGGCTGTTCTTCTTCACAGAAGTGGACCCATTCGATAACGGGATCCCTAGCCTGCACGTGGGCATACCGATAGGTTTGCTGATCATCAATAGGCTTCACGTCAGGGAACTCGGGATCAAGATGGGGGAGTGGCGGCACAGGGAATTCGACCTGTTCATAGCGGCCAATGTTCCAATCTACCTATTCAGCATCCAATACCTTGGCATTCACTGGATAGCCGATGTGGTACCTGGAGTCATCCTCGCTGTCATCTGTGCCCTCTTCAGCCATAGGATGCAACCGGTTCTACGATCAGTTCCAGAGATGGGGTGGAAGTCGGTCCTGCCAAGGAAGGAGGTAGCCAACCTTTCCGTGGCATTCGCAGTCATCGGTACTGCGCTACTTGGGCTGGTGATAATTGACGGTCCGGGTACCGAAGAGAGCCTCCCGACGACTAGGCTTGGACCGGGTGACGTGAACCTGGATGTGATCGAAGTGCATTCTTTTTGGGACCCTGCGAGGATATCCGTGGCCAATGTGGGCGATGAGCCAGTGGAGGTCCTGGTCATACACAGGGATGAAGTCGAAGAGCATGCCAATGACGGACTGATTGAGTGGTCTGCCCTTCCCCTGGATGGAAACGCGGTGACCCTCGGTTCGGGAGAGTCATTGCAGGCCGAAGTGATGACTCCGACTATATTCGACGGGCATTTCGTAATCCTAAGCAACCAAGGGGATTCGGGAATAGGTGAGGTGCGGGTGACCATCGAGTACGTCGATGATGAGCTAGTCTACTCTGCCCTGGCAATGTCCGCAGTATCCTTCGCCATCATGGGGTGGGTTGTCGGTGGCTCAATTCAGGGTCAGAGGAAGTAGTTGGCGAAGAAGCCCCCTAAGAAGAGGCCGGAGGACCCTCCGAGACCCAGCCAAATACCTATCCTGAAGGGCGGGTAGTCCCTCCTCCAGAGATAAATTGACTGGGAAATCCAAACCAATACTACGATTATCATCCAGGGGAACAAGAACGCCTGTGGTATCATCCCCAGCAGAAGCCCGAAAATTGCGCCGGATACAAGCTCGATTCGGTTTCCTATCCCCTCGGGAGCGAATCGTAGAAGCGGGGTAATCAAAATCATCCCGAGCAGGGGGGTGATGAGTGAGTCCTGCCCCTCTGCTGTGGAAATGAAGAACAGTGCTTCGAGCTTGTGCTCCCTGAGGGGTGAGCAGGCCATCAAGAATCCGAGTAGGCTGGGTATGGCAACCGGCCACAATGGTGGCTCTTCCCACTTCACGGTAATCCGTACAAACTCCCACCAATGAAGGCTGCGTAATCAGCCGGAAGGTTTTCTTTGGATTTCACGACCTCGCAGATTCATGGCGAACGGAGAGATAGTGCTGGGGTGCCTCGCACCACACCCGCCTCACGTGGTGTATGCGGAGAATCCCGAGCAGAATGAGCCGTTCTCAGAAGGCGGGTGGGAGGCCCTTCGATGGGGATACAACATGCTAGCACGCAAGCTAAAGGACATAGATTACGACTGCATAGTCGTCCTGACCCCGCACTGGCAGACCTACATCGGGAACCACTTCCTGGGACTGGAGCGGTTCAAGAACATCAGCGTGGACCCGATTTTCCCGAACCTCTTCAGGTTCCACCACGACATCAAGGTAGACGTGGAGCTTTCAGAGGCCATGCAACGATCGGCTGAAGAGGCGGGTATCGTTTCCATGATGATGAGGAATCCGGACTTCCGGGTCGACTACGGTACCATAGTGAGCTGCCACATGATCAATCCGGATTGGGACAAGCCCCTCGTCACAATTAGCAGCAACCGTTCGACTCACTACTATTCCGACGAGGTCATGAACGAGCAGGCGTCTGCCCTTGGGAAGGCGGTTTCGAAGGCGATCGAGGAAAGCGGCAAGAAGGTGGTATTGGTAGCCAGCCACTCCCTCTCGCACCGCCACTTCGTCACCGAGGCGCCTCTCCCCGAGGACATGAGCCGCGAGCACATATACAACCACAGCCAGTACGTCTGGGACATGAAGGTGATAGAAATGATGAGGGAGGGCAAGATGAAAGAGGTGATCGGAATCCTCCCGGAGATGATTGAGCAGACGATGGCCGAGGCAGAGGGAGGGGGGCTGACCTGGATGATGGCTGCCATGGGTATGCCGGACTACCCCGCCGAGATATACGGATACCAGTCAGTCATCGGCACTGGGAACGTTATTGCGGCCTGGGACCCAAACTCCTCCACTAGGGCCATAGTCCTGTGATGTGATCTAATGAGCGAATCCCCCGATATTAGACTCGGACTATACGTCCCACCTCACCCACACCCACTGCTAGCACCAGAGCAGAACGAGGGATGGGGTAGGCTGAGGGACGCATTCGAGACTTGCAGGCAGCGAATAGAGGAAAGCGGGGTGGACTTGATCCTGATCTATTCCACGACGTGGCCAAGCATCATCGGGCACCAGATCCAAGCGCACCCGAACCCGGTCTTCACTCACGTCGACGACGACTTCCACTTCCTCGGTTCAATGGAGTACGAGTTCAAGATGGACTCAGAGTTCGCAAATTGCTTCAGGGACTTCTCCGAAGAGAGGGGTCTGCATGCTAGGACGGTTGCGTACGACGGGTTCCCGATCGATACTGGATCGGTTGTGGCTCTGAAGCTGCTGAACCCAGACAACCGCATCCCAGCCTGCATAGTGTCAAGCAACGTCTACTCCAACAGAGCCGAGCAAATAGTTCTAGGAAAGGCGGCAAGGGACGCAATGAGCAAGCTCGGCAGGAAGGTAGCCGTAGTTGTGGTAGCCAGCCTTTCTAACAGGATGTTCACAGAGCACATCGAACCCTCGGAGGACAGTATCCACTCCGCCAAGGATGACGAGTGGAATCGAAAGATCCTCGAGTTCTTCGAAGACGGGAGGCTGGAGGACATAAGCCAGCTCAGCAGAGACATCCACGGCCAAATAAGAGTCAGCAAGGTAGTGGCATACAAGCCGGCATGGTGGATGGCTGCTGCCATGGGGCAGCACAACAACTACGACGGGGAGGTGCTTGCATACGAGGCCCTTCACGGCGCGGGTGGTGCAGTGATACAGCTAACCCCTGCAGAGGGAGGTATTGGTGACAAGGAGTTCGACGAGGATGACGTGGAGTTCTACCGCGGCGATAGAAGCGTACTCGACCAGGGGATGATATGATGGGCGAAGAGGAAATGACCCCGGAGGAGAAGCGCAAGAGGCTCGTCGAGGACATCGTTTCCGCCCCGACTGATGCAGTAGAGAAGGTCTATGACGAGGTAGGTAGATCTCTGGCTTCGTCTGCAGGCGGGGCTCTCGGTGCTGCAGCGGGAGTTGCGGTCGGAGGTCCAGTAGGAGGAGTATTTGGGGCCGTAGTAGGCAGAAAGGCAGCAAGAAAGCTGACCAGCGAGGACGGCCCATTCATCGCCGAGGGCGGGCCATCTGCAGTAGGAGCATACCCTCACCTGCATAGGGTGGGGGACTTGGTCTTCGTCAGCGGAATGGGGCCACGCACCCCAGATACCAACGAGATACCGGGGGGCCCGATTAAGGACGAAGACGGGAACCCACTGGAATATGACATCAAAGCGCAGGCCCACTCAGTGATCAACAACGTCAGGGTCATCCTGGAGGAGAATTGTTCCTGCCGGGAGAATGTTGTGGACATCCTCGTTTTCCTCATCGACATGGATAGGGACTTTTCAGGATACAACGAGGTCTACGCCGAGTACTTCTCAGAGATTCTTCCAGCGAGGACCACCGTGGCGGTGGATGCCCTTCCGACTGCCATAGCAATAGAGCTGAAGGTCATAGCCAAGGCCTGAATCATAGAGACTCCAAGTCAGATGATGTGCACCACTCTGGGGCAGAAATGGGATTGCATCTGCTTGGAGTACCATCGGGTATCTCAACCCAGTAGTCTATTCCTTCCACCTGGGCAGGATAGTCGGTCGAGATGCTGTGCGCACCGACGGCAAGGGCCGCGTCCCTCCTAGCAGTGTCGTTGTTATCTGCCTCCTCGCCTCCACTGTCAGCACGGCTGCGCACGATGTAGCCGTCGCTTACCATTCGGGTGATCTCTTCGCCGTCCCCCAATGGATCAGTTAGGGAGAAAATCGCCGCTTCGGAACTGCTCTCATCAGAAAGCGTGAACATCCTTGCGCCTGAAAGGCCGGGGTGGGAATCGACGTATATGTCCCGGGTTTCCCCCCCTGCGAGGAGGACGAAAACGGCCTTACCCCTGCTTTCCTCTAGCAATGGCCACCCATCCTCCAGAACTGCCTCCTTCAGCGATTGCCTTTCTCCGCGTACATCGTCAGGAGTGATTGTCTTGTTGAGGGGCCAGAATTCAGAAATCTCCTGCTCTATGTCCTCAAGGAGCCCCGAGAGTTCCAAGGTTGTCGTCACGTCTGCAGCCTGCTCTGGCCAATCCTTCGGCTCAATCCAGATGAATAGTGGATGGTGCATGGGATTCTCATTAGACCAGGATAGGAGTGTCCCGAGGCAACTCTCGAAGGTTGGGCAGGTCGTGCCCGAGTCGTATTGGTTGTGGTAGACCCTGAGGCCCTCCCTTATGTCCCACCAGACGTCTATCTCAAACTGGCGGACTCCCAGCTGGGAAGCCTGGACGTCCAGGGGCTCGTGAGTGTACATGTACTCCCTTGTCGGGGACACTAGGGGCTCGACATGATACGAGTTGTGGGTCCCCTTCATCTGTATGTGGTTGATTCTTAGCGGGTCTCTCGGTTCCTCCTCCCCGAAGATTCCGTTCCCCCCGCCGACCCCCAAGCATCCCCCCATCGATGCTGTCAGCATCAGGGCGACTAACAACGGGGCTTGCTTTCCCATCCTTTGTGCCCATCAGGATGATGGGGATAACGGTTAGGAATCCGTGTTCTAATGGTGGTGCCCACCGGGACCGTGGACGTGCCCATGGGCGAGTTCTTCGGGATCAGCAGGTCTCACCGCCACAACTTCGACGGTGAACCGGAGGGTCTTGCCAGCCATCTGGTGGTTGTAGTCTATCGTCACCTGGTCCCCTTCGACTGCCGTAACTGTAAATGGCATCTGGCCTTCTTCGGACTGGGCCACACCCATATTACCGACCTCGACCCCTCCTCCTGGGAACTGGTCCAATGAAACAGTCTGAACCAACCCTTCGTCCCTTTCACCATAAGCATCTTCTGGAGCCAGGGTGAATTCCCTTTTCTCCCCCACCGAAGCACCCATTATCTCCTTCTCGAAGCCAGGAATCATCTGTTTGTGGCCTACCAAAAAGGTGAGCGGATCCCTGCCAGCACTGCTATCGAACTCCTCGCCATCCGGGAAGGTCCCCGTATAGTGAACGCTAGCTACTGTATTTTCCTCTACTACATCACTCATGTCCCACCGCCTACGGCACAGTATCTAACAATTGGGTGAGAACCTTCAACTGGGGTGTGTGGGGCCGGCAGGTCATGCGAACCTATGGTCCGAAGGACCTAGTGGGCATTGTCCTGACACCGATTGGGGTGGAATCGGACAACTTGGAGAGGAAGCTCGGTCTGTTTTCTGTGGTCATCATCTCCCTTTCCGCGATGATTGGGTCGGGTCTGTTCCTGCTACCATCTCTTGCGATGGTCGAGATGGGAGGCGCGGGGGGCCCAGTTGGAGGGGTTTGGCTAGCTTACCTAATGGCTGCGATAGTAGTGCTTCCAGGCGCTATTTCCAAGTCCGAGTTGTCTACGGCGATGCCATCATCCGGAGGCTCTTACCTGTACGTGGAGAGGGCTTTTGGACCACTGGTAGGGACGATATCTGGACTTGGCCTCTGGGCGAACTTCATGCTAAAGTCGGCTTTTGCGCTGATTGGTTTCAAGGCATATCTTTGGGTCTTTGAGGAAATTCTTGCACCTGGGCGTGGCGAGGGTTGGTTGTACGACAACGTCAATCTGGCCGCCTTGGTCCTTCTGGTAATCATTGTGGGAATAAACATACTCGGAGTCAAGAGCATCAAGAAGGTCCAGATTCCCATCGTGATGTTCTCTTCTGCATATCTCCTCGCTATCTGCGCCTGGGCAGTGGCAACCTCCGAAATGAACTGGGATGCCGCATTATCAAGGGAGGCTTTCGGAAGCGATTGGAGTGCTGTGGCGTCAACATCCGCCTTCGTCTTCGTCTCTTATGCGGGAGTGACGAAGATTGCTGCCATCGGAGGCGAGATAAAGGATCCGGGGAGGAGCCTCCCCTACGGAATTCTACTCTCGCTATTGTTCAGTTGCATCCTTTATGTGACGGTCACTTTGGTAATGACTGCTACCGTTGACCCAAGTGGCTACATGAAGCACGAAGGGACTGAACCCAGAGAGGACCCAGTGTACATCTTCGCGAAGGCGGTGGGGGGAGAAACGGTGGCCAACATTGCAGCTTTCCTGGCAGTCGTCACAATGACGTCAATGGCCCTGGCTGGTATTCTCGCCTCCTCCAGGTTCCCATTCGCGATGTCCAGGGATAAGTTGCTGCCTGAATTCCTAGAGGGTATACACGAGAAGTATGGGACACCCCACTGGGCAATAATCGTGACAGGGCTCGCTATCGGGGCGGCTATCACCTTCCTTCCTGTGGAGGATGTGGCGAAGTTGGCATCTGGATTCAAGATAATGATATTCATGCTCATTAACGTATGTGTGATTGTACTTAGGAGGGCTTCCGATTCTCACGCGTGGTATGAACCCGAGTGGAAGACTCCGTGGATTCTTTACCCCTTTATCCAACTATTCGGCATTTTTGGAGGAGGGGCACTCCTGGTATTGATGGGATCAAAGGCGATTATCGGGGCAACGGTAGCAATAGTCCTTGGAGTAATTATCTACACTGGATACGGAAAAGATAACGTCAAGAGAGAGATAACCCCGTGGGAGACCGCAGTAAGGATGTTCACTGAGCCTGATGAGGTTGAGAGGCGCCGTCGTTTCTCGGCCTTCTACTCAGCCGATAATGAAGGGACAGGGTTGCTTGACTTGGACGGGTTCGTTAGCGCCATACTGGCACTAGGTTACATCGAAAGGGGTGGGGCGAACATTTCCGACGATTCTTTGGTCATTTCAGGCACAAAGAGCAACCCGAATAACCAGACAGTGCGAGACCTATACGCAGAGGGTGACTTGGATTCGGACGGTTCAATAGGATTGGAAGAGTTCCTCAGGATGGCCGAGGAAATTGAGCCTGGCGATTGATTCTGCAGGCGCTTAGTTGAAGTCTACGACCGTTCTGGACCGACCCCCGGTGAGCGAATGGTTTCCAGCCGAGCGAAGAAGGTGACGACCCACACGCTTCAGGAAATGAAGCGTTCAGGTGAGAAAATCACAATGCTGACAGCATACGACTACTCGTTGGCCCGTCTAGTCGATGGAGCGGGCGTGGATGTCATACTTGTGGGGGACTCTGCTTCCAACGTGATGGCGGGGAACGACACCACCGTCCCGATGACCCTGGAACACATGATATATCATGCTCAGTGCGTTGTTAACGGCGTCGATAGGTGCCTTGTTGTCGTCGATATGCCCTTCGGCAGCTACCAGGGAGACTCGAAGCTGGCTCTGAAGAGCGCAATCAGGATCATGAAGGAATCTGGTGGCCATGCGGTGAAGTTGGAGGGGGGAATAGAGATAGTTGACTCGATCAAGAGGATCCTCACCGCAGGAATACCGGTAATGGGCCACCTTGGCCTGACTCCGCAATCGATATACAAGTTCGGCACATACACGGTTAGGGCGAAGGAGGAGGTTGAAGCAAAGAGGCTCATGGAAGACGCATTGGCCCTGCAAGAAGCGGGTTGCTTCTCGATTGTATTCGAGAAGATTCCCGCCAATCTAGCCAAAGGCGTTAGCCAGGCCCTGGACATCCCCACCATAGGGATTGGTGCCGGTCCGGACTGCGATGGGCAGGTGCTTGTCCTACACGACATGCTAGGCATCACCAAGGACTTCTCACCACGATTCCTGCGGCGCTATGCAGACGTGGGCGAGGCAGTAGACGGGGCAGTCAGCAAGTACATTGATGACGTTAGAAATGGGAGCTTCCCCAGTCACGAAGAGAGCTACTGAGATGCTCACCTAGATGCCCCCAACCTTCAAGGACGCTCGCTCTTGGCTCGTAGGGGAACAGCATGAGCGAACTATGGGTAGAACGGCATCGCCCTCGCTCTGTTAGTGGAATCAAGGGACAGAGGGCAGTGGTCGAGAGGCTCAGGGCCTATGCCGAGTCGAAGACCTTCCCTC
Source organism: Candidatus Thalassarchaeum sp. (assembly GCA_022449945.1). Lineage (GTDB taxonomy): Archaea > Thermoplasmatota > Poseidoniia > Poseidoniales > Thalassarchaeaceae > UBA36. The sequence continues at coordinate 11,145 of JAKURM010000017.1, read as the reverse complement.
ATCTGATGTTTGCCGGGCCCCCTGGGACGGGCAAGACCACCGCGGCACTTGCCCTGGGTCGGGATGTCTTCGGCGATGGATACAGAGACAACCTGCTGGAGATGAACGCCAGTGACGAAAGGAAGCTGGAGTCGATTCGCACCAAGGTAAAGCAGTTCGCAAGAACGGCCCCAATGCCCGGAACCTCGTTCAAGGTGATTTTCCTGGACGAGGCTGACGCACTGACCCCAGACGCACAGGGGGCTCTGAGGAGGATAATGGAGCAGTACGCTGAGACCTGCAGGTTCATTCTGTCTTGCAACTACTCGTCGAAGATAGTGGAGGCAATACAGTCCAGATGCGCGGTCTTCCGGGTCAGGCCACTTGACGCAGATAAGCTCCTCGAGATGGTCGTCGATGTTGCGAAGAGAGAGGGGGTCGGACTGGACGGCGATGCCGCGGAAGCGATTGCCAGCGTCAGCCTTGGTGACCTCAGGAAGGCAATCACTTCACTCCAAGTCGCCGCATCATTGGACAACAATGTGACCAGGGACCTTGTCTACGAGACCACTGCTACGGCCCCTCCCGAAGAGCTGCATGGATTCTTCCTAGCATGCAAAGAGGACGGTTTCCAGCCTGCGAGGCGTAGGATGAAGGGAATTCTTGACAGGTTCGGGTTAGCAGGTACGGACCTTGTAAACCAGCTCCACAGAGAGTTAGGGGGGGTTACCTTCCTCGACGAGATACAGAAGCTAGCGGTAACCGAGGCCATGGCAGAGTGCGACTTCAGGATGGTCGAAGGAGGGGGCGAGTCCCTCCAGCTGGATGCCATGACTGCGAAGATATGCGGTTTGATCGGAAGCTAAGTCGCTGCCTTCATCACAGTTAGGGTGAATTCTGCGGACCAGACGTTCTGGGTCGTACTCCAGGGAACTCGGGAGTCATCTTCCACTAGTTCGATTTCTACGAAGTACTTGCCGACATCGCATCCTCCCGGGCAAAGCACCCAAGCCATACCTATGTCCTGGGCAATGGGTGCGACCTTTGGTCCGCCGTACTTTCCGGTCAAGGTGTTTTTCTCCAAACCCCTGAGCCACTCTTCGTCCTCTACATCATCGAACGTGCTGGAGGGTCCTGCTGCGGCTATCTGCATGGCCGTACCCTGGACACTCACTAGTGGTTGATCCCTGTTGTCCTTCTCGTAGATGATCATCGTCATCGTCGAGTTTGCTGCATCCACATTGTCGCGAACTGCTAGCCCCAGGGTTATGTCGACAGTGTCTTCGTCGATCAATATCAGGTAGTCGCCCTTGGAAAATGACGTTCCCTCTATCATCTCTGCCTCGGACTTGACGTCGATGTCGCCTGCCAAGTGAGGAGCAGCTATGTCAGCGAGAGGGGGGTTGACCAATGCGAATGATAGGGCAAGCCATGTGAACAGGTAGAGGAATGAAGCCCTGAACCAGTTTCCTCCCGTGTACCTCTCAAATATCCCGGATGGCAAGAGTGCACGGTGCAATGGCTGGACCAGTCCGACCAGGAGAACGGGAAGAAGCCAAAGTACCTGCTTGGGCTCTTCCATGGTGGGCATAAGCAGGTATCGCATCGAGAGTGCGACAAAGAGGCCGAAAGAAATGACGAGCCACATCGATACTGCGTCAGCCTTCTCCTTGTCCGCATGTGAGGAGGGGTCGAAGGGCTCCAGTTCAGTACTCGCCTTTTCTCCTGCTCCAGGACTGCCCTTACCCTTCTTTCCAGAGTAGGCGCTGGCCCTGAGTGCGGAGTCGACGTCTACCATATCTCCCGCCTCTGGCGAGGATGGCCGACACATCAACCCTGCGTGTACCCAAGACGGCGAGATATGGTCGCCCCGAGCAGACTAAAGGGCGTGTCCCCCGCCCGGAAGCCATGCCGGGGTGGCGTAGTTGGTAGCGCGTCGGACTCATAGGGCAGCCGTAAGGCACGTTCGCGCCGAAGGCCCCCTTCGAGATGCCTGAGTCATCCGAAGGTCGCGGGTTCAAGTCCCGCTCCCGGCACCACCGCAGAATCAATCTGGAGCGAGCCATTCATGGGCCGGGACTCCCCCCTGGACAACATGAAGGGATGGCCCAAGCCCGGCACTCCGGTCAGGCTGGTTGTGAAGACTTGGTCGGGCAAGGCCGAGCACGTCGGACTCGCACTGCCACCATCGGGAAGCAATCTGGTGACGCTGAAGCTCCAGAACGGGTACAACGTCTCCTTCCCCGAGTCCTATGTTGACTCAGTCGAGGAGCTGGACGAGGCGCCTGCAATCGAAGAGCCTGAGTCCCCCGAAGAGCCCCAAGACGAGTCCCTCCCCCTGGTGCACCTAATCCACACGGGGGGGACCATCGCCAGCAAGGTGGACTACGCCACCGGCGCTGTGACCGCCAGGTTCGACCCGCACGAACTCCTAGATGCGGTTCCCGAACTCAGGAAAATAGCCAGGATCAGGGCCGTAAAGTTGGGAAATATGTGGTCGGATGACCTGCGACCAAGGCACTGGAACAGGATGTTGAGAGCCACCGAGGAAGCTTTCGCCGAAGGAGCGGTTGGCTGTGTGATAACCCATGGTACCGACACTCTGCACATCTCGGCTGCTGCGATTTCATACGGCTGGTCCGGCCAGGGAGGGAGACCCCCAGGGAGGATAGTACTGACTGGTTCCCAGAGATCTCCGGACAGGGGTTCATCGGATGCATCTGAGAACCTGATCGCGTCTGTGCACTGGGCGGCGCACGGTCCTATGCCATCGGGTTACCGAGACTCGTCAGTAGTGATACTCCATGCAGAGTCGTCCGATGGAAAGTGTGCGGTTTTGCCGGGTTGCGCATGCAGGAAGTACCACTCATCCAGGAGAGACGCTTTCAAGGCGATCAACCAAGAGCCCATCGCCCAAATCAACATTGGAAAGGACGGAGCCGAGATAGATTTCGAACCCGAGGCGCATGATGCTAGGGTCGAGGCGATATCCCCGGCCTCCTTTGATGAGTCGATCAGGATAGCCCAGTTCATCTCGGACGCCCATCTGAGCCCTGACCTTGTGCAGGCCGCGATAGACGCAGACTTCGACGCGTTGCTGTTCCACGGCACCGGACTGGGTCACCTGCCAATTTCCGACCCCGAAAACGACAGCTTGGAGAACACCAAGCTCCGTGTGATGCTCGAAGACCACATTTCGCAAGGAGGCGTGGTGGTAGTAGTGGCCCAGACAGTCCATGGTCCAGTAAACATGAACGTATACTCCAAGGGGAGGGAGCAACAAGAGATGGGGATCATAGGGAATGGGTCACTCTGCCCTCCTGGCTCTGCACTAGTCAAGCTCCATCACCTGCTCTCAGTCAGTGGCAAGGAGGGTGTTCCCGGGGGCTGGGAGAGGGACCTGGTCGGGGAAAACCCGCCATTCTCGAGGGAATAGTCCAGCCGCTTTGCTGATGAACCGGCTTGCTCTTGGAGGGGATATGGCGGGGTCCAGACCGAGGGACGAACTAGACTCGATGAGGCGCGAAGCGAGCTCTCCGGGCGATCGGAGGGTCGTTAATGAACTCAGGGAATCGGGCTCCCAGACTGCGCGGGAGCGGGTACTTGGCCTACTGGACGACGGGAGCTTCGTGGAAATCGATGCGTTCGTGAAGCATCGCTCGGGGGACCACGGAATGCACATGCACGCCCCCCTTGGGGACGGCGTAGTGGCGGGCCACGGAATGATAGACGGAAGGAGGGTTGCCTGCTTTTCCCAGGACTACTCTGTGTTTTCTGGAACAATGGGTGAGATGCATGCGAAGAAGATCGCAAAGGTTGCCGAGTTCGCTGAGAAGTCACAGCTCCCGGTGGTTGGGATATGGGACGGCGACGGTCAAAGGGCGCACGAGGGCGTCACTTCTCTGGGTGCCACGGGAGAGCTTCTGGAGATACTAGTCGCATGCTCTGGAAAGGTCCCGATGATATCTATCGTCCTTGGTACGGTATCCGGGACCAGCGCACTAGCTGCGGCCCTCTCTGACTTCGTCATTCTCGGGCAGGGCAGGGGTAGGATGTTCATGAGGAGCCCCTACGTAATTCCCGAAATCGTCGAAGGCGAGTTGGACGAAGAGACGTTGGGCGGCTCGGGACAACATGCCAGTAGAAGCGGCGTTGCATGCTTGGTTTCGGAGACTGAGGGCGGGGCGTTCGACCTAGCGGCTGAGATCCTCTCATTCCTGCCCGACCACACCCTGGCAGAGCCAGCGATAATCTCAACGGGGGACAAGCCGACCCGGAAGTGCAAGGGGATGGAGAAGCTAGTCCCCCAGGACTCGGACCGTCCCTATGACATGAGGAAGGTGGTAGAGCAGGTCGTCGACGACAAGAGGTTCCTGGAGATTTTCCCGTCTTATGCGGAGAACGTAGTCATAGGATTCGCGAGGTTGGACGGGCACTCAATCGGGGTGATCGGGAACCAGCCGTCAGTCCTAGCAGGTTGTCTGGACATAGACGCATCGGTGAAGGCTGCGCGCTTCATCAGAACCTGCGATTGCTTCAATATCCCAATCGTTACCTTCGTAGACGTGCCGGGATTCCTCCCGGGAACCGTTCAGGAATGGGGGGGAATAATCAGGCACGGTGCCAAGCTTCTGTATGCGTACGCAGAGGCCACGGTGCCCAAGATGACCGTGGTGACAAGGAAGGCGTACGGAGGGGCGTACCTGGCCATGAGCTGCAAGCACCTTGGTTCCGACTACAACGTTTCCTGGCCGACTGGAGAGTTGGCTGTGATGGGTGCCGAGGGCGCTGTTAAGATCATCCACAGGGCGGAGCTCGCAGACTCTGATGACAGTTCCAAGAGGCATGGGGAGCTAGTCGAGGAGTACCAGCAGAAGTTCGGCGATCCCTACGTCGCAGCTAGGCATGGGTGGCTAGATGACGTCATAGAGCCAGCCCAGACCCGGGATGCCCTGTCCAGGGCAATCAAGCCACTCCTGACGAAAAGGGAGTGGGTCCCCCCGAAGAAGCACGGAAACATCCCTCTGTGAATCAAAGCGCAGAAAGGACCTCTTGGAGACTGGGCATCTCTTCCTCCTTTGATGGGGCGAAGAGGGATTTCCAGGCCTCTAGATGCTGGGCGACGACCATTACCACAGCAAAGTCGTCGGAAGGGGTCCCACTCCCATATGATATGGAGACTTGCATCTTGGCATCCATTTCTACAGAGGCGCCCCCGGCTGGTGACGCATCCAGATCAATTGCTAAGTCAGCGTCACCATGCCACAAAATGCTGCCGTCCCATGGCCCGCTGACCAACTCCCTACGACCCGCCTCGGGGATTATCGAGCCGCCCTCGGAGGACCAAGAAGCGGCTATCGAACGAGCAGCTGAGCCTCCTCCCTTCATTCGTAGAACGGCCCCTGAGGGCTCAATCCCGATATGTTGGCAAGCTGAGACAAAGCCAGTCCCATCCGTGCTTGTGCCCGTCCATTCACCATTCGATCTCTTTAGCTGGTTGATGGCGTTCACGCCATCGGGACCATAGACCCCCAATCTGGACTGGGGCGAGTGCTTGAGAGGGGCTGTGCAAGAAAGCCAAATCTCCCCTTCCAAAGAGGACACCCCTGACTCGAACTCTTCTATGCTGGTCGCCGTTATTAAGACCTGCTCTGCCGGCCCGATTCCCAGGCTAGCCCCCACTATGGAGAAGAGCCTGGGTGTTAGGGAATGGGAGATTGGGTTCCCTGCTATCCCCCAGTAGGCCGGTCCATCCATGTCTCTCGCCCGGGGTAATCACCGATGAAGGTTTCAAGAGTGGGCCTTCATCGAAGGTAACGGAGGGCCCAGCAATGCGTCGCGTCAAGTGGTTGGACGAGGGAGTCAGAGTAAGGATAGAGAGCGAAGACGATCTCTGGGTCCTTTCCCATATATGCGGCTCTGGATGCCTTGTGGGGATGCTCTCCCACAGGAGGGACTCGACTACGGGTACCAAAGAGGACAGTAGGGCGAAGAGCGCTGAGAGGAAGCCTATGTGGATTCTGCTTGAGGCATCTGAAACGGCCTTCCATCCGTTCACGGACAACCTGAGGGTCCATGGCGTGATCAAGGAAGCCAGGATTGACATCGGAAGCCACCATACTCACGTGATTGGAGTGGGCAACGAGATCGAGATTTCCCGGGAAGGCGGGCTTTCCAGAATGGATCGCTCTCTCATCAAGGAGGCTGTTTCCTCCGGGAGAAAGGCCCGGGCGGGACTGATGGTCGTCGAGAACGACGAGGTACTGATCTTCGAGGTCGCGACGCACGGAATTCGCGATGTGTCCCAGTTCAGCCTTAGGGGAGGGGGGAAGAGGACTGGAGACTCAACAGCAGTTCGCAAGGAGTTCTTCGAAAAAGTAGCAAAGGAGGCCAGGATGGTCTTCCCTGACCCAATGCCATTGGTGATTTGCGGCCCTGGCCTGGCAAGAGAGGGTTTCGAAGGTAACCTCAGAGAGCTGGGGGCGGAGAATATGATAGTAAACGCACCAACTACAATCGGGGGCCGTTCCGCAGCCAATGAAGTCCTCGCAGAGGGGCTAGCCGATTCACTTCTTGGAGAGCATGCCCTGGTGGAGCAGGTGAGAGTCATAGAGGAGGGACTCAAGAGAGTCTCGGCAGAGGGAGCGGTGTCCTACGGTTTGGGACAGGTCTCCGAGGCAGCTGAGCAGGGTGCCGTGGAAACCCTGGTCATCGAGGCCTCGCTGCTTCGAACCGAGGATGGCCAATCCAGGTGGGCGGCCGTTGCAGATGCAGTCGAGAGTTCGGGTGGTAAGATAATCCAGGCATCTACTGATCACGATGCGGGGCAACAACTGCATGGAATTGGCGGTGCGATAGCGATACTACGCTGGAAGTTGGACTAGGCAACCCTATTCACTCCGGGGCGATTGCGTGAGACGTGCAAGCAGGGGCTCCCAGGATTGTATGCCTTGGAAGGCAGGACCGAAGCGATGCTGGTTCCAGGGTCCTGCTAGAGGCTATCTCAATAGGTTCAGATGGGAGATTCGTAGTCCCAGAGGAAGAGATTGGGAAAGAGGAGTTTGACCGGGGATCGATTGATTGGAGAGGAGTCCTAGAATCCACTCACTGGCTACTGAACACATCCTCTGCTGTCCTGGATGGGGATTCCAGCAAATGGGCTTGGGGTGCCTCGATGGCGTTTGCCGAACTAGAAGGATGCCGGACAGTTATGATAGTGGATCCTGCCGATGGCAATGGCAGGACCGAAGAGGCATGGGGTTCTGTGATTGAAAGAATCAGGCAGGTACACGTTCTATTCTTCCAAAGCGATGCTATCGATGAGATTTCCCTTGTCGAAGGAGTCGTTGCTCGGAATCTTCTGAAGGAAGTGCGAAAAAGAGGACTTGTTCCTATCGTTTGCTCGTATGACGTTAGCTCGGGGGTGGTCGTTGTTGAGCATTCACTGGGGAGCTTGGAGATCGAAATCGAGGAGGAAGTCAGCGCGGAGAGATGGCTGGCCGAATTCCTATGCGCACTTCCTAACACCGGCCCTGGGGCCTCTGGAATAGAAGCGGCTGCTAGACTAGAAAGCCGATGACAGGGACTGATTTGTGGCCACTAGCGGAAACCCCTTTTGAAGGGGCACCCTTTCGGCCGGACCCGCGAGGACCAGGGATGCCACTCAAACTTGGGCCTGCAGGAGTACCCCTTTCCTGCAAGGGCCGAACTATTGTCGAGGGGATGGACGACATTACAGTCCTAGGCCTCGACGCGATGGAAGTCCAGACGGTACGAACCATACAACCCCAGCACTTCGACCAATACTGGCAGGCGGGAATACTGTCTTGGAAGTCGGATTTCGAGATGAACATGCATGGGCCCTACTACGCGGAGCTCCTGGGGAGCAAGAGAGAGAGGAACCGCACACTCTCCAAGATGGAAACCAGCCTACAGGCTGGGAAGATAATCAATGCCAGGCACCTCACCTTCCACGTCGGGCCATATGCCGAATACGAGCCAGGTGAAGAGGCGAACGAACAGGTCGCCAACGTCATGGCAGGAGTAGTCGACAGAGTACGCGAAGTATGGGGTGTCGCCGAAGAGGAGGAGGACTACTCGGCGTTCCCTTGGGTCCACGAAGCGGAGCCTTCACTAGTTGGAATCGAAACTTCCGGAAGGCAGGAGCTTTGGGGGACGGTAGAGGAAGTTCTCGAGGTCTGCAACCACGTCGAAGGGACGGTGCCCGTCCTCAACATGGGGCACATACATGCGCGCGGACACGGTGGACTGAGAACTAGCGAGGACTACGCTGAGCTCTTCGACCAAGCCAGGAAGACCTACGGTGGTTCGACCTTCTACTGCCACTTCGCCGGGGTTGAGCACAGGATGGGCAATGCCCTCCACTATACCCAGATCAAGAAATCGGACCTGAAATTCGAGCCCTTCGCAGAGTACCTCGCGGAAGAAGGTGACTGGATGGATATCACCATAATCTCAGACTCCCCGCTCCTCGAGCATGATGCGATGTACATGCTTCAGCACTACGACAAGGCCAGGCAGAGGCTGCTTGAAATCCGTGCCAGGGACGATCGCAGAGCGAAGCTGGCCGCCCAACAGGGAATAGACCCCGAGGAGCTGAAGCGTAGAGAAGAGGAGGCGGCTGCAGCGCGCAAGGCACAGATGGAGGGGGAGGAGCCGCCTGCTGCGAAGCCGGCAAAGAAGCCTGCTGCGAAGCCGGCAAAGAAGCCAGTCGCAAAGGCTAGCCCGGGGAAGGGCAAAGGAATGATTTCCTTCGAAGAAAGCGCTGATGAGGACGATGTCTTCTAGCCCATTCGCACTAGGAAGGCTTGAAGTCGCGACCATAGTGGCGTAGGCGCTACGGGGACTGTAGCTCAGCTGGGAGAGCGCCGCACTGAAGATGCGGAGGCCGCTGGTTCAAGTCCGGCCAGTCCCACCATCAGCTCGCATCTGAGAGGGCGCTGGACTGAATCTCGTGGAGCTTGTAAATCCCAACCATTGCCGCTTCTATTAGGGAGTCTAGTTCCTCTCTGGTGTAAGTGGCCTCTTCCCCGGTCCCCTGAACCTCCACAAAGTCCCCGGAGCTTGTCATAACCACGTTCATGTCCACGTCCGCATTGCTGTCTAGGACATAGTCCAGGTCCGTCATTACCACCCCATCTACCACGCCTACGCTCAATGCTGCCACGTCCATCGGCATAACTGCGTTCTCGTGAGACTCCTTCTCCTCTCTGTTGAGTTCTGGCTTGCTAGCACCCTTGCGGATGTCTTCGCGTGAGAGACGCCTGTCCTTTGGCAGGCAGTCACCAGAAGATATCAGTCTGCGTATAGCTAGCCTCAAACCGATGCTGGCGGCAGTAATCGAGGCGCATCTTGTTCCGCCATCGGCATTCAGGATGTCACAGTCGACGGTCAGGGCGATGGGTCCCAATTCTTCTAGGTCAACCGCACCCCTCAGGGAGCGAGCGACTAGCCTCTCAATCTCCATGGTCCTCCCCTTTGCACCGCCCCTTTCGCGACGGAAGCGAGTGTCGGTGGATCCTGGCAATAGGGAGTACTCAGCGTGGACCCATCCCCTGTCTGAGTCACGGGGAAACCAGCGTGGTAGCGAGGGTGCCCTGGTTACACATACAAGCACCTGAGTGTCACCCTGGCTGTAGAGAAGTGATGCTAGAGCGTTTGGGGTGAAGTCGAGATTAATGTCGACCTCCCTCAGTTCGTCCTTCTTCCTATCGCTGCTACCCAAGCCCGACTTCACCTTCGCCATAGTTTGCCGACTCGAGTCGACCGGATGAATTATTCGCGTCTGGCGTGGGGTGGCCGGAACGCATCCACGACACTCGGATCTGTGGTGATGTAGGGGCCCCCTATCAGGTCGACGCAATATGGGACAGCGGCGAAGACGATGTCAAGAATCTCACGAATCGAACGCGGGGAGCCCGGGAGGTTCAGGATTAGGCTGGAACCACGGATTCCAGCGGTCTGGCGTGAAAGCATTGCAGTTGGGACGTGTTTCATAGAAACAGACCTCATCTGCTCGCCGAAACCGGGCAGAATCCTGTCGCACACTGACTCGGTTGCCTCGGGAGTAATGTCCCTGGGGGATGGTCCCGTACCTCCGGTGGTAATTACCACGGAGCACCCCTCTTCGTCACACAACCTGATCAACTCTTTCTCGATAGCCTCGCCTTCATCTGCTACGATGGTCGTGACTACCTCCCATTCAGAGGTAATCGCTTCCTCTAGGAAAGCAACGATGGCAGGGCCGCTTAGATCATCATACTCTCCTGAGCTCGCCCTGTCAGATGCGGTTATCGTCCCGAATCGACAGACGCCTTCGACAGACATTGGCCACTGGAGAGGGGTCATGCGGAAAACCGCGTCGGTGCGGGGACCTGGGTCATGGACACGTTCAAAGACCGTCGATTCGAACTCTCATCTCCGGAGGTTAATGAGGTGCCGAGTCTTCCCCAACATGCACCGACAATCGTTTCTCTAACAACGTCACGTCGTGTGTCATCCGTCCATAGTTCGTCGGTGGTTGAAATAGGCTCATTGCCCATCCACCGACAATGAGTGATAGAATGACCAACCAAGAAATGTATGCAAGCCAAATCGCAGTTGTTAAGCAAGAGTGTCCCGAAGCTGATGACTCAGAGATCGGCCAGGAGTTCGAAAGATACGAAAAGGAATTCTTGATTCCCCCAGAGGATGCCCTCAGATCAGTGATCAGGAAGTTCCAGGCCTCGACGGGAAAGGAGGTTACCAGTGCGTCCAACTCGCCGGTCAGGGAAGAAAAGAAAGTGGGGAGATTTGCAGAATTGGGGGCCGACGATAGGAACGTGACGATAGAGGTAACAGTTGTATCGTATACCCCCAGGACTCAGATGGTCAGGGGCGAAGAGCGCCAGATTGCCTTCGGTTGGATTGAAGACAACCCATGGGAGGCAAGTTCGGAAAGAGTCAGGTGGGATTACAAGGACTGGGGGGACAAGGGGGCGAGCCTAGTCCCAGGATCAATTGTACGTCTTGAGGGGGCCTCGGTAACCGAGTGGAATGACAAGCGGTCGCTAAACATCAACCGGCCGACTACAGGGACTGTCCTGCAGTAAGGAGGGAGTACGGCACCCCCCGGCGGGGACGACCCCAGCAGTATTTCGAGAGCCG
>JAKURM010000016.1 GCA_022449945.1 Candidatus Thalassarchaeum sp. | reverse complement strand
GCCCTATTGACCGAGTCGGCCTCCAGAAGGTCCATCTCCACTCGCTCCAGGCGCCCACCATCTCCATTGGTCATGGCTCTTAGGTGGTCAACTCTCTCCGGCTCAGACGAGTCTCGAACGGTTGCCCTTACGTCCCTGCCCCTAGCCAGCAAATTAGCAACTATGTGACTGCCGATATATCCACTGGCACCTGTAACTACGACTACTCCACCAGCATCGTGGCCCTCGGGCATGCCCATTGTTACCTACGCGTCGCCTTTGTCTTTACGGGAGTGGGAGAAACTAGGAGACCACCAATTGGCACGTCCCATAAGACGCATCGCCGAAGGGACTACTATGGCTCTGACAATGGTAGCATCAACGAATACCGCTACAGCAAGGGCAAAACCAATCGATTTGATAATCATCACATCTGCGAAAATGAAACCAGAGAAGACTGCAATCATTATTGCAGCAGCACCAGTAATCAGCCTACCCGAGGCTTGGAGTCCTTCCGAGACCGCTCTGGTGTTGTCCCCGGTCTCTAGCCAGGATTCGTGGATTCTCGAGAGCATCAGGACTTCGTAGTCCATGGAAAGTCCGAAGGCGATTCCAAAGACCAACGGCGGTACCATCAGGTCCAGAGGCTGTGGAGTGAAGTTTAACGGCCCTGCTAGCAGACCCTCTTGGAATACAACTACAATCAACCCGAAAGAGGCGGTAATCGAGAGGATGTTCATGAACACAGCCTTCACTGGAACCAGTACTGACCGGACCTGGAACCAAACAAGAAGCATGGTAACAACCAGCACGAAGGCGAGTGCTACTGGAATCCTCTCTACAAGGTGCTCCTTCATGTCCACCTCGTAGGATGTCCAACTCCCCACTAGAACCTCTTTGTCACTCGATGATGTGAAAACTCGCATGTCTTTGATCAGTTGTTCTGCTTCGTCGCTACCCGAAGCGTACTGGATCGGGATGCTGATCATGGCCACCGAGTCTGAGACCGTCGTGGACCAGGTGGTCCTTGCATCTTCTGGCCACTGGGCAAAATCCACATCGAAGAGTTCGGGAGAGCACAGCGGGTGGTCAACGCTGTCCACCCCAACTACTCCTCTGATTCCATCGCAGACCTCTGAAATTTCCACCGCTAGATCCTTGGAGAGGGGATCCTGACCTTCCTCAAATACTATCACAATCGGAACAAAGGATGCAGTGAATGCCGGAAACTCCTCTTCTAGGATTTCGTACGCTTGCCGTGACTCTAGGTTTGGTGGGAGGGTATCCAGGCCACCTGCAGTAAGCTGCACGTTGAGGAAGGGAGTTCCCAGAAGGAGGAGGATGGCCATTGCCGGGGCTAGCCAACTTACAGGCTTCTTCATCACCTTTGTAGAGAATCGCTCCCAGAAACGCGAGTCCCTGTTTGCACCAGGGATCCTAACTGGGAACTTGTAAACTCCATGTCCAATTAGTGACAGCAAGGCAGGCAGAAGGGTCAGTGAGTATAGCAAGGACCCCAGGACTGCTAGGAAGGCACCCATTCCCATGGAGGGCATGTGTGTGGCGGTGAAGTAGAATAGGCTGCAAAGTCCCACAGCCACAGTAGCACCAGAGAATAGGATAGCCCTACCAGCAGTCGACATCATGGTGGCCACCGCATCCTCGACATCCGCCCCTTTGTCTAGCTCTTCGCGGAACCTGCTAATCATGAACAGGCTGTAGTCGATGGACACCGCAATTCCGATTAATGTGATCATTGAGACCGAGTACTGGGTCATAGAGAACCATCTAGAGACGTAGAAAGAGAGTCCAGTGGCCAGCGGGAACATGCAACCCGCCACTGCCATGGGGAGTAGTGAAGCAACTACGGTCCTGAAAACAAAGAGGAGGATGATTAGGGAGAGCGGGATTCCTATGATTTCTGCTCGCCGCTCGTCGGCTTCGAGGAGACGGTCGAAGTCTGAGTCGATTATCAGGCTGCCAGTTACCAGGATTTCTAGAGTCTCACTCTCAACAGCCGTCTTAATCTCGCCTACCTCTTCTTCGATATCTTCCTCGGCTCCATTGAACTTCACGAACACAGCAGCCCGGTGTTTGTCTAGCGAGACGTGTCTAGCCAAGTGTATTCCGTCATCGGGGTTATCGTAGGGTAGGCTGATTTCCAGAACACCAAGGGAGACGTCTTCCAAACCCTCCAAAGCAGCCCTTACCGAATCCTCGAATTCTTGTTCATCCCAGGTCAGAGTCTCGTGACTGAAGATGTAGGTGACGCTGTTCGTGGAAGTAACGGGCAACTCCTCGCTAACAAGCTCCAATGCCCTTCCCGACTCCATCGCAGTGGGTGGAGCGTTCCCGTCCTCGAACTCGTTCCCTTGAAGGACAAGCACGATCGATAACAAAACTGTCGCCAGAGAGAACGTTATCACAAGACCCCTTCGCTGGTGAATGGCCCTACCCGACCTCGAAAGGAAGCCTTCCATGAAGGTGGCGAAATAGACGACTTTATCTATTTCACCGGGGGCAATTTACGCTATTTTCTACTGAGCAAGATAAGATACCGACTCAACAATTAGAGAGGGACTCTGGGGACTCCCCGAAACATCATCCCTAGTAGCCTCCCCTGATAGGACTAGAATTCCGTGGACTCCAGCCCTTTCTGCCATTTCGATATCCGTATATAGTCGATCTCCAATCATAGCGCAGTTGGCTGTTTCCAACCCCAACTCGACAATCTTATGCAGTATCATTCCTTTGTTCGGCTTTCCGCAAACGTGAGTCGCCTTCACACCTGTAGATGCCTCGAAAAGTGCCATGTAGGCACCAGAATCGGGAAGCCCTCCATCTGGTGTGGGGCAAACGATGTCGGGGTGACTTGCTACAAGAGGAACGCCCCGATGAAGATGGATGCTTGCCGTGGATAGTTTTTCGTAACTAATCTCAGTATCGTAGCCCAAGACAACATATTCGGGATCCTCAGAACGAGACTCCAAACCCGCTTCTTCAATCATCGAACGCATGCCCTCTGTGCCCACTAGGTACGTCTCTGTCACTCCCTCTCCGGAAAGCCATGCTATGAGGTCATGAGTAGAGAGGAGAACCTCTTCCTCAGATGCAGAAACACCCAGTCCTCTCAGTTTCTCAACATACTGGGAAACCGATTTACTCGAGTTGTTCGTCAGGAAATACCGCCTTATCCCTCTTTTCTCCAACCTTTCAAGGAACTCAATTGCTCCATCGATCATCTCCCCTCCCAGGTATATGGTTCCGTCAAGATCGAGAAATACTGCTTGAATCCCCTCTAGAGATTCATTGACATCCCCTTTCATCCATTCACCTCAGGGCAGAATTATCGTTTTGAACAGGAACCACGGGCTCCATAGAGCCTTCTGTGCTTCTTTGTCCGCAATCATTCCTGTCATCATGTCAGCCATCTCTTCCTTTTTCGAGGCCTTGCCGACGAACCAGTTCATCACTTTCTTCCACTTCACCACCTTCTGCAGTCTGTGTGAGTTGGTAAGCTCCTTGCCAAGAGTGCTCCAAAGATCCTCCATGTACTCCAGAGCGACCTCTTCGGGGAAGCCCTCTGAATGAGCCACCCTGTCGAAGTACTTGGAAGTCATCTTGGCAGAAACGAGACCATTCCCTATTCCTTCTCCAGTGAAAGGGTCTACCAAGCTAGCCGCATCGCCAACGCACATTACCCCTGCCCCCGCGGATCTTCTTGGTTGGAACTCCGGCGCGGGCCCCTTTCTCGGAGAACCGAATGGAAGTTGCCAGCCTTTCTGTGAACCTTGGACGAGCTTCGCGTTCTTGAATCGCTCTTTGAAAATTGGATGCTCTTCAATTACCCACTTCTGCTTCTTTTTCAGAGACTTGTCAGCTCCCTTCTGCTTGCGTTGCTCTGAGATGACCATCCCAATACCGACGTTAACCACGCCCTCTCGAACTGGAAACAACCAGAAGTAGCCCGGAATCACCTCTTCTATGAAGTGAATCTCTATTGGGCCTTCGCTGCCCTGGAAGCCACCGACTCCCTCCCAATACTCTCTGTAGGCACCGCAGTAGTGATCATCATCCCTCATCACCTCACCGTGTATCCTCTCCACTAGAGTTGTAGCAACAGGGCATCTGTATCCACCAGCACCAATAGTCAACGCCCCGGAGAAGCGCAAAGTGGGATTGTCCGACCCCCTCTTCCCAAACCGTCCGGAGACTCCAGTAATTCTGCCATTGTCATCGTGAACTTCCCCTACGGTAAAGCCCTGAATTACAGAGCCACCGGCACCAGCCACAATTTCCGTCGCCCTCTTGAACATCATGTAGTCAAACTGGACCCTGGGAAGCGAGTAGCCTGCCATCTTCTTCTCAAATTCTTCCTTAGGTAGCATTACTTTGACACTGCTCCCGTTTGCGCTTCCGAAAACGATTGAATCGACCCTGAAGTGAGGAGTATCTTCTATCATCGTCTTTACACCCAACTCCTTCACGTGTGATAGCGACTTACCACCCACGGCATCTCCACAGGGCTTGTCTCTGGGCCAAACCTCCTTCTCAATCAGCAGTACCTTGCATCCGTTCATCGAATGGTATGCAGCCGCAGCAGCTCCGCATGGCCCGCCTCCAACCACAATCACGTCAAACCTTGAACCGTCTACCGGAACCTCCCCGGTCTCGATAGGATTCTCCCAGGATTCCATCTTATTCACCTCGCCGATACCCGCACCCTCATTCAAATTATGCCACGGGATTCATCCGTGATAGTCCTCACGCAGGGACATGGATGGAAATGTCTGGGTGGTACAGACCACTCTACCCGGTGACTGGCCCGAGCCTCTTGTTGGACAATGGGCATTCGAATTAGTAGAGACCGGCTTAGCTGCCTGTGTTCAGAGGAATTTGGTCAAATCAGTCTATAGATGGGAGGGTCAGATAGAGGAATCTCAGGAGTGGAGAGTCCAGATTAAGACCTCTAAGTCGAAAGTCCGAGAGTTGACCTCCATGGTTTCGGAGAGTCATCCATATGATACGCCCCAGATTCTTGCATGGAAGGCTGACTCTACCACGGAATACACCAGTTGGGTTGAAGGCTGAATCCTCCAGCGTTGCTCGATGGGAGCATGGGATTTTTTGAGGCCGGCAAAGACGGTTCCCACAACTTGGTGGAGCTCTAGCAATCCAATGTCTACTAGGCCTAGACTATCCACAATGTCCATTCTTTTGGTGGGGGAGTTCCTATTCGGACTGGGGGACGCATTCCTGATCGTGGCCGGAATCGGAAATACACCTTGGACTGTGTTGGCCGAGGGCATCGCACTGGTAATTGACTGGTCTATAGGCAAGGCCACATTCTTAGTCAGTGCCGCAGTGCTTCTTCTATGGATACCAATAAAGGAGATCCCGGGTATTGGGACTTTACTTAACGCAATAATCATCGCAGCGACAATCGAACTAACAGTTGGCAGGATTCCGGCTTCGGATGACATTCTGATATCCTTACTCCAGGTCTGCCTGGGGATATTGTTGATTGGAATTGGAAGTGCAATGTATCTTACTGCAAACCTGGGACCCGGTCCCCGAGATGGTTGGATGACCGGTCTCCAGAGGGTAACGGGCGTCCCAATTGGACGAGTTCGAGTCACTATTGAGATTTCAGTTCTAGTCGTAGGGGTTTTGCTGGGAGGGACTTTCGGCTTCGGCACGGTTCTGTTTGCGTTTGCAATTGGGCCTGTGGTAGCAGTTTGCCTTGCTACTGCTGGAAGGATTGGCTCCGAGGACTAAGAGGCCCCTAATACCCCTCTCGCCATTCGGGCAGGTTCATGTTGTATCGCGCTCAGGCTCATCCATGGCCGGACATGGCATTATTCGTCGCTATCGGGAATTCTTGCCTGTTGAGAGTGACACTCCAATTGTTTCGCTGAACGAGGGAAATACCCCCCAAATAGAAACTCGAAACCTCGTCAATGCCCTAGGCGGGGGATTCCACCTTTTCATCAAGTTCGAGGGACTGAACCCAACTGCTTCTTTCAAGGACAGGGGGATGACACTGGCAGTCACCAAGGCCCTCGAAAGAGGTGCTAGAATCATTGTCTGTGCGAGTACAGGAAACACCAGTGCATCTGCAGCAGCATATGCAGCCAGGGCTGGGATGACGTGCGTGGTCTTGATTCCCGAAGGTAAGATAGCGTACGGAAAGATGGCCCAGGCCTTGATTCACGGAGCCAAGACCCTAGAGGTTAGGGGGAATTTTGATGATTCTCTGGAACTAGTTAGGGAGCTTGGCGAAAGGGAAGAGATTGAGATTGTGAATAGCATCAACCCATTTAGGATTCAAGGGCAGAAGACAGCAGCATTCGAAGTGTGCGATGATTTAGGAGAGGCACCGGACATGCACTTCCTACCAGTAGGAAACGCCGGAAACATCACATCTTACTGGTTGGGTTACAACGAATATAGGAATTCGGGACGCACATCTTCACTTCCTCGAATGATGGGGTGGCAGGCAGAGGGTGCAGCCCCAATAGTAAGGGGCGAGATTGTGAAGTACCCGGAAACCGTTGCTACCGCAATAAGGATCGGAAACCCTGCAAGTTGGGAGAAAGCCGTCAGAGCTGCCGAGGAGTCTTCCGGCACGATAGATTGCGTAAGCGATGAAGAGATACTCGACGCGCAAAGGATGCTTGCCAGGACAGAGGGAATATTCGTCGAGCCAGCATCGGCCGCAGGGATAGCAGGTATCGTCAAGAGCCACTCTTTAGGAGTCATTCCAGAGGGTTCCAGAGTAGTTGTAACAGTCACAGGACACGGGCTCAAGGACCCGGGTGTTGCGATTGAGAATGCTAAGTCCAAATCGACGGTCGTGAACCCCGATTTGACATCCGTCTTGTATGCTATTGGTCTGGGATGAGTACGATTATGTCCACCCCACCAATCCGGGGCCATGGCAGACAAGTTCTCCAACCGAGCCTTCGACACCAGGGCAGTATGGTCGGGCACCAATAACATAGAGGGGTCAGCAACCACTCCAATTTTTGTGACTTCCACGTACCAACTGACCGATGAAAGGTATCGCAAATGGATGGAGACTGGGGGCCAGCACACCCTGCTATACAGCCGATACTCCAGCATCAACTCGGAGGCAGTGTCTGCAAAGGTTGCTTCGTTAGAGGGTGCAGAGGACGGGGAGACGTTCGCCAGCGGGATGTCGGCAATTTCTTCGACGCTGCTCTCTCTGCTCTCTCAAGGAGACCACGTGGTTACTTCAGCCGACATATACGGGGGTACCTACGGACTAATGACTTCGGAACTGCCAAGGTACGGGATAGAGGTCACAATGGCCGACATCCGAGAACCCCCATCATTCGAGGCGGCAATAAAGGAGAACACAAAGGTCCTCTACGTCGAGACGATTACCAATCCAGTGTTGAAAGTCTGCGATCTCGAGGCAATGGTTTCTCTGGCAAAAAAGCACGGCCTTGTATCTGTCGTCGACAACACATTTGCGACACCATGGGCCTGTAGACCGATTTCGATGGGCTTCGATCTGGTTATTAACTCGGGAACCAAGTTTCTGAATGGGCACACCGATCTGACGGCCGGTATTGTGGTTGGCAGGGAGGACCTGATCAAGGAGGTCTTCCACTTCAAGTCCAGGTTCGGTGGAGCTGCCGATCCACAAATGTGCTACCTTTTGGAAAGGGGAATGAGAACTCTCCACGCCAGGATGCCAATTCACACTTCGAACGCAGCCGAACTAGCCCGCAGGCTCGAGAATCACCATTCGATAGAAAGCGTGAACCACCCCTCCCTCCCCAGTTATGCTGACTATGAGGTTGCTAAGCGAATAGTACCAAGGGGAACTGGGATGCTCTCCTTCGCAGTTTCCGGGGGTGATGATGCCGCTTTGAGGTTCGTGCGCGAACTCGAGGTGATATTCGAGGCCACCAGCTTGGGTGGAGTCGAGAGCCTAGTCGAATGCCCGTTCAATACTAGCCACTCTTTCGTTCCCGAGGAAGTCAGACTAGAGGCAGGAATAGTACCAGGATTCGTCAGGATGAGCGTAGGGATTGAGGACGTCGAGGACTTGTGGTCCGATATCGACCAGGCATTGAACAAGGCCTGTCAACC
Organism: Candidatus Thalassarchaeum sp.; assembly: GCA_022449945.1. Taxonomy (GTDB): domain Archaea; phylum Thermoplasmatota; class Poseidoniia; order Poseidoniales; family Thalassarchaeaceae; genus UBA36. The sequence continues at coordinate 14,923 of JAKURM010000016.1, read as the reverse complement.
CGCCTAAGGAGGGGGAATATCTTGGATACCGGGTTACTCCTGGCCACTCTTGCCTTCATTGTCCCGATGTGCTTCACACCCGGGCCGAACAACGTCCTTTGCGCCGCCCATGGTTCCCAACACGGTCTTCGAGGGACAATGCCACTGATTGCGGGAATGGCTGTTGGGTGGTCATCGCTAGGATTGTTCGTCGGGGGAGCGACCGTATTCATCGAGGATAATAGGGAGGTATTCGACGCCTTGACTTTAGTTGGTGCTGCGTACATCGCATTCCTTTCGTTCAAGATAGCGACTGCCTCGCCCCTTTCCGAGGAGGAGCAGAGGGGAGAGAGGCTGGGCTTCCCAACCGGCGTTTCCCTCCAATTAGTGAATGGGAAGGCGTGGATCCACTTCCTCGTCCTCATGACTAGTTTCGGCAGCCTATTCGGGAGCGGAATTCCTGCCGTGGCCCTACTTGTCCTCCTCAACCTGGCGTTCGGACTTCCTGCAGTGATGACTTGGGCTTCTTTTGGAAACCTTCTGAGGAGGGCCTTCAGTACCCCAGAGTCGGCTGTTGTCCTCAATCGGGTAATGGGCGCATCGCTGTTAGGAGTGGCTCTTTGGGTGGCCCTGAACTAGCAGGTGCCGCAGATATTGGTGCAGAGGGCAGGATTCGAACCTGCGAAGCACTACGCACTGGGACCTCATCCCAGCCCCTTTGACCGCTCGGGTACCTCTGCTATTGGTTGCCCGGGCGTACTACGGTCTATTTCAGAGGTATCCTGCCATCCATAGGGCCAGATAACCTATCGGGATAAGTGGCAACAAGTATGCTAAGGCCAGACGGATTCCCCTCCAAATGCCCCTCCTTTCCATCGGGTATGCTATCTGCGATGTCTGCACCCAACTCTGCGATGATTCCTGCGCCCCAGGTCGGCATTCAATCACCCAGATTTCAGAAGCTCAGCCCGTACTTCTGCGCCATCGGGGGAGCCTCCCCGGTCTTTGCGTAGTAGTAGAGAGATGCCCTGTTGACAGCCTCCACGGTAGTGAAGAAGAGAGCGACAAGAAGGATGGACAGGACCAGTGCGACAGCGCCTAGGACTGCCACCGAACCGCCCACCATCATCACCGGGGTGAAAACTAGGAACAGGATGAATACGGCGAAGAACAGCAGTAGACCTGTCCCTACGTGAGACGTAATACCCTCTCCCCAGGTCTTGTAGAACAGCTTCGGGCTCTGGCTCATTCCATCGATTACCCCCGAACGCTCGAGCACAATCATTGGGATCACGAAGAATGTGGCAATCCACCAGGCTATGCCAAGGATGAACGAGGCCAACCCGGCAACAGCCCTGATGGGTATGGGGGCATCCGAGTCCTTGGAGATGCCCTCCAGGATTTGCAGAAACAATCCTACGGTTCCCGATATAACCCCCCATATCAGTATCTGGGGCAGGCATTTCATCGCCTGCTTGATCCCGTAAGAGAAACTGGGATTGGTACCGGCGGACATGCGCTCGTATGCGCTGGCGATAATTGCTGAATTCCAGAAGACGGTAATTACCGAGATGACCAGGTAGAATGCGAACCAGATAGCCATGTGCCCGGCATTGACCAGGTCGTTGGTGCCCTCTTCGTTAGATGTTGCTTCAGAATCGAGACCACCAGAGAAAATTTCTAGGCCAATAGATCCCGAAATAGCCGCACCAATCGCGAAAATCGATAGAACCGCCGACAGAAAAGTGTAGACCATCAGCTCTGGGTCAGCCCTGATTACTGCCATTCCGAGTTTTGTAACCTTCCATCCTCTTGAAATCCTCTCGAAGAAACCCACACGGGAGCCCCTCTTGTACATCACCATGCCATCACCTTAGTTCTGCCCTGTAATAACTACATCTACGGAATCCCCTACCGATACGGCGCCTTCGCGCATCACCCGGGCAAGCCATCTTGACCAACCGAATTCCTGCTGATGATCAATCCTCGCGAAACGTCGTTCCAAGAATGACCGACCTATCTTGCTGCAGGGAGCACATGGCTCGCTCAGTTCTAGGGATGCACCCCCTATCTCCAGAACCGTTCCCACCTTCAGAGAGTTCCACTCGACTCCGCGAATTGTGATGTTCTCACCAGTTGAACCCACTTCAATGGGATGACCCTCTTCCTTCAGTGACTCGATCCTCTCAATTGAGAAGATGCATACGGCACGATCCGGATCACCCCCTCTATCCTCGACTCGGAACCGGTTGAAGTCCCCCTCGACTCCTTCTTCACTAACGTTCGCCGAATCGACAGGGTACTTGGGAACCCCTCCAGAGCTGACGTTCACCGAGTGCACAACCCCGCTCATCAGAAAGCCTCCCTGAGGTCGAAGTCGACATTCAACCTATCAACCATCTCACGGTATCTATCCGAGAGCGAATAGTCCGGCATGCTGATATTGTGCTTCCAGAATCTCCAGCAGGCAATGGAAAGCGTGGCATAGCGATGCAAGGCGGGCAGTGCCGACACTTCAGCCGAAGCCAGCCTCCTTTTCGATTGGTAGCCTTCAACGAGCGCCTCCCATCGACTCTCGAAAGGCTTGCCATCCTCCCATCCGAAACCAACGAAAGACATCGCCAAGTCGAATGCCAGAGGCCCGATCCAAGCCTCTTCCAGGTCAAGAATTGCCGATACCTCTCCGTCCGAACCGATTACGTTGTCCGGGAACAGGTCCCCATGCAGAACCCCAGATGGAAGTCCCGGGGGTATCCCCTCTTTCAGAGTAGGAACCTCGTTCCTGAGCAATTCCAGGAATGGATGACCCTCCCATTCACCTCCGATACTCAGAACCTTTTCGAAGAGTCTGAACCCCATCTTGTAAATATCTGGGAAACAGTCACTCGTTGGGACCATGTGCATCTTTGCCTGGACCTTCCCTAGACTTCTCAGGGACTCTTCATCTGAGTCAAGCATGCCTCCCGGGAAGTATGGAAGCAACGTCCAAGCTACTCCGTCCTTCTCTACAAGCATCCTCCCTTCTTCAAGCCTCAATGGAACAGGGGTGGGAATTCCATGTGAGTCCAAGTGACAGTGTCGTTCAATGACTCTCCCAACCTCTTCTACCGTATTCGCATCCCACGCTTTGAGAACCACAAAGGCCCCGTCTGTCAGCGTCAGTAGAACGCACGAGTTGTCCCAGCCACCTTCAAGTGGCTCGATTCTATCCAATCCCGCTAGTCCCGAAATATCCAACATCCATTGGGCATCATTGGTGCCAATTACGGAACCCACGAGTAGCCCCCAACTCTGATGCATATTGCTTCTTCTCTACGTTTGAACGCAATATACAGGCACACACTCTACCTTGTTTATATAGTCAAGAACCAACAAACACATTTAGAAAGATTGACTCTTATTTCTAGATGGCAACTAGTGATGTGAATGATAGTCTCACACAAGAATAAATTCATCTTTCTGAAGACCAGAAAGACTGCCGGTTCAAGCATTGAAATCGCTCTCTCTAAGCACTGCGGACCAGAGGACATAATCACTCAGATTGCCCCTTCTGAAGAGAAAATGAGACTGGATATGGGTTACAGAGGCAGGCAGAATACGCAAATTCCAATATCTATGTACAGAAAGTGGGACCTATGGTCCAGACTACGAGGAGATGGCCCGGCTCACCATTTCAATCACACACCAGCGAAATTGCTGAGGAGGCGGCTAGACACAGAGATATTCGACGAATACTACAAGTTCTGCGTTGTCAGAAACCCATGGGATAGGGCTGTTTCACTCTTCTACTTCAACAAGTATGGACACGGAATGCCAGGTCTGCCTGAAACTATGTCATTCGCCGATTTTCTCATTCAGACATCAATAGACCGAATTACTGACACCTCTATTTACATGCTCGGCGACCAACCAGCAATAGATCGATTCATCAGTTTCGAGAATCTGAAAGAGGAGTGGCCCGCACTCTTGGAATCACTAGGGCTCGACAGAGTCGATCTCCCGCGTGCCAAGTCAGATTCTCGCAAGAATCGAGAACACTATTCCTTGATGTACGACGACTCATCCGTCAATTTGATCGCTGAACATTGTCATTGGGAGATTGAGAGGTTTGGATACCAGTTCGAGGACAAGAGGGATTGATTCCCAGAACGATCCCTATTCAGATTGGTGGATGGACCTCTTTGGCTCTCCAAGGGTGTGTTTTCTAAGGAGCCAGAAAACTGCAACAAACCAAGCACGAGACCATAGAGACCAGGACTGGAGTCTAGTGAGTGGCTTTACGTCTGGGGGTTCCTGGAGTGCCCTCATTTCTCTCTGCAACTTCCACAATTTTCCATTTCTAACGCTTTCTCTGGAAATCAGCGACGCCGCGCTCTCAACGAATTTCTTTGGATTGCAGTGATAGAGGAGTTGCTCTGAGCGAGGATATGCCCCGTAGACCGCCCCGTGAATCCCAATCGGTTCTGGATGGTGAACCCTGCATCCAGGCTCCCATATCATCTTGTGCCCCGAGTCAATTACCCTCCACGCGATATCGGTATCCTCCCGGTGAAGGAAGTACCTCTCGTCAAATCCGCCAATTTCCTCCAGGACGTCCCGCTTGATGGCCATGTTAGCAGTTTTGAATCGGTCCCATTTGTAGCGGTTTGGAGGATTGAAATCAACCACTTCCCCAGTCTCGTTGGTGGTAGTAATGCCACCTTCTATCCCTCCAATATCATTCTTGGAGAAAGCCCTCTGGATTCCTTCGATCCATTCCTTGTCAGCAATGCAATCGTCGTCGATAAATGCAACGTACCTACCACTGCCTCGCTTCCATCCAATGTTTCTCGAGACTCCTGGACCATAGTCAGTCTCAGAATCGTCTACTACCTCAATCGAGGCTGGCTCAATTGTCTGTTCTTTTAGCGATTCAATGCACGCTGCGAGTGCTTCGGGGCGCCTGAATGTTGGAATAACCACATCGACCTCCGATTTCATGGCTCTTGGAGAGGTACTGCGGTAATTAGTGTCGCGTAGACTAATTTCCTTGGAAGGAAGCAATGAAACTGTTTCTCCACGGACCCTCTTTTTGATACTGGACAAAGGCCCAGTCGGTCATATCTTCTGACCACTCTGCAAAGGCCCGCTGCTCGCCAAGATTCGGGTTTCCCTTGAAATTATACCAATCATCGAAAATTATCACGGTACCGTCAACAAGAAGACTCTCGATGAACGTTAGAACCGTCTTTGTCGATGAATACAGATCGCAGTCAATGTGTACCACTGCAGCTTTTTTCATATTATGTTCGAGCTTCGTCTGTTCATTGCAAGTTTCTTCAAACCACCCAGGAACAGTAACTAAACTACTCATCGGAAATCCGGATTTTGATAGATTTCTCCTAAATCCTTCTTCATTGTAGGACCATGTACCCTCTTCGAAATCACTACCCTTGGCATCAATACCTTCTATTTCCGGCAGACCTTGGAACGAGTCAAATGCGAAGAACCTCATCTTAGACCAGATTTCTCTGATCTCATTGGCGGCTTCGCGGGTACGACCGCCCCCCTCCGTCATCTGCTCCCGAAAAGCCTCTTCCATTTCGTGTTGTGCTTGGATTATTGAACCGCCATCATATACGCCAAACTCTAGGTAATCGCCCTCCACTTTCTCTGCAGCAAGAATCCAGGCGGCCTTTCTTACAATCGAGTTTTCATTTACAATAGAAACAAAGTTTGACGAGAACTTCCTAAATGGCCTAAGGAAGTTTTTCACAAATCTCCCTACCATTTGGACTCCCCTATTTGCCAGACATTACTTCGGGTTTTATTCTTCGTGGAATGATGAGTTTTATGAAAATACCCCAACCATTCGAAAGTGCAATTTCCGCGATTCGCATCAGGCGTGCTTAGATGTAGAACTGAAAGACTTGATAATCAAGCCCTCACCCAATTTAATTTAGTTCGGATTTGACCATATGGGGAGGGCTGGAATTTTTTCTTTCATAACAGACCACAGAAAGCGACTTCTGAAGATGATGCCAAAAGGCTCAATTTGTGCTGAGATAGGAGTATGGAAAGGGGACTTTTCCCAGAGGATCCTAGATATTACGAAGCCCTTAGAATTACATCTAATTGATCCATGGGAATTCCAACCAGATTTCCCTACTCGCTGGTATGGTGGAACCAAGGCGTCCGACCAGACCGATATGGATGAGATTTTTGATTCGGTAAGAGACAGGTTCTCCGGGAACCCCGAGGTATCTTTGCATCGAAATCATTCTGAAATAGCTCACTCCGATTTCCCTGATGACTTCTTTGACTGGGTCTATGTTGATGGAAACCATGACTATGATTTCGTTAAGGCTGATTTGGAGGCTTATCTGCCCAAGGTCAAAACTGGGGGCTACCTTACTGGTGACGACTACCTTCAGCCTTCCCGAGAAAATCCACAACAAATACCGGTTAAGGAGGCTGTTTCTGATATCGTTAGTGAAAACAACGTCAAGATACGCAAGATAATCGGGGGGCAGTTCATTCTACGAAAGAACTGAATTGCCCAACTAGCACAGTTCAAGAATCTCCAACGCAGCCCACACCCATGGTCGACTTCGCGGCGACGGTGTTGGGGGGGTTCCAGAATGACATCGTAGGGGTCTTTGGGGAGACCGCGGGTTGGGTATTAGGCCATGCAATTCTAGTATTCTCAGTCGCGCTAGCAATCGTTGCGATCAGAGAGAGGTCCCATATCTTGCACTACTCGGGATTAGGAAAGCCGCTGGCCATCGACGCCTCTACAATTCTAGCTCTGACCGCGATACAGTTCTACATTTTCACGGAATCTTTCAACTTCTCGCCAGGTGCGTCTACTCCTTTGGCCCTAGCCTCTTCGATTTCCATACGTTGGATGGTAGGAGTATTGGGCTAGCCCCTTCTTCTGAAATAGAATCCAAGGCCAATAGCGCACACCAGCACAAAACCCCCTCCTATGATGTAAAGCCCCGTTTCTTCAGACACACCTAAATCCTCGAAAATACTACCATTGCCTCCTAACCCAATATCCCCGATTCCAGACTCCTTGACATTGACTACTAACTCCAAAGAGTCCTCTTCGTCGCACGACATTGAGCCCACAGTCCTCTCATCCAACAGAATTAAGCAACCACTCCAGGAATCTTCGAGATTCGAGGGGGTTGTCACCGAGAACTGACAGTTAACGACCCCGTCACCACCCGAGATTTCCACCCTACAGTCTTGGTCGCTTATGTCATTGAATCCAGAGGGCCACATTGACTCCTGGGAGGCTCCCTTAGTGACCAAGTGAAGCTCAACGTCCAGACTCTGGTTTTTGTTGCTCTCGCAAGTGTATGATGCGGAGAAAGCCGCGTCTTGCCCTGCCTCCACAGTCAGCGTCCCGATTCCGTAGTTCGCATCACAGGATACCCATTCCGGAACCAATGCCGTGATCATCACCTCCTCAGAACCAGTGATGATTCCCACTGGAATCCCCCCTGCTTCGGTTACATGTGCCGATACGTTAACCTCATGGTTTCCTGAATAGACAGAGTTTCCCGCCCTCATACTGACTTCAAAAGACTCTTTGGCCCCCCCTTCCACTGTAATGGTGTCAGGCCCAGTAACTATGATGTCTGCAGAGCCATAGCCCAACTCCACCTTTTCTGAGTAAGTGTGGGGATTCTCCACTGAACACTGGATTGTTGAAATCTCAGAATCCGGAAGATCAAACTCTACTTCCGACTCCAGACAGTCCAATTCGATGGAGGGGAAGATTTGCTGAGCGGACGATATTGGATAGGCTAGCAACGACACTGCGAGCAGAATCGAAATAGAGAAGACTCGCTGCCTTCTTCCCACGTATTATCGTCAATCATGTATGACATAGAAGTTCGCCTAGCAGGAGAGTCTAGGACACGAATTACACTCTCAAAGCATTCATGTCAACCTGGTACGCCCGTAATACATGAGCGAGGGAACCGATAGGCCTAGAGTCACCATTCTTCCCGAGCACACAAAAGTCACAAGCGGCACCGATGTCCAAGAGAAACTAATCCTTGCAGCCCGTGTATTTTCCGATCTCCTCAAGCCCACATTCGGACCACGTGGACTGGACAAGATGCTCTACAAAACTGATGGTACGACAGCGGTAACGAATGACGGTGCGAAGATTGTGGCAGAACTACTAGTCCGGCATCCAGCAGCGAAGATGATGGTATCTATGGCAGAGTCCCAGGAGGAGGGCTGTGGAGACGGAGTAACCACAACGATGCTGATTTGCGGCTCATTGCTTATTGAAGCAAACAACCTTCTCCGAAAGGGACTCCATCCCCTTACCCTAATAGGGGGTTATTCCCTTTCTCTGGAGGCTGCGAGAAAACAGGCAAATGCCGACGCAATTGAGCCAGATGAACACCAGATAGAGGCCGTTTCCGAAACAGCCCTCCGCGGCAAGGGGGCCGAGTCTGCATTGGATCACTTTTCCCCGATTATTGTCGAAGCCCTGCAGACGGTGTATCAAAACAGAGGCGAGGCTTCCGCCGAGCACGTTTGCATGTTCAAGACAGGAACCGGGGGACTTCGCGACTCACGCCTAGTGAGGGGTTTTACATTTAGGCGTAGAGTGCAAATGGATGGGCTTCCAAACAATCTGGAAGATGCTAAGGTAGCCTGCTTCGATGGTTATTTGAAGATAAGAGAACTCACTCGGGACGTCGAGGTGAAGATTTCCAATTCTGGTCAGCTTGACTCGTTCATCGAGGCGGAGACCGAACGCAAGGATGAGATTTGCAAGTGCATCATCGAAAGTGGGGCAGTGGCCATATTATGTTCCGGTGAGATAGACCGAGACATTCTCCACCAGCTCTCAGACAGTGGTATCCTAACGATAGGAGATCTCGACTCTAGTGAGATTAGAAACGCAGCAGATGCCCTGGGAGCGAGAATTATCGAATCACCCATGGACATCGAAACAGACGACCTCGGCCAATGTGGCAATATTTCCTGGGAGAGAAAACAGGAGTCAGATGGCGTTGAGGACATCATCAGAATAGAAGATTGCCCTAGTCCCTCGGTGGTAACCATCGAGGTCGGCGGTGCCGGTGAGACGGGAACTGAGGAGGTAATCAGAGGACTACACGACTCTTTGAGGGCGACCTCCTTGGCTATGGGCGAGACGGTGCTTCCGGGTGCTGGCGCAATTCATTGTAGGATGGCCCAAGCAGTTCGAGATGCATCCGATGCACAAGGAGGCAGGGAGAGACTTGCAATGGAGGCATTTGCCAGGGCATTAGAGACGATACCTGCTACATTGGCAGAAAATGGGGGGGATGATCCTCTTGATAGGGTGCTTGAACTTCGTGCATCGGCCAGGGACCGAACCGAACCAATGGGTATATCTCCAGATGGAAAGGCTTGGGCAGTGGATGGGGTCTGGCATCCGAGTTCAGTCATTGAGAAATCCCTAGAGTCTGCAACCGAGACCGCAATAGGGATGCTCAGGATTGATCAGGTCATCTCATCCAGAGGGGATTAGGTCACACGAACCATTCAAGGCCATCTCACTAACGCATAGTCATGGCACCCCCTCGCGCACTTCTTAGCGTCTGGGAAAAATCTGGAATATCCGAACTTGCCTCTGAATTAGCGGGTTTGGGATGGCAGGTCATATCTACCGGTGGAACTTCAAGAACGCTAAGGGAATCTGGAATAATGGTAACCGATGTGTCAGAAATTACGAATCATCCCGAGGTTTTCGAAGGACGGGTCAAGACCCTACACCCCGCTGTGCATGCTGGTATCCTTTCACGAAGGAAAAACGAGCAAGACATGAGAACATTGGAGGAACTTGGCTACGGAACAATCGATCTCGTCTGCATTAATCTATATCCTTTCGAAGATACAGCAGAAAGGGAGCCAAAAGCATCACTACCCGAACTCATCGAGATGATTGACATAGGTGGCCCTACTATGATAAGGTCCGCCGCAAAGAACCACGAAGACGTCGTCGTTCTAACCAACCCAAGCCAATACTCGGAATTTCTAGAGGACCTGAGGGTGTCCGAGGGAGATCCGGCAGGAATCAGCATCGAAAAGAGGAAGGAACTTGCACTGGCAGCGTTCCAGTGCTCAGCTTCCTACGACGCTTCTATTGCGAACGAGCTCGATAGGAGACTCTCAGATTCCGTTATTCCCTCAAGAGTACAAGTCTCTTCCGGGGAGGGAAACCTCCTCCGATACGGGGAGAACCCTCACCAGACAGCTGCTTTCTATCCAGATTCTAGTAGAGAAAAATCCGGCCTCTCTTTGGCTATTCAGAGTGGAGGAAAGCCACTTTCATACAATAACTACCTGGATCTAGATGGAGCGCTGAGAGTGATAAGAACCCTAGCGTCCGAATTTCCAGAGCACCACGCCTGTGCCATTGTAAAACACACAAATCCATGTGGGGCATCAATCGACAAATACCAGTTAGGAGCATGGAAGGGTGCACTTTCAAGCGATCCAGAAAGTGCATTCGGTTGCGTAATCGCATTCACCAAAAAGGTCCAATTGGAAACAGCATTGGAGATTGGAGAGCATTTCTTCGAGTGCATGATTGCACCTGGATACGAACCCGAGGCCTTGGAAGTACTTTCCACAAAGAAAAACAGGAGGATGATGTCTCTTGACCCGATCCCCCACAAACAAGAGGGCATTAGAATCCGCCAAGTAGAAGGTGGCTGGCTTTCACAGTCCCAGGCACTCCCCGCTTTCGATTGGTTGACTGCCTCATCAGTAACTGAGAAGCAGATAGATGAATCGGATAGGGATCTCGCTAGGTTCGGTTGCTTAGTGATTGCCGAGACCAAGTCTAACGCAATACTTCTGGTTTCTAGGACCGAAACAGGATTCTGTACCGTGGGAGTCGGGCCAGGACAGACCAGTAGGGTCGAGGCAGTTAGAATTGCTTCTACTAGGGCGGGTAAGAGGGCCGTTGGATCCATGCTAATCTCCGACGCATTTTTCCCCTTCCGAGACAGTATAGACTCAGCACACGATGTTGGAGTGAACTCTATTGTCCAGCCAGGAGGATCAGTCCGGGATCACGAGGTAATCGATGCTGCCAATGAGCATGGCATTGCTATGATTTTCACAGGAACCAGACTGTTCCTACACTGAATTCGAATATTCATTGCGACATCATCATACCCCGGGATACGATGGCCCTTCATGGCAGGCGGCTCGTCGGGCCCACCCAATACATACACCGATGTGGTTTCTGCAATTGGGAACACCCCACTGATTCGGCTAAATCGATTGACTGAGCATCTGCAGGCATCTTCGGTTTGGGTCAAGTTGGAGAGGTGCAATCCAGGTGGATCGATCAAGGACAGGATTGCACTGCAGATGGTACTCGAAGCTGAGTCGAAGGGCCTCCTGGAGAAAGGGGGGACCATAGTTGAGGCAACCTCTGGGAACACGGGGATCGGCCTTGCAATGGTGGCTGCTCAGAGAGGATACAGATGCGTGTTCACAATGCCCGATAAGATGAGCAAGGAGAAAATTGATCTATTGCGTGCGATAGGAGCCGAGGTCCACGTTTGCCCAACTGCCGTAGAGAAAGAAGATCCCCGTTCATACTACGAAGTAGCAGCGCGAATGGGTAGGGAGATACCAGGGGCTTGGTACCCCGACCAATACTCTCACCAGTCCAATCCCCTAGCCCATTACCTGTCCACGGGCCCAGAGATATGGGAGCAGACAGAGGGCAACATCACTCATTTTGTTGCTACTATGGGAACCGGCGGAACAATTTCTGGATCAGCGCGGGCTTTGAGGGAGCTGTCTGAGTCAAACGACAAAGCCCCCCCTAGAATAATTGGTGTGGATGCATTAGGCTCAATCCTAAAGGAATGGTTCGAAGAGGGTACGATGGGAGAGCCACATACATACCAAGTAGAGGGCTTCGGCGAGGACTTCATTCCTTCTGCAACAGACTTCTCATTGATTGACGAGATTCACCAAGTTGACGACGGAGAATGCTTCCAATGGGCCAGGGCTCTTGCAAAGAAAGAGGGGATGTTCTGCGGGGGGTCCTGCGGTGGCTCGATCAAAGTAGCCCTAGATGTTGCCAAGAGGGCCGAAGAAAGAGGAGATTCTGCTTTGGTGGTAGCCGTCCTTCCGGATGCTGGAAACCCCTATCTCTCAAAATTCTACAACGATGAATGGCTCCGCGACAACGGTTGGGAACCAGAGAAATGGGATTAATCAGACCTTCTCGAATGCAGCATCAAGATCCGATATCAGGTCTCCGACATCTTCTATTCCAACAGACAATCTAACAAGGCCGTCTTCGAAGCCCCGTGCTAACCGCTCTTCTCGTGGGACTTCGGCATGCGTCATTGTTGCGGGATGAGTGATCATGGTCTCGACTGCACCAAGACTCTCTGCTAGCATGCATAACTCCACCGAGTTCATTAGCTTCTTTCCGGCCTCTAGGCCACCATTGAGCTCGAATGATATCATCCCACTAAAGCCACTCATCTGACTCTTTGCCACCTCATGCATTGGATGGGACTCTAGTCCGGGGTAGATTACCCGGGAAACCTTCGGATGACCCTCTAAGTATTCAGCAATCTTCTCGGCGTTTTCCCAGTGCCTGCTCATCCTGAGGTGAAGAGTTTTGAGGCCAATGATAGTCAACCAACAGTCAAATGGACTGGGAACCGCGCCCACGCTCTTCTGGATGTACTTTAGCTCCTCAAACAGGTCCCGGCGGTTAGTAATTAGGGCCCCCCCGATTAACTGATTGTGGCCACTGAGGTATTTTGTCAGGCTGTGAAGAACAATGTCAGCCCCATATTCCAGTGGCCGTAGAAAAACAGGAGTGGCAAAGGTCGTGTCTACCACATACAGCAGCTCGTGGCTCTTCGCAATATTCCCGACGGCCTCGAGGTCAGTCACTTTTAGCAGTGGGTTCGTAGGAGTCTCAATCCACAACATCTTCGTGTTTGGCCTAATCGCACCCTCAACATTGTCAGCATCTTGCGAGTCTACATAGGTGAACTCAACACCATAGTTGGTCATCAGTTTGTTGAAAAGTCTTGCAGTCCCACCATAGACGTCGTCGCAACAGACCACGTGATCACCCTTGCTGAGCAACTTCATGCAACTATCCGCGCTAGCCATCCCGCTGGAGAAGGCAATTGCATACTTGCCCCCTTCTATCGCAGCCAGATGCTCTTCCAAATCTTGCCTAGTGGGATTGGACGATCTTGTGTAGTCGAATCCCTTGTCCTTGCCGACCTCTTCTAGGACGTAAGTCGCTGTTTGGTAGATTGGGGGGATTATTGCTCCAGTAGTTGGGTCGGGCTTACTCTTTCCCCTTACCGCGTTGGTGTCAAAATTCATGGCCTCTCGTTCGAATGCGAAGTGGGGCCCTGCAATAGTGTTTCAGTTCGGTAGCTATCTTCTGGATTGAACCTTAAATCCGACGTACCACATTCCCAGTAGCCCTACCAGAATTATTGACGCAGCCCCGAACCCCGGGTCGGGGCCATTCCATGATGATGGCTCCCCAATCGTACCTTCTCCCTTTGTAGAAACATACCATACGAAGTAAGATGACAGGGAGGTCATAATGCCAATCATTGCAATTGTAGCGTATTTGGCGTGCGCCGGAATGGTCTTTCCAGTCGCATAGTATTCGAACAACGCTTCTCCAAAGAACCGGTTTGTCAGAGTGAATCTGAACATCTTCTCACTCGAAAGCGAGAATAGGAAAGCAGCTGGAACAGCGAATGAGACAGTCGGCAAACCCGGCACCCATATTCCAATAAACGCAAACAATAGGAGTACGGAACCCATTCCAACGTACAACTTGCTTTTTGTAGGCCTGCTAGCCACGCAGTACTTCTCAACGACCTCGTCTATTGTGTCTAGCCTACCCATTGTTTGGCCGGAATTACATATTGCGTTTAAGATAGCGTCTTGCCAACCCTCAAGCGTCGAACTACCTTCAATGTGCCATGGGTGGCGAATTCATACTTCCCAGGACCGCCTCCTTGGAGGACCCACTCAGGCTAGCTGTATTGATTTCTGGAGGAGGATCAGGACTACTCTCTCTTTTGGAGCATCAATCAGCAACAAACTGCAAGCACAGGACCGTGCTTGTTCTTTCGGACAGAGAAAGTGCAAGTGGCCTGCAGCATGGTATAGATTCAGGAGTCAAATCGGCCCCAGTTCCTTTGATGGATTTCTCTGACCCCGTTGTTCAGAGGACTACTCACGAGGAAGAGATTCACAGACTGTTGATCGAATCTGAAGTCGAACTAGTAGTGTTGAGTGGTTACATGCGAATACTAACTCCATGGTTCGTTGGCCACTGGAAGGGGAGATTAGTGAATATTCACCCATCCTTGCTTCCTGATTTTCCTGGTGCACATGCCCACAGGGACGTTCTTTCTGCAGGGGTCACGGTTACTGGATGTACTGTTCACCTAGTTGACGAGGGAGTCGATACTGGGCCAATTCTTGCCCAGCAGTCCATCCCGGTGAAATCCAATGATGACGCGGAATCTCTTCAGGACCGAGTCAAGCAGGTAGAGCATTCCCTATATCCCCAAATTATCGACATGCTATCGTCAGGGGAAATCTCACTCTAGGTCTTTCGGAGAATTGACGTTTCTAAGCAAGAATGGATCCTCCATCAATATTGAATGAGGGACCTCCACAAATTGGCGGTGGAGCGGCCTACGATCACCAGTTCCCAGCATCAGCCTCATTGCCTCGACCCTTACTAGCGCTAGCAGTGGATGGGCCCTTTCTCCGTCATGGGGCATAATGAGGGAATCGGTCTCCCCAAGGCCTTCTTCCAATGCCCGGAACAAATCAGAGGATAACCAGGGGTAGTCTACCGGTGAGATTTGCAAGGTACCTATCCCATCCAATTTAGGGTCGAGAATCGCTT
>JAKURM010000015.1:13941-23944 GCA_022449945.1 Candidatus Thalassarchaeum sp. | reverse complement strand
GGGTCGTTGAGCCCTGCTGGAGATTTAATTCTGAACCTCCGGTTCAAGTGGTCGAGGAAGATTCGGTCCTTGCCAGTTCTCGCTTGGTGGGGCACATCGAATGCCCAGTTGGGACTTCCCACAAGGCGGAGAGATGCCGAAGCGTGGCTGATCGCAGGAATGGCATCGGCCTTTCCCGCGTTCATCTTCAACAGCCTGGTAGCACCCGAATTAACGCCCCCTTCCTTCCCCCCTTGGGCGGAAGAACTCTCATTGCTAGCCATAGGGGCACCATTCTGTGAGGAGATATTCAAAGCGATGGCTGTAGCATTATTCCTCCCGTCAATCAAGGGCCCCAAGCAGGGATTTCAGGTTGGCTTCACCGTCGGACTCGGATTTGCCCTGATTGAGAACTTCCAATATATTGGGGTATCAGTAATCGGTGGTCCGGTTTCTGCTACCATGACCATACTTGTCCGAGGAATCGGCTCCATCCCTGGCCATGCCGTCTGGACAGCGATTTCAGGCTCGGCAATTGGCTGGATGGCAACCGACAAGGAATTCAAGGCAAAGATGGAATGGCGTGCAAGAAATCTAGCAATCTCTGCAATTGACATGGCAGAAAGTTTGGGTTACGATACCGACGGAGACGGAGACATGTCTGGATTCGACGGAAACCGCCCCACTCTCGAAGAAGCAATTGAACTCGCAAACTCGCAGGGCGAAAAGACCCCCAAATCTTGGCTCATTGTCAATCCAGATTCTCCTGCAGAACCAGTGGCAGACTCTCCAAAACCAGCAGAGGACACTGGATTTTCCCTGTCCTATGATAAGTCCCCCTCGGTCAACTTAGGAGCGGGCAATCTTACTCCCAGGGGGGTACCCCAAGCAATAGCCCTGTCCATCGCCGGCCATTCATTCTGGAACGGGTCCTCATTCCTGTCATACCATGTTCCCACTGAGTGGCTAGGGTATAGTGAAGGCACGGGCGTTCTTTTCATGCTTGCATGGACCATTATTCTGATTACGAGTGTCATCACCATTGCTAGGGGGCTTCTGAAGGGCATCACGTCTCTGGACACAGATTTCTAACTGGCTATTGCATCCTTCCACTTCGTTAATGCCGAATCGTTCATGACCGCCAATACCAACGCCCGGTCGAGAATATGGTCCAAGTGAGTGACGACCAAGTTATCTCACTCTTGCTAGTCTCCCTGCTTCTACTAGTCTCGACGTCCCGAGATCTACTGGACCGCGGAGGTCTTTTCGCCGCTCTGTTCGTAGGCATCGTGGTTTCCCTACTTGGCCACTGGACCTGGCTAGCCGTCCTAATGACCTTCCTCATTGTAGGATCAATGGCAACGAAGTGGCGTTTCGAAGAAAAGGTCCGAATCTCTGCCGAGGAGGCGAACGATGGAGTCAGGGGTTGGAAGAACGTCCTGGCCAATGGGGGGATGGCTAGCATTGTAGCAATTGTACACTACTCCTATGGCGGTCATGAGTGGTCTTACCTTGTACTATGTTCCGCAATTTCAGTCGCTGCCTCGGACACTCTAGCATCCGAGATCGGCAGCCTCGATCCGCGAACTCGCATTATCACTACCCTGGAGGCGGTACCAGCCGGAACTAACGGCGGAATGTCCCCGACTGGAACATTGGCAGCATTCTATGGGGCTCTTCTGATAGCAACCGTCTCCACCGTTCTGGGAGCCATCAATGGGGATGGCACTCAGCCTGCTTTCTTGTTCACAACCGTGATCGTAATCGGATGGGTGGGCTGCCAGGTCGACTCAATTCTAGGCGCATTGCTGGAAAATCGCGGGTACCTGGGTAAGCATAGCGTCAACTTCCTTTCTACATTCGCAGGTGCAATAATTGCCCTCGGAGCGGCAATGAGGTTCCTTTGACCGGAGGACGAAGGGTTTGAACGGCTCAATCAAGGGAGGCCAAATGGGCGAAATGATGAGTAGCAGGTGGTCAGTCTTAGCACTACTCTCGATTTCGCTCCTATTTGTTATTTCATCAACACCCCTAGGTTCTGCCCAGAATCAGGTCGCCTACGATGGCCCCGGCTCCGACTTTTCATACCCTGCTGAGCACCGTTTATTCCTGAAGGGGGACGAAGACTCCCAGTTTCTTGACAGAAATTGGACTACCGTTACCGGCCTCCCATCCGGCAGTGTATCCTTCTCAAAGACCAGCACTCTGTCCTCTCCAACGATAATCGATGCTAGTGCACCATCTCTACATGAGCCATTTAGATTCGAAGGAAACATCACAGTCCGTCTTTTCGCTTCTCTTGAGACCACTAGCGAGGCCTGCTCAGTTACCAATGTCATTGGGGGGACGGTTCTTGGTTCCGAGACCCAATTCTTCGTCACTCTTTCGATGGGCGGCATCGAGGTCCTTTCAGGCGTACAGACAGAGTCCATCGTCATGAAAAAGGATAGAACAGATCCACATATCTTCGAGGCGAAGGCCAGTGGCGTCAATGCATCAATGAACTCCGGCGACGAAATAAGGCTGACAATCCAGGTTAGGCACGACTGTGCAGTCTCGGGCACACTTTGGTGGGGTACCTACGATGCCCGTTCAGGAGTTGTTTTCGAGGGCGATATTGTTGAGACAAAACTCAACGTAATACTTGATCAAAATAGGATGGCAAGGTTCGAGTTCACCCCAATTTCTCCTTGGGGGCCCGGGGATTTCCCAACGCAGGCAATAGAGTTGATTGGACCAATTGACTGGGGCGAGATGAGGCACGGCCACTACAAGGAGGACATATGGCAAGATCACTTCGAGCTCCCCCATGGATTCTCCAAGGGAGAGGCCAACAGGACAGTGCTGACTTGGACAACAGAGAAACCACTTGAACCTGGAAATTACATGTTGGATGCATGTTTCACAATTTCCGATCAGGATCCGGCAGAGTCTTGTGACTCATGGGAGATTCTGAGATTCAACGTCCCCGAAGACGGCCGTCCGCTGCTTAGCTCAACCGTCGCAGCATTCGTAATTCCCCTCTGCGTTCTCTCATGGTTGGGAGCCTCCCTCAAGGGAGCCACACTCCCCCTCCCAGCCTATGGGACAGTACTGCTTTTGGCAATGGCTAGCATCGGGCCAGCAACCTCACTTCCAGATATTGAAGATGACGCATACAGAGAAGGTGGGGCTGCACCCTCTTTCATGCTACTGTCCCATGATCCAGAATTGGGTGCAGTCTCGCTATCAGATCTTCTCGAGGAATCAGATGTGGTTGTATTGGGGCTATTCACTTCTGGTTCTCCCAACGCAATTCGGCAGAAGGGGGACTTTGAAACCGCCTCGGTCATATTGAAACAAGAGGGGATTGATCCTTCATTCGTACAGATTGCTACGGGCGAGGGACTCCAGGCATTCAATTTGGATGAATACTCAGATGGGCTGAATGGCTCTTGGCCGCTATTGATGGACGACTCCACTGTAGGCAGGGCATTGCCAAGCGGTGCAACTGATGCCGTGATATTGATTGACTCCGCAGGATTCGTGACCGAATGGCAGCCCGGATCTATGTCTCCTGCAGATATCCAAGAGGCAGCCAAGAATGCTTTGATCGGTTCGGGAAAAAGCCCACTTGGAATCCTGTCGTTACTTTTCGGTACCGCATTCCTACCCCTTTTGGTTCTAGCAATGCCAAGTGAGAGGGAGTACGAGGCACCCAAGGAGGCACTAATTCCGGGCGTAGGGGCAATTATGACAATCTTCGCCTCCTGCTTGGGATTCCTAATTATTTACGGGCCACTTTCATTGTTCTCAAGCCTCGGACTCGGCGTTTTCTGGATATATATTGAGATTGTATTTTCATCCATCCTTGTCTACCAAGGCTCATCGATGCTAATCCGTGGAAGGATTTTGGAGGTCGAGAAGGTTTCTGGCCTGGTCCATGCGCGTCTTCCCGAGAATTACAAGGATTGGAGGGTTCTACGGCGTTTCTCAGAAGACGTCTACTTGGGTCTATGGATTGCTTGGCTCGTTTGGCTAATCGATCCATCAATGATCCCCCAAGGAGTGGGGGCCTTAGCCAGATCGGGACTTGCCGGCTCCCTATTGTCGCCCCTTTTCCTAATCTCGTTCGCAGTTTGTGCTGGTTTAGCTGTCGCCATCATTCGTTCCGTCGCCCTTCTACCCGGCCGCCATTCCAGGATTCTTGGACTAATCAGTGTTGGAATAAGGCCGAGGGCGTGGGGCCTAGTATCTGCAGTGATGGGCACATGGGTCCTCATCAGCATAATTGTCGGACCGTTGCTGTCCTCATTGTGAGCACAACGCTCAACCGAGAGCATCATAAGCGGGTGTTCATTCTCTTGCCTACCCTTGGGGGTATAGTATAACCTGGTAGTACCGCGGGCTCCAGTTGCACGGGAATGACGACGAGTGGGTTTCTGATGGCTTTGATGACCAACTGGAGCACCGACCTGTCGCAACCCGAGAGCGTGCGCTTATCGGGTGCACGCTAAGCGGAAGACACCCGCTGATCTGGGTTCAAATCCCAGTGCCCCCACCAGGGGTATTGTTCTAGAATGAGGCCTGGATGTCTTTGAAGAGGTTGGTTTGAAGGGGTGCCGATATTCCGCAGACACAATGGGGAGCAGGAAAGTTGGTGCGATCTTTTGCATCATGTTGTTGATGCCCCTGGCGGGCAGCATCGGCCCCCAACGCGTCAATGGCCAATCAGGCGAAGACTTACGAATAATTCATCCAGGACTATCCAGCTCAGTTCCAGAACAATCCCCGGTGACTTGGCTTGACCCTGGTCCATGGTGGTCTTGGACGTCCCTAGATTCCGATAGGAATGGGATTCATGATTCCATCCAAAGTGCCACCGGTCCGGTAAATGTCGGCCTTTCCTACAGTCGCGCCGTGACTGATGACGACCGCTCTTCATTGGAGATGTTGGGCCATAGAATTGCAGTTGAGCTACCTTCAATCGATGCACTCCTAATAGGGGCAGTAGACGCTACAGAAGTGGGAGAACTCTCCAAACTAGAGGGCGTGGTAATGGTTGAGATGTACGGTTCAGTTGTATTCTACGGTGACATCCAGACTCCGGCTGTAAAGGCCAGGAATTCTTCTGAATATCCTAATGGGGCCTGGGGATTGGGAGTAAGCGGCCAAGGAGTCAACATCGCTTTGACCGATACCGGTGTGGACAACGAACACCCAGGCCTATCCGGCAAGTTCGTTGCAGGATATGATGCAGTTTGCTTCGTCCATTCGGACCCGCAATGCATCCTTTCGGGCGGTAGGGAGGACGATGGGTCATTTGACCCCGATGATGGAAACCAGCACGGGACGGCGTGCATGGGTATGGCCAGCGCAACCGGCATCGAGTCAGATGGTAGCCAATCAGACTTCTACGGTTCGGCCCCAAATGCTTCCCTGGTTGATGTCAGGATTGGTACTGATGTCGGGGCCGGCCCATTCGAGAACTACCTGCTCGAGCAAGACTTCTACGAGTCAGCAATGAACGGCCTCCAGTGGATCATTGATCATAGGGACGACGCTTGGCCCGGAGTGGATGAGGCAAACCATGGAATTGACATCATTTCCCTATCATGGGGAATCCCCAGCCACGAGGAAGGAGAATCAGACGGCTCCGATATGCACAGCAGGATACTGGATGATGCGATGCTAGCCGGCGTCACAGTCTCTAACGCAGCAGGAAATTCCGGCCCGGACAACGACGGTCTATCCGGAATGAGCGCTTCCTCCTTATCGATTACAGTTGCCGCAACGGATGACCAGAACACCGTGAACAGGGACGATGACACCATCGCCTCATACTCGTCAAGAGGTCCAAGGAGGGACAACGGCGATGGCGACCCCGTGAACGAGTTGATTCCAGAGCTAAGTGCACCTGGGACCAATATAGTTCAGGCAGAAGGCTGCGTCTCCAGTGGCGGATGCAACAACTTCCTTGGAGGCGACGCCTCTGACAACACATACACCGGCAGGGGCAGTGGGACATCTTACGCGACCCCCACCGTCACAGGTGTTGTGGCACTAGTCATTGAGGCCAACGACCAACTTTCACCATTGGAGATCAAGGAAGTACTCAAGCAGACATCTGAGAGGAGGGGTGAGCCAAGTGCCCCGGATGTGGACCCATACTGGAACCGAGAATTCGGATATGGGATGGTAGACGCATACGCTGCAGTAAAACTAGCTCAACGGCTCACCGAGAACCAGGATGCCCAGGAATTCGACGTAACCATCCAGAACCACGTCACTAGCTTGAACCAAACCCCCGATTGGATAAACCTGACAGGGCATGCCTGGGGGCAAATGGGAAGCGTCGACAGAGTCGAGTTCAGGGTAGATGGTGGGGACTGGTTCGAGGCATCATACTCATTCACTCCAAGCGAGATTGGCCCGTTAGAGCCATTCGATTGGTACGTGATAATAGACCCTAGGGAGATTCCGCCCGGGGAACACGAACTCGAAGTCAGAGCAGTGTCAGGGAGCTCCCAGTCCCTACCATCCTTTGCCATCGTACAGGGTATCAGCGGTGGCGAATCTGAATTCTCTGTACCTCCAGCTATAATTGGGCTAGTCGCACTAGTATTCATTGCCTGGTGTGCATCTCTGGTATTTGTGAGGCTACGCTCAGACCTAGAGATAGATGACATGCTATCCTCAATTCGTGGTTCGAAATCCGAGGTCTTAGAGGCCGAAATTGTCCTTCCTGATTCTGAAGAAAGAACATCATAAAGTGAGCCCTAAGCCGCCTTGTTCAAATCCTAGGACGTTAGTCCGCAGGCCATGGTGCGATTCTCCGACCGCGCCAATAGCATTCGTCCAACGGGAGTAAGGAGGATGTTCGATATGGCAGGCGACGATGCCGTGCAGTTCGGCCTCGGGGAGCCAGACTTCCAACCACCCGAGATCGCTGTCGAGGCCTTCACCAGGGCAATGCAAGATGGCCGGAACAAGTACACTACCACCGCCGGCCTCCCCCCACTAAGGAGCAAAATCGCAGAAATGTGGCATCACTTGGTACCGAGCCTCGATGAATCCAATGTCTGCATCACCATGAGCGGTACAAACGCCTTGCTTGACATATTCTTGGCCATTGTAAACCCCGGTGACAACGTCCTAATCCCAGAGCCTTACTTTCCTTTGTACCCCCCTGATGTGGTAATTTGCGGGGGCGAGCCAAGACTCTACCCCTGTCGCTTCGAGAACGGCTTCGTACCCACACTTTCAGATCTCGAAGAACTGGTCGATGAACATACAGTGGCGATACTATACAACTTCCCGAGCAACCCTACTGGGGGGAATGTGAATGAGGGGCAGAGGGACGAACTTGTCGAATTTGCTAGGTCCCATGATCTTTGGCTCATCACCGACGAAGTATACGACCGAATAGTGTACGACGCACCACACGTCTCCTTTTTGGGCGCTGGATACGATAAGCTTGTCATGGTCCAATCGTTCTCCAAGACCTTTGCCATGACTGGTTGGAGAATCGGGTACCTTCTCTCTCCCGACGACGAACTGATGCGAGAACTCACTAAGATGCAGTACTACGTTACTGCGTGTTCGAATGACGCGATGCAGTATGCTGTCCTGGAAGCATTAGAGAAGGCTCCCGATTACCCGGAGAAGATGTGTCAGGAGTTCAAGGATAGACGGGACCTAATCTGCGACCGACTGAACTCGATGCCAGGTGTCACATGTCACGTTCCCACCGGCGCCTTCTATGTCTTCCCCAAAGTCGAGGTCCCCGGAATGACGAGTGAGGAAATCGCAATCAAACTCCTCGAAGGAGGGGTCTTGTGCTCTCCGGGAACTGCGTTTGGAGATGCGGGCGAGGGACACCTAAGATTCGCCTACACCATTGGGAGGGAAGGGATTTCCAGGGGCATGGACCGAGTGGAGAAGGTACTTGGTGAACTGAGGGGTTAAGATTGAGCCTATTTGCAAACTTACTCGCCGGCTCTGCGTCCTTTTTCGCCTCCAACTGGGCCCCAACAGTTCAGTTTGACCGGTACCCGCAGTCGCCAGTGGGTGAGTCATCGATTGCAACCTTAATTCTGGCTCTTTCTGGATTGGCACTACTGCAATTTGGGCCCAATGCAATTTTCTTCGGCTCGTTCTTGGGCGCGGGATGGTCGCTTCTGAATCAAATAGCAGAGTGGTCTAACAGCCCCTAGTCATCCTCGAAAAGGCTGAACGGCAAGTCAATCATCCTCCCCTCTCCACGTTCGATTTCATTATCTCCATCCCCCGGCATTTCTCGAATCTCGACTTGCTGCGATTCCGTGGATGGGGACTGTTCGGTGGATCCCTCCTGGAAGGACTGCTTCAACTCCCCTCCCCTCAGTGATTCGAGCCCACTATCTTGGCCAAACATCCACTCTGGCATCTTCTGGGAACCCCCTAGGACCGAGATGGTCGTGAAGGTGGCCATTGGAAGAACGGAGATGGCGACAATGTAGTCAAGTATTGCCGTGGGGGGAATTTCCGCATCAGGTGCTACTGTCTGCAGGATGATCTTCTCTAATTGCATCTCATGCCACTGGGCGTAGTCAACATCCAACCAGTTAAGTGAAGCTGTAAGAACCAACCTTGCAACTAGCCAGTATAGGAAAATAGGCAGTATCCATGAAAGCTTCGAAACCCTCCAAACTACGTTTCTGAACATCGCAGCTATGCCAACTAATTGCCATGATATAATGGGGTGGATTCTTACAGCAATCCACAGGGCAATGATGTAACCTGCCATCCCTAAATCGAATGCCCGGCCATCCCTCACCATCTCTTCTGGAACCCATTCCATTATTACAAGCGGAACTGCAATCAATATCACTTGCATAGGGACTGCTAGCAGTTGAAGGCCACCATGTACGGCCATAATCTCGTGCTCACCATCCCTAGTTTTGAGATTGACAAGTTTGGACATCCTGCCGTATGGACTGCTAAGGAGGCTAAGCCTGGCCCTGTCCACCAATTCTGGATCACCCCTTCTGGGACTAAATCCAAGGAATGGAATCAGACCTCCCTGGTTGGCGACAAAAAATGGCCGGAATCCTCCGACAATCAGTGCTAATACGATCGAAACCATCCCATATGAGACCCCAGCAATTACGACCCAGTAAATTAGATGAGTACGAAGTCCTATTGACGCCTCCTCGTAGTTTATCTCCGGCAAGTAAGTCAGGGCGAATAGAATGATTGGAGCCAGGGTGACCTGTCCAACCACTACGAGAACAAGAAGCAACCTCTTGAGCAATAGGGATCGGTCAACCACGGCTTCACGCAACTACCCGGTACCATAAGGCCTTCATTGTCGGAGCGCTCCGGTCTGCCATTCTGCGACTGTCATCTGTCCGCCGGAACGCCGCTCCAACTCCGAACTTCAGTCCCCAACCTTCTTACACGGATGAATTTCGCAATTTGATGCTCATGGGAACATTTCGCGCACTACTTCTTTCCGCTTTGATAGCCGCTGTGGGCTTTACGCATGCCCCTTTGCATCTCTCGGGCGATTCAGTGGAAACCGCTGACGTTTCCCCTAAGAACAATCCCGTAGACTTCGAGGTAACTGGGATAGAGCTTGGGAATAGCTCTCTTTCGCCTAGAACTTGGGTCCAACCAGACTCATCTACTTTGGAGTACATGACAAAGGGAGAGACCATCCAAATCAATGTCACCTTCAATCAGAAGGGGGTCGACCCGTCGCCCATTACGGCCGACGCCAAACTTGAGATCTGGCACCCAATTGGAATTGTAATCTTTGAGCGGACGTTCAACATCACACTCGCAGCCGGACAGTCGGTAAGGGTCCCATTCGTTTGGACACCTTCTATCGCTCACAGCACCCTTTCCGAGGACGGATGGCTTAGTGGGGGGGTAATATTCAGAGGGACCGTTTCTGCAGGTATTGGAATAGATGGGGATGACTCGAATGACCTACTTGACAGGTCCGCGCCAATCGCTCTTTGGTATGATCCAATGGAAAATGGCTTTTGCAATGACGAGG
>JAKURM010000015.1:5867-13931 GCA_022449945.1 Candidatus Thalassarchaeum sp. | reverse complement strand
CTTCGAGGGAAAATATTGCTCTAACACGGCAGTACCATATGGTTTTCCTACCTGGTATGCAGCTGGATACTCTGATGGCTACCAGGCCGATTCCGACTTCCCAACCGGGACTTGGAGGATGGAGAACGTTTCCAGCGCCACGGGAGAGTGGCATTGGAAGGTCTCGGGTGCCAACGACAACTATGCCTCAAACCGCTTTGATAGACTTAGGTGGGCCTGGCAGAGGATAAACAGCCAGGATGGTTGTGCTGACGGCGTTTGGGGAAATGGATACGAACACGGTCTTGGATACGGAGAGCATGACTCAACGGTCTCGGCGATTCATGGTGCAAACCTGTGCTTGGTGAAGCTAAATGCGCCCCTCCTATATTCCGTTCAGATTGCCACCGATGCATGGGGGGAGATGGGAGAGGGGGATACAATCATGCTCGAGACCGACTCAGGGAATGCTGGCAATGTCGAGTATCTGAACTACACGGCTCAGAACATCTCGTCTTCAGAAGGAGATTGGACGAGGCTGGTGTGGAATGCGACGGGCCTTCATCCCAACGAGGGATTCACAACTTCGTTCCTTTTCAGGTCCGACTCGTCTTTTTCTGCAGAAGGGATCCATCTCGACTCATTCATAATTTTCGCTATTGAGAGGGGCGAGGAGTACACCCTTGACGCAGACTGCACGTTCCCTGACAATTTCGGTGAAACTATGGTATACGATCCCGATTCTGAGGGCGGCAACACGATTCTCGTTGAGGCAGCAGATCCCAACCCACCATCCCTGCACTGCCATATCTTCAACAGGGGATACGTGGATACCACGCTTTGGTACTACACCGAGGTCTCCAACTGGTCATGGATGTCTGGCTATCCACTGAGAATCGACTCCAACAATCCGATTGACCATGACAACTTCGTCAAGTCGACGGTGATTAAGGCAAGGACATACACGGATACTTGGTTCAATCTTTCCATACCGGACGGTGCCCCTGTCCAGGACCTATTCTGGTACACTTGGATAAACGATGGAATCGTAAACAAATCCGGCGATGGCTCTGGAATAAAGTACTATGTGGAGCTTCCAGTCAGCGTAAAGTCAACCTACAGAATGACCCTGAAACAGAAGACTCTAGCAAACCCCGCGGCAACCATCTTCCCTGGTGGCACGGCAACAATTCCCATGGACATGAAGAATACAGGCAACCAGTACTCTTCATGGAATCTAGGAGGGGTGTTCCCCGACCAACAACTATCATCTGACAACCTAAAGTGGTACGATTCGTCTGGCGAAGAAGTTACTGTGATCAACATGACTCCAGTTGAGGAGATGACCCTCAACGCCCAGGTCTCAATTCCGGAGGGACTAGCACCCGGTCTCTACGAGCTCGATCTTCTCGCCAACCCCCGTATGCCCAATACATTCCAGGCATCTTCCAAAGTCTACATCGAGGTGCCAGTCTACCACGATCTTGCCATTGCCCCAGTGAAGAATGCCATGATGGCACCGGCGAACGGAGAACTGAACATAGTCCAGATCTTCCTCTTCAACTATGGAAATACGGAGGAGACATTCGATGTCAGGGTCGACACCGACAACTGGCGGCTAATGGCCGACATTAGTTCGGACACCGTGACTCTGGAAGAAAATGGAGGACAGACCACACTTTCCCTCATCCTACCTATGCCAAAAGGGGTGGAAAATGGTACTTAACGAGTCTCAATCATCGCCACCAGTCAGACAGATCAGAGTTACCAGTCAATGTCAAACTTCTATCTTACCGTCCCAAAGACATACCTGGTCGAGGTCGAGGACATCGATCTCTCAGACGAGGTTTTCGCTGCAGGCACCGATCCAAGGACGCTAAAGTGGGAGATCTGGAACGATGGTAATCAGGACGATGCATATGACATTGTCCTGTCATTCCCTTCTGACGTTAGCGCCAAAGTCGAAGGTAAAACACAGTTCAGAACGCCATACATAGCCCCGGGTTCATCCTACAACCTCAGTGTAAGTTACAATTTCTCATCGGGTGTAGATGGCCCAAGGACGGTCAACCTCGAGGCCACCAGTGTCGAGTCAGGGATTTCGAGTGAAGGCGAGGCTAGGTTTGACGTGGGAACCGTTGGATACCTGCTGGTTCTGCCGCCCTCCTCTTCGACTAACGCAATGGAGATCAGGGAATCTGGAGACGACTATGTGATCATCCTGCCAATCAGAAGCGCCCATCCAGAGTTAGAGCAACAGATCAGGACCGAGGTAGAATACATCCAGTGGAAGATTTACGACGCCCGCGTAGCAGAGGTAGATCGTGATTTCGTCCTCCAGGCAGGGGAGACTAGGAACGTAACAATCCACATCGACGTCAGGGACGAGCACCTCGAAGCGCTCGCAGAGAACATCGAACAGATAAGCATCACTCTCGTGATAATTAGTGATTTAGATACCACCTCAAAAACCACTGAAATAAGCCTATTCAAGCCTGATCCAGTTCCTGAGGGGACTGACGTAGAGGAGGTCGCATGGAAGGGTGCAAATTACCTTGCCATAGCCGCTGGTCTGGCAGTAATGGGTGCTGTTCTTCTGGCCGCTTTCCGGATATTCCGGGACGCCAGGGCACCTCTAGAGGAATTCTCCTCCTTAGACGACTATAGGATGACCGTGGAGGGTTGGGACGGTAGCAAGGTCTCCGAGGGTTCTTTGCCGTCCGCAGACGACATCGCCAATTCCATGTACGGCGGTTCCCAGGAACTGTTCGAGCAACCCCCTCCTCCCTCCATCTCATCCCCTCCTGAAGACTTGACCAGCCCATCGAGCGAGGCGCTAGGCCCACCTGTCCCCGAGTCTGGTATCCCAGAGGGATGGACAATGGAACAGTGGCAGCACTACGGGCAGAAGTGGCTAGACTCGCAGAAGGAATAGGGGAGACAATACGGCACTAGGTACGTATTGGGAGGCCTTATGACCCCCCCTCCGGTGCATCGGTCCCCAAAAATGGGAGTGTGATAGACATGTACAACGGACAGCAGCCAATTTTCATCCTCAAAGAGGGCACTACTAGAACTAGCGGAAAGGGCGCCCAGAGTAACAACATCGCGGCAGCCAAAGCTGTCGCTGATGCGGTGCGCTCTACCCTCGGTCCAAAGGGAATGGACAAAATGCTGGTCGACTCAATGGGGGACGTGGTGATCACCAACGATGGGGCCACAATTCTGAAGGAGATGGAGATAGAACACCCCGCTGCCAAGATGATCATCGAGATTGCAAAAACTCAGGAGCAACACTGCTTCGATGGAACAACGAGTGCCGTTGTGATTGCAGGCGAGTTGCTAAAGAGGAGCGAGGAGCTTGTAGATCAGAACGTTCACCCGACAGTAATTTGCGAGGGTTTCCGACTTGCATCCGATAAGGCTGTTGAGCTAATCGAGGAGCATGGGTCAGGAGTCAACGAGAAGATGCTTTCAGAAGTGGCCAAGACGGCCCTTACGGGAAAGAGCGCCGGGGCAGTCAAGGAGTTCTTGTCAGATATCAGTGTCCAGGCCGTACTAGCGGTTGCCCAAGGTAGCGGCGACGGAGTCGTCGTTGACCTGGATGACATCAAGGTCCAGAAGAAGCAAGGCGGATCTATCAGGGACAGTAATCTGGTGGATGGAATAATCCTGGACAAGGAGAGGGTGCACAGCGGCATGCCGCGATCCATATCGAATGCCCGAGTCGCCCTCGTAAACTCTGCCATCGAGGTAAAGAAGACGGAGGTAGATGCAAAGATACAGATTACGGATCCAAACATGCTATCGCAGTTCCTCGACGAGGAGGAGCAATTCCTCAGGACTCTGGTCGAGAAAATTCAGTCTAGCGGCGCGAACACTGTGATTTGCCAGAAAGGAATCGATGATCTCGCGCAGCACTACATGGCAAAGGAGGGAATCTTTGCCATCAGGCGTGCCAAGAAAAGCGACATGGAGGCCCTCTCCAAGGCCACCGGCGGGCGCATAGTCACTAACATCGACGATCTCTCCGGAGATGACCTTGGCACGGCAGCAACCGTGGAGGAGAGAAAGATAGGCGACTCCGACATGGTTTTCGTTGAGGGATGCAAGGAGGCCAAGAGTGTGTCCGTTCTTCTAAGGGGCGGTACTGAGCATGTTGTCGACGAAGTGAAGCGTGCCTTTGAGGATGCCATCGGAGTAGTGGCTGTAGCCCACGAAGATGGATCTGTGCTCACTGGCGGGGGTTCGGTCATCGCCGCATTAAGCCGAGAACTGAGGTCATACGCCGAGGGCATTGGCGGCAGGGAACAGATGGCTATAGAGGCATTTTCGAGTGCCCTCGAAGTAATCCCCAGGACTCTCGCAGAGAATGCAGGACTCGATCCAGTTAACACAATAATCGACCTAAGGAAGGCACACTCAGAAGGCAAGTCGAGCCACGGCGTGAATGTCTTCAAGGGCGGAGTCGCGGACATGGCCAAGGCCAAGGTATACGAGCCAAGCAGGGTGGTTGAGCAGGCCATACAGAGTGCATCGGAAACCGCCGTCATGATTCTACGGATCGATGATGTGATTTCTAGCAAGAGCTCTGGCCCTATGGGTGGCGAGGACTTCGACGCAATGGACATGTGAGCCCCGACTCCCGTATCTCGGCAGCAATCTAGATGCGCATATTCAATAATCGGTTATCTGTGGCCTAGCCAGTCCAAAGGAGCGGGTAGCTTGTCCATCGTAAGCGTCTACATAGAAGAGGGATGCATAACCTGTGATGCTTGCGAGGAAGCCGCCCCAGATGTCTTCGAGGTAACCGACGACACTTGCTTCATCAAGCCAGATGCACGACTCGACGGCGGATACGACAGGAATGACGGAAAGGCCGGCCTTAAGCCTGAAGTGATAGAGACACTAACCGATGACATCTTCGACGCTGCCGACGCGTGCCCCGTCGACGTCATCATAGTGGTCGAAGGGGGCTCCCCAGACGAGGGTGCCGCCACTCCAACTCCCGAACCAGAGGCCAATGATCCTCTGCCCGAAGAAGCCGAAACGGTGGAGGTGGAAACCGAGGGGGAAGGCCTGGAGGGCCTACTAGAGACCGGGGACAGGACTCTCGACATCTTATTTGGCTCACAGTCAGGGAACTCCGAGGGCCTTGCAGCCAAGCTTTCGAAACAGGCCAAGTCGTACGGACTCGTGGGGGCCGTACACGATATGGACGGCTTCGACTTCAACTCCCTTTCTGGCAAGAAGAGGATATTGATTGTGTGCTCAACCTGGGGGGAGGGCGAGATGCCAGACAATGCCGAGGAACTATGGCAGTTTGCAAACTCAGACTCAGCCTCGAAACTCGACGGTGTGCACTTTTCCGTCTGCGCCCTCGGCGACACCAGCTACGAGTTCTTCTGCGAGTCAGGCAAGGATTGGGATGGGCGCTTCGAAGCACTCGGGGCCACTCGAGTAGTCCCCCGGGTGGACTGCGATGTCGACTACGACGCCCCGGCTGCAGAGTGGGCCCTCGAGGCTCTTCCGGCCCTGGCCGCAGTGGACAGTACCGGCACATTCCACGAAGATATGGTTGACGAGATCAAGCAGTACGCTAGCGGGGGCCCCACGGGAGCAGAGGGAGAGGATGGATTCTCCCTGCCCACTATTACCGCCGAGACAATTCAGGTGGAAATGACTGTATTCAGATATGATCCTTCGCAACAGAGTACGGGTACGGACACGTGGATTTGCGCCCTACCGGGACACATGTCTCTAATGGCCGCCCTCAGGGCCCTGAAGGACTCACAAGACGGCTCTCTCACTTTCAGAGACGGCTCTCCCGAAGATCCCAACACGGCAGTTTCGGTAAACGGCCGCTTGGTACTCCCGGGCCTAACCAGGGTCGACTCAGTAGCCGCAGTTAGAAATGGCACCGTCTCCCTCAGAGTCGAACCCCTGCCCGGGTTCGAAGTAATCAGGGACCTCGCAATCGACCCATGGTCACTAGAGAGGAAACGCGAGTCTAGCGAACCATGGATGGTGGCCGCAACCAGGGAGGGCGCGGCGACACCCCAGGGACCTATGGGTACCATGGATCCTTCCGTAGCAGCACGCCTGCACTCCATTTCCAATTTCCAGAGTCAGAACCTACTGCACGCTAGCTCCGACGCCGTACCCCATGCTAATGGATACCTCGGGCCAGCTGTTTTGGCGAGGTCATGGGCTAGGCGGACAGATCCCCGAACTGCACCTTCGAAGCAAGCAGACATAGATGCTCTACTGGGATCTCGCAACGGCATAAAGGCAGAGACGGATCTAGCACCGATAAAGCGCCAGTCTTCCAATCCATCTGCCGTCTCTGGGGCCCTCCTCGAGGCTAGGAACTCGGCCTTGACCAAGGACGCTTTCAATGGGAGGCATGGCAAGCACGTCTGGTGGTACGCATGGACTGTGAAAAGCAGTGGGAAGGTGAATGACACGGTGATATACAGACAGGTTCTGGGTCCCGCAGGCCTGATTGGGAATCTGCTTTCGGGAGTCTCCGCCCGAATGGTGCTTGGATTCACTAGGACCGGGGGGAACATGTTCAACGGGATGCTGGGGATGGTCGCTCCTCCGGCAGGGATCGGAAAGATGCCAAAGCAGTTCAATTCATCAGTGGACAAGCACCACGAAGTAGTAGCAATTTTCAACGAGCTGGATGGTAGGTTCTGATGGCCCTGAAGTATGCATATCATCCAGGGAATGTCGCCCATAGCAGTGCTCCCGAAGTCGCAGACACCATGGTCCCCACAGCTGGGACTCTTGGGATCGAACTCCACGAATTGGTCGGTGCGACAAGCTGCGGTGCGGGAATAATTAGGCAGGCCAACGACATCCTCCAGATCACCTTGAATGCCAGGACCCTAGCCATGGCCGAGTCTATGGGGATGGACATCATCACCCCTTGCGCGACCACTGCCGGGACCCTCCACGAGGACCTGACCCGTCTGAGGGACGACCCTTTGCTACTGGCCAAGACAAACGACGTCCTGGAGCGGACTTCTGGCATCTCCCTCCGGGGAGAAGTGGGCGTTCACCACCTCCTTCACGTAATCGTGGATGAGGTCGGCCTTGAGAAGGTCGAAGCAAAGCTACGTAACCCCATGGACTTCAGAATCGCAGGATTCTATGGGCCCAACATCCAGCAGACCGGTGCTTGCGGGGAAGATGACGTATACGACCCCCAGTACTTGGAGCAGCTTATTGCCACCATAGGTGGTGAACCAGTTCCGTGGTCAAGCAGGACCCAGAGCGTAGGGGTCCCAGGCCTGTTCTCGGAGGAACCCACCGTACTCAGGCAGGCCGCAGCGGCGATATCCGATGCGAAGTCCGAGGGTGCAGATATGATTGTCAGCGCATGCACGCTTTCCCACACGGTACTCGACGTATACCAGGGGAAGGCTAGCAGGTCCACCGGACTATCGACGAATATCCCCGTAATACACTTGACCGAGCTCCTCTCGTTCGCCTTTGGACACCATAACAGCAGATTGGCCCAGTTGCGCACTAGGGTAGCAGTCATTGGCGACTAGAACTGGTCAAGGCCAGTCTGCCCCGCGGGCCTGAAATTCTCCGGGGGAACTGCCTCAGGAGAAGCCCCCTCTTCCCCCTTCAGAGGCGTCGAGTCACTTCCTGGGAAATCCCTCCTGTGCCGCTCCCTGGCATCACTTACAAATCCGGCAGCAGAAATGGCGCCATCATCCGAATCAATCTCGAACCTGGATAGGTTTGAAAGATCCTTGTGCGGGCCCCTTGCCAAACCTCTGGCAACCCTTCTGACTGTTTTGTGCATGAATTCCTCTTTCCTTCGAGCTGCCTCTTTTGCCCCCTCGTCCCGAGTTCCTTCAGCAATCAGCACTACTACCTCGCCCCCCCTCGTCCTACCTGTCCTCCCCCTTCTCTGAATAGTCCGAATTTCACTCGAGACAGGCTCGTAGAATATCACCAGATCGGCACTAGGAATGTCTAACCCCTCTTCCCCCACTGAGGTGGCAACCAGAACGTTAGCCTTCCCCGATCTGAACCTTTCCAATCTGCACAACTGTTCCTTTGCAG
>JAKURM010000015.1:0-5857 GCA_022449945.1 Candidatus Thalassarchaeum sp. | reverse complement strand
GTCCCGCGAGCCAGGCTCGCCGAACAGTCCCAGGTCCGCACTCGGGATGTCCAACCCTTCCTCTCCAACAGAAGTCGCTACCAAGACGTTGCCCTTTCCCGTTCTGAAGTCATCCAGCCTCCCAATCTGCTGCTTTGGAGTGAGACCAACGGAGCTACCTCGATTGGATTGTCCTACGAAGCAAATCGGCTTCGCACCCTCGAGTCCTTGGATAGCCCCTTCCAACGACTCCACGGTGTCGCGGTAGTTTGCGAAAACAATCACTCTGCATTTTGGATCTAGACGCACCCTTTCCTTGACCAGTCTCCTGACAGCACCTACCTTGGAGTGGATCTCTTCCATCTGGCTCATCGTCTTTACCAGATTGCTCACTCGCGGGTCCCTTAGGAAGTCGCTAGCAGAGCGACTCTTGCCCTCTTCTGCTTCCATCCTAGTTAGGAACTGCCTAGTGGCAGATATTCCTTGGCATAGTAAGTGGTTGATCAGGTGGTGCAACCGCATTGCAGTGGCAATTCTGGAAGACGATCTGTACCCGCTAGGGTCCCCATTGTCTATCGCCGTCTGAGATCTCTGCATTGCGTTAGCAAGACCATTGTGGCTGATCACCCCGGGCATCACGTATCTGCCCAGCCTCCTCTCGCTATCCACAATCCCTTCCTGCCAAATCCTGAATGGCTCTGCAAGGTCCCTGATCTCCGAGGGAACTTCGACCTTGATCTCTGTGATTTCCATTTCAGAAAGGTGTTCAGACATCATCGGGTCATCAGGGGTCCTCAAGTGAATCCTGTTTATTCCAAGCCTCTTGCATACCTCTTGCACTTGCTCCCTCCTCGATCCGGGACTCGCCGTAGTGGCTAGGATTAGCGGATGGTCACATTGATCGATGTAGAGTTCTGCCGCCTCGGCCATTGCATGTCCTCCGGTGCAGTGATGTGCCTCGTCAACGACTAGTAGTGAGCACTTATCGAGGGCCAGGGAACCGCTCTTCACGTCGTTCCTAACGACTTGTGACGTTGCAAAGACTAGTCTAGAGGAACTCCAAAGTGAAGCCCTCTTTGATGCAGCCTGCTGACCACTCAGGGTAATCGGGTTCAGGTCCTCTCCCGATAGAATTGGAATCGCGCTTTCCATGTGCTGATTTGCAAGTGCCACAGTCGGGGCAATAACCAATGCCCAACCTCCTTTCCTCTCTAACCTCTCTGCTATGGCCATCCACGCAACTGCCGTCTTTCCTGCTGCAGTGGGTAGGACCAATAGCATCGAACCCGACATCGCTTCATCCAGAGCCAGAAGCTGGTATGCCCTCGCTTCCACCTTCCCGGATCTGAGTCTTGGATGCCTCACAAAAGCAGTCATGGACCCGGGGCTCCCAAGTCAGGGTTCAAAATCGTTGCATCTCGGCAATTATCTAATTACACCCCGTAGGGGTGGAAATTAACAACCCCGATTCGTTCAAATAGGGTATGTTTGTCGCAAGGCCGCTCACAGCGTGAGGTACCAGACACCACAGGGCTCTGCAAAGCATCCCTAAATCTGGGTCCGCATTCGCGGCCCCGGCCCGGTGTCACGGTCCCTCCCTAGCGCTGAAGGCCCGGGATAAGTCCGCTTGCGGACCTAAATCGGTAATAAGGAGGAATTGCAATGGCAGACCGACACAGACCCCGTCGTGGTAGCATGGGCTATAGCCCACGCAAGCGGTCCATTAGGCAGTTCCCTAGGATCACATCCTGGCCCGACACCGAGTCCTCAGAGGTAAGGGTGCAGGGATTCGCGGGTTGGAAGGCGGGAATGACCCACCTTCTTCTGAGAGATACAAACCCGACGTCAACATCTGCCGGGCAGGAAGTTCGCAAGGCTGTCACAGTCGTTGAGGCCCCGCCAATGAATGTACTCGCTGTCCGTGGATACAGGATGACCTCCTATGGGATGCAGACAGCAGGAGAGGCTTGGGCCGACGACTCTGAAGACTCGCCCAAGAACCTCTTCCCTCGTTTCGCAAACCAAACCAGGGGGGAGAGGGATATAGAGGAGGGAAGGAAGCCAGCTAAGAGGGGAGGACGAATACCCACGAGAGGCTCTTCCTCCGCCGAGGAAGCACTCAGCTCTCTGAGGGAACAGGACCTTTGCGAGGTTCGCTTAATTGTCAGCACACAACCACAAATGGTCGGAAGCGTACCGTCGAAGACCCCGGAAATTATGGAGATGGGATTGGTGGGCGGGGACACTAGTTCCAAGCTTGACTGGGCCGAAGAGAAGCTGGGAGGCCAGATAGGACTCGAGGACGTCTACCAAGCAGGACAGGACGTCGATGTAGTTGGGGTGACGAAAGGCAAAGGGTGGCAGGGCTCGATCAAAAGGTTCGGCCTGAAGTTATTGAGCCACAAGAACAGCAAGCGTCGACGCCAAGGTGGGAACATGGGAGACTTCGGAACTGGATACGTTAGGAAGACAATCCGTCAAGCCGGACAGGTTGGCTACCACAAGAGGACGGAACTGAACAAGAGGATACTCAGGATTTCCAACCCCGACGAGTCAGAGATTACTCCTGCTGGTGGATTCCTGAACTACGGCGAGGTCCGTAACCCATACATGATCATCCAGGGTAGTCTGCCCGGACCGGCAAAGCGCCTAATCCGATTCCGCGATGCAACTAGACCCCGAAAGAACGTCGGAGACATCGAAGTGACGTACGTCAGTACCTCGAGTAAGCAAGGAGTGTGAATAAATGAAGACAAAATCCTACAATCTAGTAAATTCCGTTGTCCAGGAGGAGATGGATGCAGGCCTACTGGCGGAGACATACGCCGTGGAGGCCAAGGACGGCAAGGCAATCACTCTTCCCGATGCCTTCACATCACCTGTCAGGGAGGATATTGTTAGGTCAGCAGTCCATGCTTCTAGAGCCAACCGGAGACAATCTTACGGACATAGAGAGCACGATGGAAAGAAGGCCCCACAGCCAGGAATGAAGCACTCGGTTGAGTGGTGGGGCAAGGGCCGTGGCGTTTCCCGAATCATGAGGAAGGCAGGTCAGAGAACTGGTGCACAGAACCCTCACACTAGGGGCGGAAGGAGGGCCCATGGGCCGAAAGTAGACAAGGACTGGTCTCAGAAGCTAAACTCCAAGGAGAGGAAGATTGCCAGGAATTCTGCAATAGCCGCAACCTGCGATCCTTCCACTGTTTCCTCGAGAGGTCACAGGTTCGAAGAGGGCACAAGGTTCCCAATAATTATCGATGGATACACAGAATCAAGGGGTAGTAGCAAGGAGAAGTATGACATCGAGGAAATACCCCTTCAGTACTCGACACGAAAATTCGTCGCCATGATGGGCGGATTGGGGCTGGCATCCGATCTGGAGCGCTCCAAGGGAGGACGCAGAATCAGAGCAGGAAAGGGTACGATGAGGGGGAGGAAGTACAGGACCCCAAAGAGCGTACTCTTGGTCGTCTCAGAGAAGTGCGACCTGGACAGGGCCGCAAGGAACGTCCCAGGAGTTGACGTTGTTACTGCCAAGGATTTGAGCGCAGAGGACCTAGCACCAGGTGGCGATTTGGGCAGACTGACTGTTTGGACCAAGGCAGCAATAGAGGCACTGGAGTGATATTGATGGATCCATACGATGTAATTCTGATGCCGTGGATTACGGAGAAGACTCTAGAGGCCAGGAGGGTAGCAGATCCTGAGGGCGGCCATAGGGAGAACAACAACAGAATTGAGTTCATTGTCCGAAGGGAAGCAACGAAGAAGGACATCAAGGAGGCAATTGAGTCTCTGCTGGACGTCAAAGTCTCCAAGGTCAATGTAAGGATCAACAGGACAGGCAAGCATGCTAGCATTCGCCTGCAGGAAGGATACGACGCAGAGGAGGCAGCGCTCAAGCTAGGAGCGTTCTGATAGGTGGTTAAATGGGCAAGAGGACACGTTCACAGAGAAGGGGTTCAAGCCCCAAGAACCGGGTTTCGAGCCATCGCTTCCCAGCAGCAAACAGGCTACCCCGAATAAGCGGCGAGATAGCCGAGGTCGTAGATCTGGTTCACAGCCCTGCACACACTGCCCCCCTTGCCAAGGTAAAGTTCGAGGACGGCTCCATTGCGCACCTAGGCGCTCCCGAGGGAGTGGCAGTCGGTCAGACCGTCGCATTTGGCGACAAGGTCTCGCTCAGGCCAGGCAATGTGACGACTCTTGATCAGATTCCCGAGGGTACCCAGATTTGCAACGTCGAGGCAAGGCCCGGAGACGGAGGAAAGATAGCTCGCTCGGGCGGCAATTCGGCCATGGTGGACACAAGGATGGGCGATTACGTCAGGATCCAACTACCAAGCGGCCGCACAAAGGACCTCCCTGCAAAGTGCAGGGCCACAATAGGGGTCCTCGGTGGCCATGGCCGGACCGAGAAGCCGCTGATGAAGGCAGGAGCAGCCCATCATAGGGCTAAGGCAAGGGGCAAGCTTTACCCGACCGTTAGTGGGGTAGCCATGAACCCAGTCGACCACCCTCACGGTGGGGGGAATCACCAGGCAGTTCACGGGCCGAACTCGGTCAGCAGACACGCTCCCCCTGGTAAGAAGGTCGGTAACATCGCACCTCGCAGGACTGGCCGTGGAAGGACGAAGAAGGAGTAGATATGGATGGCTAGGAAAAGGAGGGTGTTCAAAACGGCCAAGATGGCCAGGAGACAAGCCAGGAAGAGGCGTTCGAAGATTTCCGAAAGAAGGAAGAAGGAATTCCGCTGGAGGGGATACTCCCTCGAGGAACTTCAGGCAATGCCACTTTACCCTCCCGAGGAGGACCCCGATGCCACATCGATTGCCACTCTGATGCCATCTAGGGTGAAGAGGTCGCTTGCCAGGGGGCTGAACCAGGAATGCGAGAAGCTTCTCGAGAGAGTCAGGGAAAGCAATGGTCGAATCGTGCGTACCCACTGTAGGGGGATGTACATCCTTCCCGAGATGGTTGGAACAACAATAGGGGTTCACGACGGGCAGAATTTCGTAAACATCGAAATCGCGCCTCAGATGATTGGGCATTCATTGGGCGAATTCGCCAAGACTAGGAAGTCTGTTACCCACACCGGACCAGGTGTCGGCGCAACCAGATCTTCCCAGCACGTAGCATTGAAGTGAGGAATTAGGATGAGTCGGACGAGAGGAAACCCACAGAACGGATACACCCAGCTTCTAGAGGGCTCCAACCTTGTCACTGCTCGCGCAGTGAACCTCGACTGCCACCACAAGCACTGCTACCACATCGCCAAAGCGATCAGGGGAATGAACGCCGAGACGGCCGTCGACTACCTGGAGGACGTAGTCCAGAAGAAGAGAGCAATCCCCTACCAGCGCAGGTCTCGAAAGGGCCGTGGAGGAAACACAATGGCAGGGCACAGGAAGGGCAAGATGGGCCCTGGTAAGTTCCCCAACAAGGCCTCAAAGGAATTCATCAAACTAATCAATAGCGCCATGGACAACGCTAGGCAGAGATATGACACAATCGATCCCGAGGACATGGTGATTACGCATGTAGCCGCTCACAGAGGGCAGGTCTCAACCAATTGGAGGCCTCGTGCAAGGGGAAGGGCCACACCAAGCAACCACTACCAAGTCAACCTGGAAATATTCCTCGAGTTCTTCGATGATGAAGAGGAAGATTCCGGAGAAGGGGAGTTCTGAGGTGAAGGTATGAAGCAGAACACAATCCGTAGTATGATTGGCCGAAATGTGGAGAGGCAACTGGTCCGCGAATACCTACTCAAGGAGACCGAGCGAGCCGGCTTCGGGGGACTTCACTTCAACAGAACTCCCGAAGGTACCAAGGTCACCCTCAGCGCAGAGCAGGTCGGCAGAGTTATTGGAAGGAG
>JAKURM010000014.1 GCA_022449945.1 Candidatus Thalassarchaeum sp. | reverse complement strand
CGCCAGGAGCTGGCGCTTGAGAGGGAGGTCGAGATGGAGCAGAGGGTAGCCGATTTCGTCAAGGAGAGGGAGTCGCAGATGATGTCGAATATCGAGAAGCAGCTCGCCAAGAGGGGAGATATCTCTGAGAAGGAGATCGGCGAGATGCTCAAGACCATGGAGTCCGAGATCAAGGTGAAGATGGAGGCAGCCCTACTTGACGCACGCCAGAGCGTAATGGAAAGGGCAAACAAGTGACCTGCACTATCCGTTGATCGAACCTATCCTAGAATCTGCTTCCCTGGCAAACTCCCAGTACGACTGGCTAGCTGGGTTCGACTTGCTAGGCTTCTGGGCAATCACAATCGGCGCACCTTCCAGAGGGGACTCAGCGATTGCTACGGAACGTGGTATCTGAGTCTCGAAGACCCTGTCCCCGAAGTGCTTCCGAGCTTGCTCGGTCACCGTCTCGCATAGCTTGCTCCTGGATTGGACCATCGTCATCAGAATCCCGAATAGCTTCAGTCTTGGGTTTACTGAACGCTGGACGTCCCGGATTGAGCCCATCAGCTGCCCCATCCCTTCCAGCGCATAGAACTCGGCCTGAATTGGGATCAGAATACAATCGGCAGCGGAGAGGGCATTTACGGTCAGCAGTCCCAGCGAAGCGGGCGTGTCGATGATGATCACATCAAACTGGTCCATGGCCTCCTGCAGTGCAAGCTTCAACCTGTTCTCCCTACCAACCCTGGTGGCAAGGTCGACCTCGATCCCAGATAGGTCGAGATCGGCGGGGAGGACCCAGAGGTTCCTGACCGAGATGTGCTTCGGTGGACCCCTCTTCTTGTCTGGGTTGTGGCTCCTCCAAGCATTTCGCATTGACCGGGTCAGAACCTCGGGACCCAATGTGCAGTCAGAGAGCTTCAGGGAAGTGTCCCCAACACCTCTCGCGAAAAGCTCGTTCATCGTCGGTCCTACACTGCGCTTGTCAACTCCGAAAGTGGTAGCAACGTTCCCCTTCGGATCCATGTCTACGAGAAGCACCTTCCTACGCCTGATTCCATACTCCTCGTTGCCTATTGCTAGGGAAGTCGCCAGGTTTACTGCGGTAGTAGTTCGGGAGCAACCTCCCTTGTGGTTCACGCAGGCAATGACCACCGTCACGCCTCCGAGTTGGCCGCGCGGTTAATTGGGATTTCCAGACTATTGTATCACTGGGACGTTCACTTCGCTGAGGATCTTGTTCACGACCCTCCTCCCCGTTACGCCCCTGATCTTCGACTCGGGCTTCAGGACGATCCTGTGGCTTACCACGTCTAGGGCGACTCCCTTCACGTCGTCGGGTATGACGTAGTCGCGTCCGTCAATGGCAGCAGAGGCCCTGGATGCCTTGAACAGTCCTTGGCTGGCCCTGGGTGAGGCACCAGCCTCTATCCTGGGGTCTGCACGAGTCCTCTGGACAACCTGGACGATGTATCCGAGTATGGCGGGGTCGATGTGCACGGTCTCCAGTGCTTTCTGCATTGCAACCACCTTCCTTGGCTCGACGACCTGCTCGACGTCGTAACCGTCCTTGGCCCGAAGCTTCCTGCGTTGCAGTATCGCCTTCTCCTCGTCCATGGAGGGGTATCCCATGCTCATCTTCATCAGGAATCTATCCATCTGGGCTTCGGGAAGGGGATAGGTCCCCTCTTGCTCAATGGGGTTCTGGGTTGCCATGGTCACGAACGGGGCCGGTAGTTTGTGTGTGATGCCCTCGATAGTCACCTGCTTCTCCTCCATCGCCTCCAGAAGTGCCGCCTGGGTCTTGGGAGGGGCTCGGTTGATCTCGTCAGCAAGCAGGATGTTCGTGAATAGGGGTCCGAACCTCGGTCTGAACTCACCGGTCTTCTGGTCGTACATGTAGGTTCCAATGATGTCCGCGGGAAGTAGGTCAGGGGTGAACTGGACTCGCTTGAACTTGCAGCCAAGGGCCTGTGCGAAGGTGTTAGACATGAGGGTCTTGGCCAGACCCGGGTTGTCCTCGATCAGGATGTTCCCATTGGCCAGGATTCCTATTGTCACCTTCCTAATGTTCTCCGGCTTGCCTATGATGACCTTGGCAACCTCGCTCATCAGGTTGTTGGAGTGACCAGATACCGATCTGATAAGATCTCTTGAGCTTGATGAGCCGCCTTGAGCCATGGACATGTAGAACCCTCGAGGTTCCGAGGCCGATTCAATCACTACTTGAGTGTTCGGGACCTATGAACATAGCTTGCTCGCGACTCAACGTCCCCAGAAGTGGTCGTCCTTCCTATGTAGCTCCAATAACTCCTCGTAGACCTCCCTCTCCACGGGGGTCATCTCCATCTTCCTAAGCTTCCTTGCATGGGACTCTGGGATGTCCACAAGAAGCACGTCCCCTTCGTCGATCTGCCTTCCTACAGTCACCCCATCCACGGAGATGGCAACCTCCGCTCCCTGTTGGGCCTCCTTCATGCTCTCCTGACCCGAGCGGATTGATTTGATCCGACCTACCCTCCTTCCTTCCTTCAGAAGGCCCTGTCCGATGTGGATCCTCCCGGCTAGAACTCTTACTCCAACGACTGCTGGTTTCGAGACCCTGAACGTGTGGTCCGGCAGCAACATGATCCTACCGGGGTATACTACCATTTCCCTGCGTTCCTCTTCTAGCTCTGTCTTCCTTTCCTCTATCCAGTCCTCTCGCTCCTCAAGGATCCTGTAGATGATGTCAGAGCCGATGTGCTTCACGCCTGCCTCCGATGCATCTATCTCCACTTGGGCCTCTTCTAGAATCTCTGTGCTGAATGCCATGATCAGGCGGTGAAGAGGATCTGCTGATGCCTCAGCGCTCCTGATGTCCCTGCGACTGACCTTGCCAATGCTGGCCTCTCTGATAGGGACACCTATCTCGCCTAGCTCCTTGGC
The DNA here is from genome assembly GCA_022449945.1 of Candidatus Thalassarchaeum sp. Lineage (GTDB taxonomy): Archaea > Thermoplasmatota > Poseidoniia > Poseidoniales > Thalassarchaeaceae > UBA36. The sequence goes on along the minus strand of JAKURM010000014.1, from coordinate 22,346 downwards.
CAGTGCCTCGAGTCCTCCTACTGTGTCTGACTTGATGGAGACGCCTTCCTCCTCGAGTTCGATTGATAGCTCGCCCTCCTCTCTGGCATCCTCTACAGCTGCCTCCTTCTCCTCCACGGAGTTTACGACCCTCAGAGTTGTTCCCACCAAGACTCCTTCGAGAGATGGGGCACTGATCTTCACGCCAGCGGCTGCGTAGGCTACCTCAGAGTCATCCCAACGGTCACCGGCATCCCTCATCTCGCTCATTCCCCTTGGGGAGAACAGGCCCTTGACGTGGGTAACGATCGGCCCCCTGCCTCCGACTAGGACGACTTCGTCACCCTTCCGAATCGAACCCCTGTGCAGTATGAGGTCAAGCGTCTTTCCAAGGCCCCGTTCTTCTTTCATCTCCAGGACTGTCGCCTCCCCGGAACCATCTACGTCTGTCAGCTGTTCCTCCAGGTAGCGCTCCGCCAGTCCAATCACGACCGCCAATAGGTCTTGGATACCCTCTCCCTCTCTGGCTGAGACGGGAACCAGCGCGATATCCTTGGTGAAGTCCTTGATACGGTCGTACCTCTCGACGTTGAAGCCCTCTTCGGCAACTTGACCAACTAGTTCCCAGTACTTCTGGTCCAGAAGGCCCAGCGCCTCCTTGCTCTGCTCCCTCATCGACATTGCCATGGCGCGGCCTTCTTCCGTGCCCCATCCGTAAATCCGATCTACTTTGTTCGCAGCTATCACGAAGGGCGTCTTGGACTGCTTCAGTATCCGTAGCGACTCCCTGGTCTGCGGCCTACAGCCCTCCATCACATCAACGATCAGGATTGCTATGTCTGCCAACGAACCTCCTCTGGCCCTGAGGGAAGAGAAAGAGTGGTGCCCCGGAGTGTCGATGAAAAGCAGGCCTGGTGAGTCGAAGGTCTTCCCACCCAAGAGCGGTGCGCAGAGGTCGTTCAGGATGCTCGCTGGAACCTCGGTAGCCCCTATGTGCTGGGTGATCCCCCCAGCCTCCCTGTCCATAACAGAGGATCGCCCCTGCTCGCCGAGAGATCTAACATGGTCAAGCAAGGAGGTTTTGCCATGGTCAACGTGACCTAGCACAGCGACGATGGGTTGTCTGCGTCCTGACATCTTTCCCACCTCATGCTACTCACTCTTTTCAGTCATCAAGACCATCTGGGAACCAAAGTCCCAATTCGAAGCTTGCAGTGTCCTCTCCGTCCGAGCCATGGATGACGTTGTGGTCTATGCTCCTGGCGAAGTCAGCTCTAATCGTACCCGGCTCAGCCTCTTCCCAGTTTGTAGCCCCGATTAGTCTGCGTGATGACGCAATTGCATCCTCCCCTTTCCAAGCCATTGCTACGACTGGTCCAGAAGTGATGAACTCGATTAGGTCTGGGTAAAATGGCCTTTCCTTGTGCACTCCGTAGTGCGTCTCTGCGATTTCGAGGCTGGGTGTCAAGTCCCTCCTCCCCACCATTCGTAGACCAATGCCCTCGAACCTACTGATTATTTCGTCAGTCAGACCCCTCTCCACCCCATCGGGCTTGATCATGATGTAAGTCGTCTGCTGTTCTCCCATGTGGCGCCCGAACCCCCTCCCCTATTTCAACGAAGTCACCCGCCCAAACTCTTGAAGTGCACGTGCCCGCACGTCAGGTCATGAGGACATTGGTGCCGATACTTCTCTCCCTTTGCATCCTATTGCCAGGCTGTGTCGATAGAGTAAGTGAAACAGTGAAACCCGAGCAGGAGCTCTTCGATGACAACACATTCGTCAATGAGGACGAGCACATCAAGCTCACTTGGACCATCGACTCCGTGGCTACAATCAGGCTGGCCCTAGAGAAGCAGGAGGGTCCGAATATCGACCTCTACACCATGACCGAGGTGAACTACGAGAAGTACAAGCAATGCGCCGAGGGCGAGCAGGAGAGCTTCGTCTACCTGGCCGACCTTAGCGACCCGAACACCGCAGGAGCGAACCTGGAGGCCGACATCGATGCTGGCACCTACGTCACAGTGATCGACAACACGGACTGTGGGGAGGCACAGCCCCCGGACCAGGGTGGGCTTTTCTCCAGCGACGAGAACGACAGGGCCAGGGTCGACTACAGGATTACCGCCCAGTGACCCTCGCAGTGGCAAACTTGATGCACACCCCAAAGAGCAGTCCGTGCCATAATGCTTACCGGAATAGCAGAAATTGACATTCTCATAATCATCGTGGTTGGGATTTTCTGGATTTTTGACCAGGTCTTCAACGATGGGAAGTTTTTCGCATCCGAGGAAGACTCCTCGGAGGAGAAGGATGCGGAACCGGCAACGGGATACTCCCCAGATGATCCATTAGGAAGACAAAGGAAGCAGATGGAGAATTGTGCTATGGATAACTGCAATTCGCTGAGCTTCAGGAATACAGACTACTGCTGGAAGCACCAGGACGGGAAGCCGCACGTAACCGACGGACCTAGTTGGTGGGAAGAGGGAGGAGGCTCCCTCTGATCACTTGATTCCGCCCTTCTCGTATCGCCTGGTCCACTTGAGTCGCCTGGCGTTCCGATTCAGCTTCAGCATGTTCTTCCTAGCCTTGCTGTCCTTGAACCAGTAGACTGTACCGTCCCTCTTGATGTACATCATTCCGGTGCCAGGCTCAATCTCCTCGTGAGAGAAGGAGCATATCCTCTGCTCTGGCAAACAACTCACCTCGAACCTATCCGGCGTGCCTCTCGTCCGGTATCCCTAAGCATCAGGATGTCACCACCCTTCCCAGTCACTGTATCTGGTCCCCTGACCGGGCCAAGCACGTTTCTAGTGATTATCCTTCCAATGTCACGAGGGTTGTTGGAGTCCAGCACCCTTACCTTGACCTGCATGGCCTCTCCAGTGAGTCCGGTCCTGCCGACGATCTCCACGACTTCGGCTGGCCATGCCTCAGTTGCCATCTACATCACTTCCTAAATCATGAGGAGAGGGTATCATAGTGGCCCTTTACCTCGTTGAACCTATCCATCCCTTCCTTCTCGACCTGCATTACTGCTACTGCAGCCGTCCTAGTGCCGGTGCTCATGCCTGCCGCCTCAGCCAGGTATGCTTGGTCCTCGACGTAGATGAAGGGTATCTCCTTCTCCTTGCAAATCATCGGAATGTGAGCCAGAAGCTCTCCCGGGTTCACGTTCTCGGCCATTACGACCATCTGTGCCGTTCCTCTCTCAGCAGACTTGGTAACCTCGTTGGCTCCCTTCTTCAGCCTGCCCTTGCCGTCCTTGCCCAGGGACTTCACCATCTCGTAAACTTGCTCTTGTACGTCTTGCGGGGTCTCAAATTCAATATGAACACTCATTGGAACATCTCCTCATGCTAGTAAGCCGCCGCACGGCATGACCGATATAAACGCAGCGTATAGCGACCCGGTTGCCCATTATCGTGACTTCTACTCAATCAGCGTTCTGAGGCCCCTGGCTAGGGCCGGTGCCGCTGACACGCTTGCCCTCGGATTAGGCAGAGAATCGGTGGTGTGCACGCCATCTACGTGACTCGCTAGGCGTGATAGTGCCCCACCAGTGAATAGTCCGTGCGTGCATGCCGCATGCACCTGCTTGGCCCCCTGTCTCCTCAGGGCATCGCTCGCCCTGCATATCGTCCCACCCGTGCTAATCATGTCATCTACTATTGCCACAACTTTCCCGGAGACGTCCAGGTCCTTCGGAGTGTGCTCAATTGTATGGGCGTCTATCCTTGTCTTCTCCAAGTAAGAGAACTCGCATCCGATTAGTCTCGCAACCTCCGATGCCCTGGCAATTGCGCCCTTGTCAGGGCTGAGGATGAAGTCAGGCCCGACCTCTGTCTGCAGGCTATCAGCAATCTCTGGCATCGAGCTGACAAACTCGATCGGTACGCCCATTCCCTCCAGCACTTCTGGGGCATGCAGGTCTAGAATGGCAATCCCGTCGCAGTAGCGCTCTAGGACTTCCGCTACCGCTCTCGCGGATACCGACTCGCCCGCTGAGAACCTCTTGTCCTGGCGCGCGTAGCCGAAGTATGGAATTGCGAGGAAGACGCCTGGTCCCACGTCATCCATCTCTTCGGACATCTCTCCCTTGAGATTCGACAGGTCCCCCTTCCTCACATCTCTGATCGCTCCAAGTAGCAGAATTGTCTGAATTATGCCTGAGTCTGGGTAGGTGTTCGATACCAGCACTACAGGCTCGGATCTGATAGTGACTATCTCCTCCGAGGGGATCCTGACGTATGCCTCTCCATCCGGGAAGCGCCTGCTCTCGACTCTGATGTGCTCCATATCCAAAAGCGGAGCCAGAGACCTGGCAATTTCTGCGCCTGATGCCCCGCTCAGAACAGGCATTTGCTCTGAAGCGGGCAGAGGCCCCTTCATGATGCTTATTGTTGCAAAATGGCTACCTCGAACACCGAAATTGGTGGGCACGACAGGATTTGAACCTGTGACCTCCCGGTTATCAGCCGGGTGCTCCAGCCAAACTAAGCTACGCGCCCTTGAGCAGCGGAGCCACGCAGGTCAATGATTTGAAGGCTACTCAAGACGAAAAACTCACTCTTCTTCCCAGTGCCCGTTCAACTTCAAGTAACTAGGGAGTGTCGTTAGTCTGGAGAACCTGCACTTTAGAATGACCTCGTCTAGTCTATTCGTGGTTTTGGCTAGTTGCCCACAGGGCACAGCGATTGTCTCAGGTAGTCCATGCCTTGCCCTAACCATGAAGTGAGGCTTAACCAGTAGACCCTTGTACGTGCGCTTGATTTTTATCAGATCTATGACATTCCCAATATCCATCCCATCGTTGTCTAGAACCGCCCTGTCTACGAGCTCGTCCGGTGCATAGAGATCCTGCTCTATCCTTACAGTGTTCCTCCACCTTCTCTGTAGCTCTCTCATCGACTTGGAGAGCTTAATCCCTCCATCTGGCCTGATGCTATGCACTAGTTCCTTGGCAAGAGGGGCGAGATCAGCGGGTTTCCTCATGAACTCGCTTGCCACCTCATCTTCCACCTTTATCCTCATGGATTTGACAAACTCGTCCCTGGGGTGAAACCTCTCACCAACTATCACTCCAACGTATTTGTCTCCAACGTAAACGTCTCTCTCTATCAATTCCTGTATTTCGTAGTCCTCTACCATTTCATCCCTCCTGGGATAGAGTGCATCCCCCGTGCTATCTCCAGGCTCCCAGAGCACGGAGAAGCACTTATATTATTCGTTAATTAAGACTGATAATCCAATTGGAATTTTTTACAATAAACAAATTTTTCAATTAGAAAATTAAATTTAGTTTGATTTTTTGTATGATTATCAGAATTCCCACTTTTACCCGTTTCGGGCCCAATCTGCGAGATCCTGGATGTCGAAATCGGAGAATGTTGATGTGGCACGGACTCTCCCGTAGAACGATGGCTGGGGGGATGCAGGCTCTCGAGGAGATTCGTTCCATCACCGGCCATTCCAGGACTACTGGACTCAGTGACGACACAATCGCCGAATTCCTGCTTTCAGACCCATTGCTCAGCAGAGCGCTTGAGGAGGCTTCGGCTAATTTTCACAGCATACTAGATGACATGGGTCCGGAAGTCCTCTCAATGGACGAAGATAAGCTCACGGGTCACCTGCAGTCTGACTTTGTTAACTTCTACGATGCCCCAACGGTCAACCCATACGTAGCAATAGCCGCCAGGGGTCCTTGGATAGTGACTTCCCATGGTGCTGTGTTGCACGACAATGGGGGGTATGGGATGCTCGGGATGGGCCACGGCCCTGAAGATGTGATCCACTCTATGCAGAAAAATTGGGTTATGGCCAACGTGATGACCCCGTCATTCAGCCAGAAGAGGCTCGCGGAGCGACTACGTCGGGAGGTCGGACACAAGAGGGGAAATTGCCCATTCGCGCGCTTCGTCTGCCTGAACAGTGGTTCCGAATCTGTTACCATCTCGATGAGGATTGCCGATGCGAACACAAACCTGGTGACTGGGAAGGGCGGGCGTCACGAGGGCAAGCCCACGAAAATGCTCGCCCTTGTCGAGGCTTTCCACGGAAGGACACACAGGCCCGCACAGATTTCCGACTCCTGCAGTGACAGCTATGAGAAGAACCTCGCATCATTCAGAGAGCGCGAAAACGTCATCTTCGTTCCATCAAATGATGTGGACTCACTGAGGGCCACCTTTGCCAGGGCGGAGGAAGAAGGCTTCTTCATCGAATTGATGGCAATGGAGCCGGTAATGGGGGAGGGCAACCCGGGACAGTGCGTCACAAGGGAATTCTACGATGCAGCCCGAGAGCTCTGCTCAGAGCACGGAAGCATGCTGATAGTAGACTCAATCCAAGCCGGTTTGAGGGGCCAGGGTTGCCTGAGCATTGTGGACTACGAGGGATTCGAGGACTGTGAGGCCCCCGACATGGAGACTTGGTCAAAGGCCCTTAATGCGGGTCAGTACCCACTCTCTGTAGTAGGTTTGTCCGAAAGGGCTGCAGAGCAGTACGTCGTGGGAATCTATGGAAATACCATGACTACAAACCCCAGAGCGCTAGAGACAGCGATTTCAGTGCTTGACAGGGTAACTCCCGAGCTAAGGCAGAACATTAGGGATAGGGGTGTTGAGTTTGCCTCTAAGTTGGAAGCTCTATCGGATGAGATGCCCGGAACAATTACCCAAGTCCAGGGAACGGGACTTCTCCTATGCGCAGAGCTCGATCCGGACACGCTTCCGGTGATTGGTTTCGGCTGCGTCGAGGAATGGTGCAGGATGAAGGGGCTGGGGGTAATCCATGGAGGCCAGAATGCCTTGCGATTCACACCGCACTTCGGAATCTCCTCCTCTGAAATTGACCTGATTATTGGCATATTGAGGGCGGCTCTGCATCACTTCACTTCCCCAGAGATGCTAGAGGCCAAGTCTGCGTCATAGTGGTAAGCTGCGCACGACCGTCTTCATCGATGGAGAGGAAGATGGCCTTCATGCTGCACTTCGAGACAGGCTCCATAGGGCCGGGGCATCGGTATCAGCCTCCCGAGGCTCCGCCGATATCGTAGTTCGGCTTGGCAAGGGGGAAGGCGGAGACATTGCCGTGGTTCCCAGGGGCGGCTCCAGAGGAGGCTCAAAGTTGGAAGGGGTGGGTAGTGATGTGATTATTCCTGGTTGGGATTCTGGTTGGGGCTGCGAGGAAATTTCCAGAATGGTCAGCGGAGTCAAGGAAGGAGGATCTAGTGTGGAGGCCTATGAAGGGACTCGATATTGGGTCCATGTTAGGGACGTAGTGGATGCCCTGTGTACTCTGATATTACCAGAAGGAGAACGATTCTCTGAGGGACTGCTGCATCTCTGTGGGAGAAGGCCTTGGGAGGGGCATGACGTCCGTGAGGAGATTGAGCTACTTTGGAACCGATTCAACGACGCAATCAACCACTCGCACACAGCCGACTCGTTGAGTGGAATACCAAGTCCCGTGAGGGGAACTGGAAACAACGATGGCAATAGGCCAGACCTTGCTCCTCTTCACTCCGCCCTCATTGAGTCCGGGGGAGAAGGATGGCATCCTCTAATCGCCATGCGGACATCGTTGATGGAATCCATCGCCCTTTCAGAATGACTACCTGCTGTTCTTCTCACTCTGGACCCTTTTTCTTACGTCGTGAGCCAGGCCTTTGCACTTGCTCATAACTTTCCGAACCCTTGTCCCTGCGGCTCCGTTCCCCTTGTCGTGCTTCTCCGCATCATCTAACGCCTCAATGAGATCGTTGATCATGTTCTGAATGTCTTCTCTGACTGACATGTTGCAACGGGGAAATTATGGATTATTAGCGATTTCTCCGGCATTAGCCTACTTCTTTCCGAATAGGTCGGCTCCAAGCAATGGGAGTAGAACGCTCGCCTCTCCCTCCAAGACCACCTGAGGGGCCTCGGGACGTATTTTGCCCCACGAAATAGCCTCTCTGAGTCGCGCCCCGGAAAGGGAACCATCATACTCGGGGGCTGTTGTGATAGAAACTGCCGAGTCCATTCCCGCAGACTCCCTAAATTGGTTCCACCAAATCACATGGTGCTTGGAAATCCCCCCGCCCACCATCAGTCCATGACTCTCCTTAGCGGTCCAGATTAGGTCTGATAGAATCTGCTCGTCAGCCAGAATGTCAACCATGAAACCCGGGCTTCTTTGTCTGTGCATGAAAAGCTGTGACCCAATTGAACCATCGGTGAGTCCCGGAATCACCATTGGGATTCGGTGCTTCGCAATCCAGTGCAACAATGATGACTCGTCTTCAATCCTATCTCCCATGGCCCAGCAAAGTTCAACCGAGCCAAAACCCATCCAAGGATTGCCCTCGGACTTTGCGGACCTCTCTGTCTCTATTTCCTCAAGCCACGGGAGTACCACGCTCTCTAGGATATCCCCATAGCACTCGTTTGGCACAACAACGTTCCCTAGTCGATTGAGACCTTGCTCACCCAGGGCTATGTCATCTAGGCTGAAGTCTCCATGGAAGTAGTCCCTGAATGTACGGGCAATGTCGTGGTCCAGCGTCCCACATGTCGTTACAACTACGTTGAACGCCTTCCTCTTCAGGGCCTCGACGAAGAAGCCCCTTGTCCCAGTTGCGCAAAGGCATGCAGGGAAAGAAAGCCAGTTCAGTACCTCTTCTTGGTCCGATTTGCCCATTGCCTCGCGCAGAATGTCTCTTGCCCTGGACAGCTTGGTCGCCGTGAAACCTCCAGCCCTGCCCATTTGGTCGATCAGAGATTCGACCCCATCCATCTTCGAGAAGTCGTAATCCTCAACCGGGACGTCAAAGTCATCTCTCGAGTACCCGGCCACGCCTCTCGCATCGCCCGCAAGTCTTCAATTGGTCGCATTCTCCAGGTTGTATATCCTGTCCCTTATGTTCGCAGCCCTCTCGAAGTCTAGCCTGTCAGCAGCCTGCCTCATCTCCCTTTCCAAGCGAGAAATAAGATCCGGATCAGCCTCTCCTCCATCGTCAAGGGCTTTGTAGGCAGCCTCAACCCATTCGGGCTGGCTCACGTTGTCAAGGACTGATTCAGAGCTATTCCACGCACCGGCTCCGAGCTTGAACTTCTGTGCCAGTCCTTCGAGGCCCTTCTTCCCGGGACGCTTCGCAACCATCCTCCTACCTCCTCCCTTCCCTCTTCCCGAGACTCCGGCAAGGAGGTCTTCAACCTCCGATCCCATTACCGGCAGTGCCTTGACGATCGTCTTGGGGATGACCCCCTTCTCCTGATTGTACTCATTCTGCATGCGACGACGCCTAACCGTCTGGCTGATTGCCGCCTCCATCGATGGTGAAACCGAGTCTCCGTAGAGTATGACCGAGCCATTGGCGTTCCTAGAAGCCCTGCCGATCGTCTGCAGTAGAGAACGCTCGTTCCTGAGGAATCCTTGCTTGTCCGAGTCGAAGATGGCAACCAATGAGACCTCCGGGATGTCTAGCCCCTCCCTGAGCAGGTTTATTCCTACGATTACATCTATGTGACCGATCCTGAGTGCTTTGATGATCTCGGTCCTCTCCAGTGTGTCTATCTCACTGTGCAGGTAGTGCGCCTTCACGCCCATTCGCTCCAGGTATTCCGCTACCTCCTCAGCGAATTTGATTGTCATTACGGTCACTAGGACCCTCTCGTCTTTCTCCACTCTGTCGTTGATCTCGCTCAATAGGTCCTGCACCTGCCCCTCGGTCGACCTAACTTCGATCCTCGGGTCCAACAAACCAGTGGGCCTGATCTCCATCTTGGCCACCCCATCGATACTTTCGAGAATCCCCTCCAACGTAGGCTTCTCACTGGGCTTGCCCAACTCCGCCTTCTTCGATCCTCCACCCCCGTCGATGTGCATCAGGAATTCCGGGACTTCTTGGCCGGTAACCTCTGCCAGGTGCCTGAACTCCCTCTCTCCCGGCGTCGCGCTCACGTAGACCATCTGTGGAACCAAGTCTTGGAACTCCTCAATCCTCAGAGGCCTGTTGTCGTAGGCGGAGGGAAGGCGGAACCCATAGTCTACGAGGTTCTTCTTCCTGGAGAAGTCGCCTCCGTGCATTCCACCGACTTGCGGTAGCGTTACATGTGACTCATCCATGATTACCAGGTACCTCCCCGGGCCTCCGTGGAACTCCTCGGCATTGCTAGCGTAGAAGTCTAGAAGGCAGTAAGACCGCTCCCCCCTACTCCTTCCATCGAAGTGCATCGAGTAGTTCTCGACACCCTTGCAAGAGCCAACCTCGTTGAGCATTTCGAGGTCGAACCTCGTCCTTTGCTCCAGTCTATGTGCCTCTATACCCTTGTCATTTGCCTCCAACCAGTCGAGCCGTCCGTCCAGCTCATGCTCGATGTCATCTAGTGCCTGATTGAATCGCTCCTCACTGGTCATGTAGAACTCCCTCGGGTGGATCCATGCCTCCTCGAACTCGTCCAGTGGCTCCCATGAGACGGCCTCGCAGACCTGTATCCTCTCAATACCCTCCCATCCGAAACGAATTCTGATTGGGTCGTCTCTGCTAGGCATCCAAACGTCCAGAACCTCCCCCCTTAGCCTGACGTCCCCCCTCACTATCTCACCAGTAGTCCTGCGGTACTGCAGTCCAACCAAGTCCCTCACAACATCCTGTGGGTCCGCTTTCTGACCCACGTGCAGACGCAGGTGGTTCTGCTGGAAGACTTCCGGTGGGTTCAGCCCGTATATCGTTGACACAGTACCCACGGTGATAACGTCTGGTCTTGATACCAGAGAGGCAACGGTGGAGAACCTCTCCTGCTCGATCCTCTCATTCATCTGCAGCTCCTTGTCAATGTACAGGTCCCGTCCTGGGATGTAAGCCTCGGGCTGGTAGTAGTCGTAGTAGCTAACGAAGTACTCAACAGCGTTGTCCGGGAACAATCCGGACATCTCCTGCCAAATCTGCCGTGCTAGCGTCTTGTTGTGGGAGAGGATTAGTGTGGGGATCTGCAACTCTTCGATCACCTTGGCCATGGCGAAAGTCTTCCCAGAACCGGTGACCCCAAGCAGAACGCATCGCTCCTGTCCAGATTCGATCTGCTCCACCAGCTGGTCAATTGCCTGTTGCTGGTCCCCAGCAGTCCCATATTCCGAATGAAGAGTGAACACGACTTTCCCCTATCCCAACATCCCTTCTCCAAGTTCCTCAACGTAACTGAGGCATGCGAGCAGGCACCAACCCGTCACCATTGAGGAATAGAACAGGATCTTCTGGTAGCGCGCCATCCCATCTTCTGAATCGATAGAGGACCCGGACTCCCTGGACATCACGTAGATGTTCAACACCGCCAATACAATAACCGTTGGAATCCAAAGTGTGACTCTGAAGGGCCTTGACTCGCCGAAGCCGTGTAAGCCAGACATTAGGAAGCAAACAAGCCAGCCAATGGTCAGGGCAATGCTAAGGTAGTTTGTAGCGAGCCTCCCATGGCTAGCCGGGAATGATCGGATTCCCTGCTCCCGGTCCACATCAACGTCCATCAATGCATAGTTGATGTCGAAGGCTGCAATCCACAGGGCTACTCCGAATGAGATGAAGAATACCTCGGGGAACCAGAGGAAATCTACCTCTCCACCGTTTGTGCCCACGATGGACGCCCACCCGTGTGTGTCCGCGACTATCGCTACCCATGCACCAGCCGGTGCCAGAGCCAGGCAGAAGCCTAGCCAGAAGTGGCAAATCCATGACACCCTCTTGGTGTACGGGTAGATGACGAAAGCCAGGACAGGCAGCCATGCCATCTTCAATGCGACCTCGTTCAACTGCCAGGCAGAGAGCAGCAGAGCCAGTAGGAATACTGCAGCCAAGGACCATGCTGTTCTCATGGACATGGTCCCAGATGGAAGGTGCCTTGATGCAGTTCTGGGATTGTCGGCATCGATTTCACGGTCGACAATCCTGTTCAGCGCCATCGCCAGTCCTCTGGCACCCACAGCAGCCACCATAATCCAGATCAGGTCCATAATCTCGGACCCGAACTCCTTGTCAGCGAGAACAAATCCAATTAGGACGAATGGAAGAGAGAAGAGGGTGTGTTCAACCCTGACGAACTCGAGAATCTCCTTCAGTCCCATTTCACAACCTCTGAGAGAGCCATTCGTCGACCCTCTGTACCAGTTCCGGGTCATGAAGGGTGACTGCCGGCCAACGCCTAACCGGAAGCGGGCCTTTGTCAGATGGCACTGGTACCGTAGCGTCCCATGCAACCCTGCCTCCCGTCTCGTCGAAGTGCAGGTCCCTGCCAACGTCGAATCGACAGAAGAGCTGCCACAGCAACCTCCTCTTCCATCCCTCTTCCTCCAAATCGGCATCTGAGTCCGTGATGAACAGCCATCGCAGGTCCTTTGATGACTCGAGCTTCCATATCGAGCTAATGATCCTTCCAACCACCTCCCTTTGGTGTGAGGCCAGAGGCTCGTCCGCCTCCTCTATGCTCTCTTCCAACCCCCTGCCTATTCCGATGTCCGTTGTAATGACCATCATAGAGGGGCGCAACATCCTAGCTTGGACGACTCCCTCTATTGCTGAGGCAGTTACCGACAGAGAATCGGCAACTCCTTCGCTCTCGAAAGGTCTTATCGGATCCCCCTCAGCCATACTGGTGGCGTCAATGATGACCTTGTCGTGGATGTTCTCCCAAGGAGAAGCATGAGCCAATGTGTCAGCCACCATCCCTCTCAAGAATACTATGTCATCGGGGATGCTGACCTTCCTATCGATAGCATCCAGCAACTGGTCAAGATCCTTGACGGCATGTCCTTCGTCGACCACCACCACTACCTTCAGGAACATCATCTGACCGGCACCTAGGAGTCCCAGTGCAGTCTTCCTAGCCTGCCTTGGGAACCTCTGCTTGGAGGCCACGATTGCAAGGTTGTGGAAACCCGTCTCCAGGGGTAGGAAAGCGTCTACTACGTCCCGGTGTTGGAACCGTAGGACGGGAAGGAGGGCATCGCCAATTGCCTCTCCGAGGTAACCGTCCTCCATGGGGGGAACGCCCACTATGGTCATTGGAACTGTGGGGTCCTTCCTGTGGGTAATCGCTGTTACGTGCATCACGGGGTACTCGTCAGCCAAAGAGTAGTGCCCGAAGTGGTCACCAAACGGCCCCTCAACCCTAGTCTCGCCAGGGACGGTGTATCCCTCTATGACGAAGTCCACCTCCGCCGGCACCCACAGGTCATTTGTCATGCACTTGGAGATCCTCAACCTTCTCCCTCCCAACAATCCTGCGAATTCGTATTCGGACAGGTTGTCTGGAAGTGGAGAGATGGAGCTGAAAATGACCTCCGGAGGTCCACCTAAGCAGATAGCAACAGGCATCCTACCGTCTGATGAATCGGCATGGTCCGCACCGTGCTTGTGCTTCTGCCAGTGCAGCCCAACCTCCCTTGGTCCGAAGACTTGGCTTCTGTACATCCCCATATTGTGTGCTCCCGTAATTGGGTCCGCAGTGATAACTAGAGGCAGGGTCATGAATGGTCCCCCGTCCAAGGGCCAGGTCGTCGGGATTGGTAGCTTCGTGACGTCGGGGTCCTCAATCCTGACTTGCTGGCAAGAAGCCCTCGAGACCTTCTTTGGCGCCATGGAGATCCCTTGCCTGAGCAATCCCAGACCCTCCCAAGGCCTCTTCAGCAAGCTACCAATGTCAGGCTTCATCAGGCCCACCATCATATCCCCAATCTCTCGGGGCGAATCTACGCCCAGGGCCAAATTGGTCCGTTCCCTGGTTCCAAACAGATTCATCGCCATTGGGAATCTACTGATGCTGCCGTCTGCGAGCCTCGGCTGGTCGAAGACCACTGCTGGTCCACCCATCTTTACCAGGCGATCGGCTATGCATCCCGCCTCGAACCTCAAATCAACGGGATGGCTAACCCTGAGCAACTCTCCATTGGACTCCAGAGCCCGAATGTAATGGCCTAGGCTACTCCATCCCACGGTGTCCCGGAGGCTTCCCATCATGAGAAGGTTCGCTCGCCACCGAAGGTGGCGAACCGAGGGTTTCTTTGATGGGGGCCCAACCGCCCTTTTGTGACGGACGGGGTTACCAACTGCGATGTCCTGGTGGTGGGTGCGGGTCCCGGAGGTGGAAACGCCGCCCTTCAGAGCGCTCGTCTGGGCCTCTCGACCATAATTATCGAGGACCATGAAGAGATTGGCACACCAGTACACTGCGGGGAGTGCATCTCCGAGATAGCTTGTCAGAATCTGAATCTTGATCTCCCCGAAGAGGTGATCAGCATGAGGGTTCACGGCATTCGTGTAATCTTCCCAGATGGAACCGAGAAGTGTCTGACTGAGGAGGGCTATGTGCTGGAGAAGCACCTCTTCGAGAGGTGGATTGCCGATGAGGCCGTCTCAGCCGGTGCCAGCTTGAGTCTTGGGCACAAGTTAACCTCGATGGAGAAGGTGGACAATGGCTCATTTGGAGGGTGGATTTGTGATGGAAAGGGAGAACAGTTCCCAATCCATGCTAAGATAGTGATTGACGCATCGGGGGTAGCAGCAGTATGCTCAAAGAAGGTCATGATGGATGACGGAAGCCCGCTAAACGAGCAGGGCAAGGTCGTTGCAGGCATGCAGTACGAACTAACGGACGTTCCTACCGATGGATATCTGGACTTCTACATCTGGCCTGAGTACGCCGAGAAGGGCTACCTGTGGATGATTCCAAAGTGCGATGGCAGGGCCAACGTAGGGCTTGTGACTGAGGATCGACCAAGAGCGAAGAGGGCTCTGGACGAGTTCATCGACAAAACTCACTTCAAGGAACTCGAGCAGGTCCTACCGCCATGGAAGGAGAAGGGTAACCCGGCATTCGGGGGGACTATTCCGATTTCGGGACCGTTCCGAAATACGCACTTCGACGGTCTAATGCTGGTTGGGGATGCGGCAGGATTCACATCACCCTTGTTTGAAGGAGGCTCACATCTGGCGCTAAAGTCTGCAGTCTACGCTGCTGAGACCGCAGCAGCGGCAATATCCGAAGGAGACCTAAGCTCGGACCGACTTTCGGAATACACAAGGCTATGGAAGGCCGAGTTCCCGCCCTATGACAAGATTCTGAAGGGCAAGAACGCACTATTCGAGCTAACAGACAAGGAGATGTCTCTCATGGCGGGATGCTTCCCCGATGAGATGTCGAATATGGGAGTCTCGGGTAAGGCAATGGTGGCTATCAGGCTGCTTTTAAGGAGTCCAGGTCTATATTTCAAGAGGATAGTCCCGGCGATGTTGGCATTCGGATACAGCCGAGCGAAGTACTACGGATGGTGAACATGCTATCCTTGCTCGGCAATGCCTTGCTCCTACTAGCCCTGCTAGTGAGCCTGCACCAGATTTTCAGGCCGGAGGCAGGGTCGGATCCCAGAGCAAGATTAGCTGCCCTAGCAACACAGGTCTCCCCCTTCGTCCTGCTAGTGATGGCATTCCTCATCCAGGCCACGAACCTCGAGCTCGTCTCCGAGTACGCAGGGGAAAAGCTTCCCCTGTTCTACAGGATCTCTGCTGTTTGGGGCAGCAGGGCCGGCCCCCTCATGATGTGGGCGGCTATGGTTTCCGTGATTACACTGGCAATGGACGTGGAGGAGGACAGAGTCAGTACAAGTGCCAGGATAATGCACTCGTGGACCACAATCCTGCTGTCAATCTCTTTCATCATGGGGCCCTTCGCCCCGAGCGACGGGACCTCCAGGGGCGAGCTAAACCCCCTACTGCAGACGGACCTCATGGTCATCCACCCTCCTGTGGTTTTCCTGTACTACTCGCTATGCCTCGCCGTAGCCAGCGTGGCTCTATCGGGTTACATCAGGATGGAGCCACCAGAAGTGACTCACGATAGGCTTCTGAAATGGGTAAGATACGCATTCTTAGCAGGTACGGTAGGCATAGGTCTGGGTGGGCTGTGGGCCTACTCCGTTCTTGACTGGGGAGGATACTGGGCATGGGACCCCGTAGAGACGGGCTCGCTTCTTCCCTGGCTAGGACTCCTGGCGATTCTGCACGCGCGGCCAAGGAGGGACTCTGACAGGAAGCTCGCCTCTTCGCCTGGGATAGCAATGATTGGCGGGGCTCTGGTCATGCATGCAACCCTTGTCACCAGAGCGAATGGGGTTTGGGCTTCAGTGCACGCATTCGTCGGTGACGGTAGCAATTCGATGCCAAGCGACCCGTACTTCAGGGTCCTACAGTTGGCCGACTTCAGTGCGGTTGGAATCGAGGTTACCACATACCTGCTCGCTGTCATCTCGCTGGGATGCATCGCGGTGGCGCACTTGGCCCGTCAGCAGAAACAGCAACTGGAGGATAGTGGATCAACCACCTTATTCCAGGAAAACAGGGTCTTGTCCCTCTCCCTTTTGGTTTACTTCGCGGGAATTGGGTTGTGGATTGGGTCTTCTGCGGTCATCGCACTGGGACTTGCGATACTATTCCTCCTCGTTAACGCCGACTCCGAGAGGCCCCCGGGTCAATTAGTCGCAGCGGGAATCCTGCTGATGCTGTTCTCGAGCTGGGGGTGGGTGGCTAATTGGTACCAGGCAATGGCCGGGATAGTTCCATTCCTTCTCGTATGGCTAGTTCCTGAAGAGGAGGAGGGGACTCCCTCGATACTAGAGTCACTCAATGACTCAGCCACACTAAACAGACTAGCCTTCTCCACCCCATTCCATGCATCGCTAGCCTTCCTTCTCCTGACCTGGATTCTCTTGACAGTAGAGATTGACGGGACAAACCTAGCAGCCCACGAGCTCTACGGGACCCCAATCTTGGCCGTGATGGCGATGGCGCTGTCATGGTACTCGATGGGGGCGAGGGTGGTACTCTACCGTAGAACTGCGGTCATAGCGGGCGTACTCGCTCTCTCTTTCTCGTTGCCTCTCCTATCGACCTCGATACCCCTGCCTGGGGATCCAGAATTGCCTATTACGCCAAGCATTTCCAGGGGCGACCTATCCACCTTCGTCCTGGTGTGGCTATCCCTGGCCGTCTTCGCCACGGGATTCCGACTATGGAAGACCGCAAGAAGGGACTCGCCACGCACCGGACTAATTGGGTCCCATATCGCCCATGTGGGGATAGCCGTTCTGCTTGTAGGCCACGTACTCACGACCACTCTGGTAGACAGGTCCGACCCTTCCCACCTTGTCACACTCGAGAGGGGAGAGCCATTGGAGCACAGTGGTTTCGAATTGGTCTTCCGGGACGTCGAGGTAATATCCTCGGAGGATGACGGGTACGCTTACGGGATAGGTGATGGTTACGTGGGGATCGTCATTGAGGTTATGGACGATGGAGAGAGTCGTGGGATGTTGGAGCCGGGCATGCTGAGGTTTGACTCCCCGTCTGGCTCCGTTTCCGCCCGCTCGGAGGTCGACAGGCTGACTGGCCTCACAGGGGACACAGTGGTGATTCTCGACTTGGCGCAGTCGAACGAGCTGCTCTCTGCAATGATAATGGGACAGACGGATCAGGTGGAGCAGGTCAGGGTGACAGTTTACCACCTCACTGGTAGCCACCTTGTGTGGGTGGGATGGGTGCTCGTGATGATGGGCAGCGCAATAGCATCAGTGCCCAAAATCGGTGACAATTCCTCTGAGGAAATCTATGAAGATTAGGGCCAGCCCGCTATTTTCTGCACCGTTTGAATGAAAAAGGGGAAGCGGGTCGCGTGGCCGCTTGAGGTGGTCTGATGGATAACGGTGCGATAGTACATATCGATTACGATCTGTACAATGCTGGCACTGAGAAGCTCATAGAGACCACAAGGGAAGAGACTGCAAAGGAGCACGATTTGCATGACGAGAGCAGACCCTACTCGCCGATGATTACCATTGTGGGGGACGGTAGGCTAATTCCCGGCTTCGAGTCCCACTTGGCAGACGCAGATTCGGGAAAGGAGTACAATTTCGACATCGAGCCCGAGGAGGCTTACGGGGAACGCGATGCTAGCAAGATTGAGACCATCTCACAGAACGTATTGCTTCGAAGCGTAAGGGACCCAAACACCTTGTCGATAGGATCTCCAGTAGACATTGGTGGCAGGACTGGAATTCTCCAATTCCTCAGCGCCGGTAGAGCCAGGATAGACTACAACCACCCACTAGCCGGGGTAAAGCTCCGCTACAACTACCAGATTGTCAAGGTCGTAGAGGACAGAGAGGAGAAGGTTCAGACACTGATGAAGATGAACACTGGGAAGGACGACTTCGACATAGAGTTCGATGGAGACGACCTCACCCTGACCCTCCCCGAGGAGATGGCATATGACCAGAACTGGGCGTTCACGAAGTTCTCACTTGTCACCACCCTTAGGGAAAACGTCGGGGTGGGCAAGGTAATCTTCCGAGAGGTCCACGAGCCAAGGCAGATTGACGAGGAAGAGTAGTCAGAAAATCCTCGGAATAATCACTGGTACTGCTAGGACAACCAAGATGAAGATGCTGCTTAGGCTGCTGATCCTGTTTGCAAGCTCTTCTATCTTCATCGGGTGGGTGTTCTTCTTCAGGACTCTTAGTACTGAATGCACGCCGTCCCTCACCAAATGGCCACCGTCGAATGGAATCATGGGGATTAGGTTAGCGAAACCTAGAAGGAAGTTTATCCAGACTAGCCAGAATAGGAAGTCGAAGAGCATAAGCATCCCATCGGTTCCCAGAAAAGATGCAATCATTCCGTCCCCGGCAACCAACATCTCCCTCTCTTGCAGAATCATAGTGTGCCCTTCGTTCTCTATGGGCTCACCCAGCATAACCAGAGGCTCGAGAAGCGTGACAAGAACAGCTCCCCCCATGGTGTAATCACCTTGTACAATGCTTGCGTAATCCCCTACGGCCCCTGTACCGGAACGGATATCCGAGACTCCCAGGAATGCGTCTCCTTGCTCGATCCCAAATGCCCCCATCACCTCGACAATGTCATCGATGCAGGTGGAGTCTCCATTGCACTGATCGATGTAGTACTGGTACCGGTCTCCAAGTGTGACTTCCACGCTCCTTTCAGCCCGCAGGTCACCGGACGACGGGCTCGAGAGTACGGTCAGGCTTACCAGGTCTCCAGATGAGAACCCACTCATCACATCGGAGAATCCTTCGTAATCTACAACCTCCTGTCCCTCAATATGGGTGATTGTCTCGAATGACGTCAACCCAGCCTGATCAGCAGGACCATCCATTACGATATATCTGGCATGCACTCCTTCGTGCTCCGCCACTATTCCCGTTGAGACCGAGGAAAGTAGAATCAAGACGACGTAGGTCGCCAAGATGTTGATCGAGGGTCCAGCAGCGAACAGCCTCATCCTGTCCCTCCTTGGGGCCCTATCCATCTCCGACTCCTCCGGCTCTGCAAATGCTCCGATTGGAATTGGGCCGACCAATAGCAGCCCGAAGCTCCTGAGCCTCATCCCATGGGCCCTGGCCTGTATCCCGTGACTGTACTCGTGGATTACTAGGGCGAATACTAGTGCGAGAGCTGGCCACCAAAAGGGTACGAAGCTGGTCACCCCGGGTATCAGCAGGAGGTCACTTGCAGGAAGGTAGTCATCTGGGGGGTTCATTGCAGTAACAATCGCACTCAGGAAGAGTAGCATCACAACAACAGCCATCACAAAGAAGCATAGCCAAATGGAGAACTCACCATAAGCACGCCAGAAGCCCCTGCTACTGGATACTGCCTCCAGTACTCTCTTGCCCCTCCTGGTCCTTAGCATCAGGATTGCTCCTAGGACCCTAGTAGCATCCATTCTATCCAAGATTCCCATAGTCTCGCAAACAACCAGTGCCGAATACCAGATTCCAATTAGCAGAACCAACCAAAGTGGGACTCCTAGTAGCAAGTGCAGCATTAGAAGAACCAGCAAGGTCGTCCAACGGATCCCCCCTCCGGTGTATTCTGCCATGGCTTCACACGTTCTACCTATACACTTCAACCTGTGTCTTGTAATCGCAAGTGAGAATACATGATACAGACTCGGGATGGCATGCCTCACGGGAGGACCGGGACAAATAAGAGCGCCAATCGGAAAGTCGACTCCTTGGTTAGGGAGAGGGACAGTATCAGAAGGCTACTGGATCAGGCAGACCTTTCCATTGTATCAGAGGGAATGGAGTCACTGAAGGCTCGATTGGGTTCGATTGAGGATCATCTATCTGGCAAGGATGACTAGCCAGACGCATATTCCATTGCCTGGGATCCAGTAATCCCCTCTACTCCCCTTACCCCGTCAGACTTGCAAATTAGTTCTAGGAACCTGTGCATAGGCATCCCCTCTTTCCAATTTAGATGGGGTGCGCCCCTACTTGTCAGAGGAAGTGCGGGAATGCTTCTAGAGAGGTGCCTCAACTTCCCCGTCAAGCCATCTACTTCGACCTTCATTATTCTCCAACTATCACCCCTGACTCCCTTAAGCCTGAATGCATAGAGAGGGAGCAGTCCGCACCTTTCTCCGGTGGACTTCAGTGATTTGTATTGTTCCATTGTCCTTCCAGAGAGGTAAATCTTGTCGCTTTTCGAAGATTTTACCTCGATTGGAAAGCACATGTCTCCTCTTAGCGCCAACAGGTCCCCTGTACCCTCAGATCCGCTTCCAGGGGCCCGGACTACCAAGAATGGCCGCTGTACTACCTGCATGGCCCTAGCACGCTCAACCTCGTTGCAAGAACGAGTAACCGCCCGTACACCGCCAATTTCTCCTGCTAGGACCGCACGTAACTCTCTCTCGTAGAGGGTCCCCATGGCACTATCCAATTCTCAGGGTTATTGAGAACACCGGTCGATATTACTGGAACTTGCCCTTTCTGTAGTCCCTGGTCCTGTCCACGCCAGGGAACTGATCCTCGCTCTCCCTGTATACGGTTTTCATGTTGTTCAGGAAATTGTCCTCGTGAGTCACTATCAGGACCATGTCAACTCCCGGGTCTTCTTCCGCATCCATCCATGCTAGAATAATCTCCATCGTCATTCTCGCACCCTCTCGATGCGGGTATGCAAACACGTCCATCCCCAACGGTGGTAGTACCAAAGTCTCCCTTGGTTTGAGTTTGCACACTTCATCGAACAGTGCACTGTATGAGTTCCTCATGAGCTCTCTTCGGAAGTTGTCCTGCGTTGGCCTCCTGCAGTCTGGTCCCACAACATGGACCAGGCTGGAGGCAGGGAGATCGAAGTAGGGGGTTGACAGGGCTTCCCCGACACCACACGGCTGTAGGTTGAGCTTCCTCCTCTCCTTTGCAATCCCTGCGCAATGCTCTCTCAGGCCATCTCCTGCCGCTTGCTGCATCCGCTCGTCCAGACCTTCCCTTCCAGCCAGCCTGCTGTTGGCGGGAATCACCATCACATCGCCTTCTACTCCGATAATGTCACCATACAAGACGCGGACTTGGCCGTTCCTGCACTCTCTAACGATTACAACATCGGCCATAGGAGGGGAGGGTAAGCCATACGATATGTATCCATCGTACGCCAATTATTACCCTATTGGGGAAGAATTCATTCCTCTATCCCTCCTCGCAGTGATATGTCTACGGGATATGTGCTAGTGGATGTGGAGCCCGGTAACGAGTATTCTGTCTACGAGCAGGCCTCGAAGTTGCCCTTTGTCTCTGATGCACAGCTCCTATTCGGAGATCATGATATGATTCTCAAGATAGAGGCAGACAGCATGGGGGAGATAGCAAAATTGGTCGTAGACGAGGTCCGTTCCATTGGAGGAGTGACCAATACCAAGACTCTGGCATGTGCCGAGCTTTAGTCCGGAAAAGCAATTTTCTTCCATTCTTGGGCCCAGTTGGCTGGTTTTTCCGGCTCAAGTTTAATACCTATCGAGTATTCCATGCCTCCGGAGGAATCCAAAAATGGCGGAGAAAAAATATTTCGTGTTAATGAAGAATGGAAGGGACACTGCTCAGGTGTTCCACAGCAGACAGCCCAGAGGAGCAGCTCTGAAGGCGGCATCGAGGGGTGAGACTGACATCTCCCTCAGGGAGAGGGGAACAAACAGAGTGCACGTTTTCTCGGGAGAGAAGAAGAAGGTGCCAAAGGGAGCGAATGCACCCGATTGGCTGCCCGACATGATAAACAGGGCAAACGTGAAGAAACTACGAATAGACCGAATTTGAGCCGAGGGTAATCCTCTAGCTCTATGTGTCTAGGTAGTCATGCGTGAGCTTTGACTGTACTAGCGATGTCTCTTACGGGCTCTTTCGGTCCTGGTGATGTCTGCCAGACGAGCCTCCTCAGCGCGCACCCTTTCCTTCTCCAATGCCCCTTTCGCCTTCTCCAGATTCCCCGGGTCCTTTGCCTGTGAGAAATCGTCTGTTAAGTAGCTGA
>JAKURM010000013.1 GCA_022449945.1 Candidatus Thalassarchaeum sp. | reverse complement strand
CCGCAGCGTGCGCCCTCAGGGCTCAGCTAGCTGGTTTGTTGCTCCATTCCCTTGCTCCAGTGTAGTGGAATGCGCCAATTTCGTAAGGAGCGGTGTGAAGCACTCCATTGTAGTAAGTAGTTACATGCCCGAATGATGCAAATGCCCCTCCGTCAATCAACGCATCTGTTTCTATCCCACAGAGCCGGCCTTCAGAATCCGCGTGCAAGTTCATTTCTATGTGGGATGGGTGACGACCCCGGTTAACCCAGAAAACCTCCTCTCTATCGAAGTTGATCCTGACTGGCCTCCCCGATTTTCGAGCTAGTATTGCTGCACACATCTCATGTGGGAAGGGATCCGACTTTCCTCCGAAACCCCCTCCAACGAATGTTCTATGGACGTTAATTTGGTGCATCGGGACTTCTAGAACATCTGCCAGAGCCCTGTGAACGTAGTGAGGGACTTGTTGAGGCGTGTACAGGGTCAGTCTACCGGACGGATCCCAGTGAGCGACTACAGCATGAGGTTCGGTGAAAGCATGGTTAACTCCTGCAAAGAACCAGTTCTTCTTGTGGCTCGCCACTGCTGAATCGTTAATCCCTTGGACATCCCCAAATTCTTGGAATACTCTCTTCTGCACGTTTGAGTTGCCGATGTGGTATTGCCCCCTGTCGTGGATTGGCTCATCACTATCCTCCAATCCATCTCGCATATCGTGAATTGAGTCCAGTTCCTCGTACTCGACTTCAATCAGCCGCTCGGCTTCTCTCGCTGTCGCTTCGTCCTCTGCAGCAACGCAAGCAACTAGGTCACCAGCATGCCTGACCTTGTCAACGGCCATTGCATGCTCATCTTTTGTTACTGGCAGAACTCCGAATTTGTTCTTGGCGTCCTGGCCTGTCGCGACAGCTACCACTCCTGGTAACTCTAGGGCCTTTGAGCAGTCAATGGAAAGGACCCTAGCATAGTGGTGTGGTGAGCGGACAATCCTTCCAACCAACTCGCCTGGTAGTCTTACATCATCTCCGTAGTGAGCCTGGCCGGTAACTTTCCAACGACTATCGACCATTGCGGTTGGCTTGCCTATTGTTTGCCCACTTACTAGCCCATCATGGCGGTGCGGGCCCCATGGCTGTGCCAGCTTACCTCCCTGGGACTCCGGTATCATTTCTTGATCAACAGTTTTGGAGAATCTTGAGCTTCCACCAGAACCAGGCTTCGAGAATGGTAATTTTCCTGGTTGCTGCCTGTATCCAACCATCTCCTTGTTTTCCTTCTTTGAACCCATCACGAACCCTCCTCGAAACCAGGATGCGGGTCACTCTTGGGGGCCGTCGAGTCTTCGACATCAATCCCCGAAACTAGAATTTCAGAAGCTGCTCGGACGGAATCAACAATCTGTTGGAATCCTGTGCACCGACAAAGGTTGCCTTCAATTGCTGCCTTTATTTCTTGATCAGAAGGTTTCTGATTCTCCTCTAGGAGGGCTGAAATTACTACAAGGAACCCAGGTGTACAGAATCCGCATTGACTACCTCCATACTCGGTGAAAGTTTCCTGAATAGGATGAAGGTGATGGCCATCAGCAAGACCCTCCACGGTGGTGATACTTGTCCCCCTGACTTCAGAAGCTAGAGTTAGGCAGGACAACCTAGGCTCTCCGTCAATCAGAACTGAGCAGCACCCACAAGTCCCCATGTCACAACCTCTTTTGGTCCCCAGGCTTCCAACTCGATCCCGCAACACATCTAGAAGAATCGCGTTACTCTCAATTGGTATGGAGAAGTCTACCCCATTCACACTCGCGCCCCAGTCCACTTCTCCAGGATTTGGAAGCATAGGTAACCGGAACTGCACCATGTTACACCCACACACACCGCGTCATGCTTTGCGCATTCGGTTTGAATTGCCGGCGTCTATGGAAGCCTCTCGCCCGCCCTCTTCATGATCTCAGACTCGACTCTTTTGAGGTGCTCTCCGATGGTACTTCTTGCTATGCCCATCTCGTCGGCCAGTTGCTTTAGGGTGACTTCCGAACCATCGTCATAGTAACCCCTCCTAACAGCGAGCTCCAATACCTCTCTCTGCTTTTCGGTTAGGAATTCGTATTCCGATTCGCCATTGGCCTTGAAAGTCTGGACGCTGATACTGTCCGGTGGCATTACTGCCTTTACCAGCCCAACGAATCTCCGAATGGAATCCGAGAGTCCGTACATCCTAATCTCCATTCCTCTTTCCGAGTCAATTCCATAGGGTGGGTAAACGTAAATGTTAGAGAGCTCAATTGCAGTTTTGGCGAATGGGTGAGTGCATAATATACTGGCCAAAATCCCATTTTCGTCCTCCTCGTGTTTTTCTAATAATTCGAAGTTCTTCAAATCAGAAATCTCGGTAATCTCATGTCCGGGTTGGAGGTTCAACTCCACTAGTTGTGTTACTCCATCCTCGCCCAAGGACAAATGCCCAATGACTTCAATCCTCTTTGCAATCTCCAGGAGTCTGCCTATTTCCTCTAGACCACTAAGGGAGTCAACCTTCCACCTAAGGAGGACCTTCCTCATGCCTGCCGCAGATGTTCATTGATATTGAACTCGTCGAATTTTCAACCCCAGTACGCTTCTCTGATTGCTTGGTTTGTTTCCATGCACATTACTACGTCACTAGGTCTCTGTGGAATTGTTGCAGTCCCATTTAGGTGCTCTGTGATCGGAAGAACGTTGCTTTCATTGATCACGCCCCATCCGAGTTGAGTGCATGGCAAAATCGGCGATACTGGAGTAGTCCCAGAAAGCGGCTCCCATGTGGAAAATGAGGGATACCAGGCTGAAAGGTTCAGGGCATCTCTTAGCTCATCATTGGAGAGGGTGAAATTAGTGCTGTTTACGAGCATCCCAGACCTTGAATCGGGATCTGCACCAGAAGAAGGGTCGCCAAACTCCGACCTCAGTGACTCTAGAACTTCAGACAGTAGTCCTGCGGTTCTCGGTGTTGCAAAAGAGGTCCCGGATGTCTGATGATATCCATCTATGTCATCGTGGTTCGGTAATACTTGAGTCCAATCCGCAGCAACGTCGGGGTATGACCCACTCATGGTTTCTTTCTGATCGTCATCCTCCTCCGCATATCCGGAAATTCCTATGCTCCATGGAGGGCCAGCGGTGGAGTCTTGAACTGCAGGTGACGGTGAATTGTCTGCCGCCCCGGTGTGGATCTTCTTCTTCTGGACCACTGCAACTTTGGTTGCATCCTCAATTCCTGGGACTGGGATGGATAGAATAGGCCCAAAACTGGTAGTGATTATGTCAACTAGCGGCTGATTTGCTGCTGCTAGCACAGCAGCGTCACTGAAACCCTCAACAAAGAAGATTACAGCATCAGGATTCGCATTCAGCACTGCTCCTGTCACAGCCGTGCCGTGCCCATCTTGGGGGTCATCAAGGATTGGGATATCGGTATCATCATCTGGACTAGTTCCAATTATCCTCGTCCCCTTGAACCAAACAATATCTCCTGCTTCGATTTGGTCCCAGCAAACCTCTTTGTCAGCATCATAGCGTTCCTGCCATGTCCCATTTGTACTAATCTCGCAGACAATGTTGACTCCCAGTTGCTCAAGTAGCCACGGTGGGTAAGACTCATTCATCAAGAAGTGATTGTGGTAGACGTTGATCCCGGTGTCTATTGGCGCTACAACACTGAATGATCCAAACCCTTTCTCCTGTGGCTCTGGTGCCAAATCTCCACTGCTGTCCCCCGATAGGCAGCCACTAATGGACGCCAATACAACCAGAAGTGTCAGCAACGCTGGAACCAACCTCATGATTTTCCGGGATTGTGACCCGATTTCAGTCTTCGTGGGTATTGACCACTTTTTCCAGTGAAAGAATCTCCGAACACACAGCCAAGGCAATTTCTTCTGGAGAATCAGCTCCAATCTGTAGCCCTATTGGGCATCTAACTGACCCAATATCATCCTCGGCAATCCCTGCTCCTATTGCAGATTTACTGAAAGACTTCCATTTCGACTTAGAACCGATTGCTCCTATCCTCGGCCTCCTTCCATTGCCTCTTTCCTTCAGGACTCGAATTAGGAAATCCTCGTCTACTGCCCAATCGTGACCCAACAATAGTACGTCGGAGAATCTCTCCAATGAATCCCTGTCTTCACTGGCTAGGAACCCCTCTACATTGTCCGTGTGCAATTCTGTTGCGAATGGGAACCTATCCTCGTTTGCATATTCTTCCCTAACATCGAAAACGCTGTGAGACCAACCCATTGTGTCGCAGACAATCGCGATACATCTTCCGACGTGACCCCCTCCGACTATCAGCACATGGGGCATAGGGATTAGGACCTCCATTGCAACAGTAACCTTGCCGCCACATAGGCTGTCCAATGGCGTCACTTCTTTTCTCTTCCCATCTTTGTGGAGTAGGAAAACCTCCACCCTCCCTCCTCTTTTTCTCGAGTATCCGTCTCCTCCGTTGAGCATTTTTCTAAGCCCGTCCTCAATCCTCAGTTCTAGTCCAGCGCCTCCCACGGTACCGAATCTTTTTCCATTTGAAGAAATTGCCATTCTTGCCCCTGGCTTGCCCGGAACGCTTCCACTAGCTTCTATTACTGAGGCCATAGCTACCTTCTCACCTCTGTCTAGCCTATCTAGGACCCAGGTCAGTACAGGCTTGGTCACGGGTCACGAGAGAAGGCACCCGCCTTTGGTATTGCGCTCACTAACCTAGGGCAACATCTAGGACCATCATTATGGTAAATCCCAACATTACTCCCATTGTCGCTATGTCTCCATTCTTGCCTCTATGGGCCTCGGGAACCAACTCCTCGACTACGACGAATATCATAGCACCTGCAGCGAAAGAGAGTGCATAGGGCAAAATCGGTGTCATGTAGATTATTGCCGCCGCGCCCAAAACGGCCGCAACAGGCTCAACTAATGCGGAAAGTTGCCCCCACCAGAAACTCTCTCGAACGGACAAACCCTCTCTTCTCAGAGGGACCGAAACTGCAGCCCCTTCTGGAAAGTTCTGAATCCCGATCCCTATTGCTAGTGCAACGGCAGCCCCAAGGCTCTCCCCCGATGCTGCTGCTCCAAATGCAACCCCGACCGCCAGCCCCTCTGGGACATTGTGCAGAGTAATCGCTGCAATCAACAGCTTGCTCCTGTGCCATGTTGTCTTCACTCCTTCAGTTTCTTCGGGTGGAGCACCCGGGTGGAGGTGTGGAAGGTAGGCGTCAATTAATCGCATGCATATCCCACCGAGAACAAATCCAATTGCTGCAGGTAGGACCTTGACAAGCCCCTCTCCGCTAGTTTGGTCAATTGCTGGCCCTAGTAGTCCGAAGCAGCTTGCTGCAATCATCACTCCTGCTGCAAATCCAAGCATTCCATCGAGGACCTTCCTGTCTATATCCCGAAAGAAGAATACAAGTCCAGCCCCTGCTGCAGTCATGAACCATGTGAATAGTCCGGCAATCAGAGATTGCTCTATTGGCCCATAACCATCAATTAGGGAAATTATATCCACGTATCGGCGTCAAACCCCTTTCCTAAATATCTTCTCAATACGATGTGTTACTGTATAGGTCCATTAGCGATTTGAAATCTTCCATATCCTTTTGCGTATCAACGTTCAAGTGAAGGAAGGGGTCCCCAACTTCGAATTTTTCTGACTCAACCAATGACCTAAGGGAAGACTCTTTAGGCGCATTTCTGACAATCTCTACATCCCCCTCAGAGAGTAATATGGGATGCCCGCCTCTTCCGCCTCTAGATGGGCAGCACGAAATCATTGACCCGGTCAACTTGGAAATTGTAGAGTCAGAGAAACCGGGCCTGTCAACTGGAACCACGATAAGTCTGTATCCATCTTCAGAAATCTCGTCAAGCGCAGAAATCCCAATTTTTATACTTCCAGTCCTCCCTTTCTCGGGGCTCGGATTCACAAATACATTGCATGGCTTTACGGCCTCTTCAACTTCATTCAGAATATCCCCTCTCGTCACAACAACTGGATGAATCCCTTGGTTGGATAGCCTTTTGGTAATCCATCCAACAAGGGCCCCATCACCCGTTTCCAGTAGGGCCTTTTCTTCACCTAGCCTATTGCTGAATCCTGCGGCTAGGACCACACAACCAATACGAGTCACGGAAATGGGTGTGGGAGGTAGGTAATAGTGCTATAGAACACCCACATACAACAGGTAGGACATGTATGCCAGATAAGAGAAAATCATCCCCATGCCGATGTTTTTGCTTATTTCCCTATCAGTTAGTAGCATCCAGGAGATGAACCCAGATGTGGCTAAAACTACCCAGATATCCCTCTGTGCAAACTCAGATGCTATCATCAGACCGGCCCCTGGTGCGTAAATTGCTGCCGTACCCAGGATCCCAAGAATATTCATCACATTCGAACCTAATACATTGCCGATTGCAACTCCCCCTTGCCCCCTTAGTCCTGCTACCAATGTTACTGCAAGCTCAGGTAGAGAAGTGCCTAGAGCAACAATGGATAAGCCGATTACATCTTCTGGAATGTTGTACCTAGTTGCTATTCCAGTGGCTCCTTCGACTAGGAGAATCGCTCCCTGCCAAATCAAAGCCCCCCCGATGATGCACGATGGCACTGCCAGCGTGACTTTGTCTGGAAGCCACGAGTCAACCAAGTCTATCCTCTCCCCTGTTTTTCTCGCATCCATGTATGCATACCAGTAGTATCCAACTAGGCACGCAACCATTGCAATCCCTCCAAGGAGGGGTATTTCCCCATTCATTACGAAGACAAGTAGGAATAGGGTGGCCAAAATTACTGCTATCGAATCTCTACCAATCCCTTTGTCGGGTTCAGAGCAAGCACCCAGCAATGCAGCACTTCCAAGAACAAGCATCACGTTCGCAACATTTGATCCAAGAACACTTCCGACTGCTATATCTTCAGCCCCCTGGCCTACAGCCTGCAAGGCCACTGCAAGCTCAGGCAAGGAGGTCCCCACTGCTACTACTGTGAAACCAACAAGTAGAGGGGGGACCTGCAACTTTCCCGAAATTCTGACTGCTCCCTGTACTAGGCCCTCTCCTCCAGACATTAGGAAAATGAACCCAACCAGCACATATACTACATCTAGAAACGACTCATCCACAGTTATCCCCGGCGAAGAATTACTGATGACTCTTTGGTCGAATTATTGTAAATTTTTGCACGCCCTCTCAACGTGCCGTGCAACTAGTGCTGCCTTCGGAACGGTATGATCCTCTAAGGTCGGAGAGAATGGGACGGGGGTATCCAGTGCCCCAATTACAACTGGCGGGGCCTCCAGACTCCAGAAAGCCTCCTCGATGATCCTACTACTGACTGTGTGCCCCACCCCTCCGGTCCACTGTGCTTCCTGCAGAACTAGCAGTTTTCCCGTCCGAAGTACAGAATTAACACACGTTTCCGAATCCATTGGGATGATTGTTCGGAGGTCAATTATTTCAACTTCGATTCCATTTTTGGCAGAAATCTTTGCCGCCTCTAAGGCTACATGGACCATGGCCCCCCAAGTTACAATGGTTAGGTCCCTACCTCCACGAACAACTCTCGCCTTTCCAATTGAACTCCTTCCTTGGCTAAGGTTCTCGTGAACTCTTCTTTCGTCTACAATTTGGTTTATCGAAGTCCCCCATCCGGTTTTGCCACCTCTAAGCCCGTATAGCCCAATGTGCTCTAGGTAAATTACCGGATCTGGAAGTGCATGAGATTCAACCAGAAGGTCATATGCATCTTGGGGAATGCTTGGTGCGACAATCACCAATCCCGGATCATTGGCAAACCACGATTCAATCATGTTTGCATGAAATGGTCCACTCCGAGTCTTTGCTCCCAGCGGAATCCTAATCGTCATTGGGACTTCTGCACCCCATCTCCATCTCAGTTGTGCCGCGTTGTTGACTATTGGGTTCATGGCAAGGGCCGCGAACCCTCCGAATTGGATCTCGGCCATCGGCCTCATTCCTCCAAGAGCAGCCCCAGTAGCCGAATGCACGATGATGGATTCAGATAAGGGCATGTCCAGCAACTTATCCTGATGCCCCCTTGCCTTTAGGGGAAGATTCATTCCAAATGCACCAGCAATTTCCATGTCTTCTCCCATGAAAACAACCTCATCACCATAATTCTCTGCTAGCGCTGCCATTCCGTTTTGGATGGCTTTGCTGTATGACCAAGATTTGGGGGAGTCTGAGAATTCGATTGAAATCTCTCCAAGCTTGAGTATAGGCCCCTCCTTATTCGAACCCGACTCAATCCTCGAAAGTTGCTGCTCGTGTGTGGGGGCGTCATGGAGTGAAGTGACCCCCCTGGTCACTGTATGCCCTTCCGGCCATTCCATTCCCTCGACCTCCGTCCTCGCCATTTCCACCATTGCCTCTTCCGTTTCCTCCATCTTCCGGATTTCTTCTTCGTCCGTTCCAAGATGGATCAGGAGCTCCCGATGATTGGGAACCGGGTCTTTTTCGGCCCAATATGTTAGCAACCCTCGATCAACATACCCGGGCGGGTTCCCGCTGGATGCTCCAAGGTAAAGGTCGTCGTGATGATGGGCATGCCCGCAGCCGCGCATCGTCTCGACGTGAATCAAAGTGGCCCCCCCTCCACCTATTGCGAATTCTCTTGCTACAGAAGTTGAGCAGTAGAACATGGCAGGATCGGAGCCATCTATCGTCCACGAAGGCAGGCCCATTGCATGCCCTTTGTCCCCGAACGTCTCAGCTCCAGATTGCCCCGATGCGAATGTATCTAGGGCAATTTGATTATTCTGAATCATGTAGCAAATCGGCAGTCCCCTGGCTCCTGCGAAGTTCATCGCCTCCCAGAACTCTCCACTGCTGCTGCATCCCTCTCCCACGGGTGCTAGGTGGAAACGGTCAATACCCAGTCTCTTTGCAGCCAACGCCACACCAGTTGTAGTTGCACTTGCTATTGGGAGGGGGGCCGTAGGGGGCATAATCCCCTTTTCCCAGTTGCCAATGTGCAGGTCTCTTCCACCACAACCTGGATTTCCCCCATCCATGTACGAATCAGACTTCCCCATTTGGGCCGAGAATATTTCGATAGGCGTCTGACCCATTGCAATTGCCAGGCCGACATCACGGATCATTGGGGCTACAATGTCCGCCCTCTCTCTGTCAGCAGGGGAAAGATCGACCGACCTCCGTAGAGATGATGCACAGGCAACAACTGCCTCTTGCCAGGTAGATCTGAATCCCTTTCCTCCGAAGTTACCCCCATCTGGAGTGGGAAGGCCCGTGGAGAACAGATCCTTGAGTTGCTCATCCACAAGTCTGGTACGAGTCATCCATCTTTGCCAGTCTTTCCTTCGTTCCAGTGTTATTGAAGCATGGTAAGCAATTCTTCTGAGGCATAGTGCTAGATCGATTAGTAACCTTGCCCCCCTCCTGCCTAGGTACAACTCCCCCTTTCTCATAGGGATTATTTCTCCTCGGATCAATGGGGCAAACTTTGGATCAAGCAACCTTTCGGATAGTCGATTCTCAATAGATTTCAGCAATAGCCCCGAAAACTCATGAAATTCGGAGCCATCCAGTCGATTTCCATTTTCGATCGAATCCCAGCACTCCGAAACCAGTCCGAGATAACCATCATGTCGCTCTGCAACAAAACGCAATATATCTTCCCGAGCCATTTTCTGAACAATTGGAGTTGGAAAATCCAATGCTTGTTCTGGCCACCAACCCGCTCCCCATATTGGGGGGAGGTCTGCCGGTGATTCTGTTTGGAAAGGATTGGGGGTTTCCCCATCGATGCTGTAAATCCTATTTCCTGTATCAGAATTCCTTCTATTTGCCTCCTCCGATAGGTCTTCAGGACTAATTGATAGTGGCCTTTCCCATATGTCCACCTTTCTTTCTCGCCCCTTCCCACTTTCCGAACGATCTATGGTTACCCTGGCCCTTTCGCTACACTTCTCACATCTCCTATCCAGTTTCATCGAATCCCTAGATCTTGTTTTCCAGGTCTGATGGTGTCTGCACTGGGGGCACTTCCATATTCCCTGCCGACCTCTTGCCATGGGCATTCCTAGAGGAATTAGTACAACAATTATTCGGTTTACTGAATAACATAATGCCACAAATATGACAAATTATGTAAATAATTATAAATATCGAAGGATTTTTCGAATAAATACCACAATTAAACAGTATTCTAATACTTATTTTACCACAATTAATACTTAATTATTGAAGAATCTACTGTATCGGACCATTCGTGAATTCCTCCGGATAGGTTGTACACATTGCCAGACGACCATCCTGATTCTACAAGGAATCTAGCGACTGCAGCAGACCTTCCGCCAACTCTACAGTAAATCACGACTTCCTGATCCTTGGGAATTTCATCTAGCCTGGTGTGGACTTGCAGGTG
This sequence comes from Candidatus Thalassarchaeum sp., assembly GCA_022449945.1. Taxonomy (GTDB): domain Archaea; phylum Thermoplasmatota; class Poseidoniia; order Poseidoniales; family Thalassarchaeaceae; genus UBA36. The sequence goes on along the minus strand of JAKURM010000013.1, from coordinate 14,893 downwards.
CTGGATACGCAAATCTGTTCCTTCCAATTTCACAATTTCTTCTTCATCAGATCTACGGACATCCAATAGGAATGGACTCCATCCCTCTTTAGAACGGTTTACGAATTCAAGAGGAGAAATCTCAGAAAATCTAGTTTTTTGTTCAATATCCACTAAACTAGCTCTTTTTCTAGTAGAATCTGACTTGAAAGATAGTGCCCGCATCTCCATATTCCTTGCATCGATTGTCAACAATTTACCAGATAGAATTTCACCAACTCCCAAAATCATCTTTATTGCCTCAGTAGCTTGTATTGTTCCAACAATTCCCGGGAGGACGCCCAATACTCCCGCCTCTGCACAGTTTGGAGCCAGTTCAGCAGGCGGGGGCTCGGGAAACAGGTCTCGGTAATTTGGACCATTATTGTAATTGAACGACGAAACTTGCCCATCGAACCTGTGGATGCTGCCGAAAACCCAAGGCTTCCCCAATGCCTCACATGCGTCTCCAATCAAGTATCTAGTTTCGAAATTATCCGTCCCGTCAATAACTAGATCGAAATTTTCTATCACCCCAATCGCATTCTCATTAGTTAGCCTCTGTTCAATCTCAATCACTTCAACATCCGGGTTTAGGCCCGATATCCTCTTTGCGGCGGAGCCAACTTTGGATTCGCCAATTGATCCAGTAGAATGAATGACCTGCCTTTGCAGATTTGATAGGCTAACTGAGTCGAAGTCGATTACTCCTATTCTTCCTACTCCCGCTGCTGCCAAGTATAGGATTGCAGGAGAGCCAAGACCACCAGCACCCACAACAAGTACCGACGATTTTAGCAGAGACAATTGCCCATCTTCACCTACATCTGGCAGGGCCAGATGCCTCGCATACCTATCGCGCTGCTCGCGACTCAGCCCATTAGCCATGGAGCCTCCAGGTGGGGTCAGGGAAATGGGTTATTCGGTCCATTCGAGTTTCAGTGCTGGTCTTCTAGCCACCTTTCCGAGTCAATAGCCGCCTGACAGCCCATCCCTGCAGCAGTAATTGCTTGACGGTACCTCTTATCGACTACGTCTCCAGCTGCGAAAACTCCCGGTGCGCTTGTCATAGTATTGCTGCTGTGAACGAGGTAACCCTCATCGTCGGTTTCCAATTGCCCCTCTAGGAAGTCAGTAATTGGTTTGTGTCCGATTGCAATGAATGCCCCAGAGCAACTAATTTCTTCTTCTGAGCCGTCTCTTGGATCTTCCAGTATTGCCCCAGTAAGGCCCTCCTCATTCGCAAGCCACTTCTTCACCTGTCTGAAGGTCTTGATCTCGATTTTTGGATGTTCAGATGCCCTCTCGTACATCACCTTGGATGCCCTGAAAACATCTCGTCTGTGGATGATTGTAACCTTGCTCGCGAATCTAGTCAGGAATGTTGCCTCTTCCATTGCAGAGTCACCCCCTCCAATGACAAGTATCTCCTCAGCTCTGAAGAATGCCCCATCACAAGTCGCGCATGTTGAGATGCCCCTTCCTTTCTGCTCTTCTTCGCCCTCTGCTCCAAGCCAAATCGCCTCTGCACCGGTACAAATAATCAAGCTCTCTGCCCTGAACTCTTCCCCTTCTACCCAAACACGAAAGGGCCTTTCCGAGAGATCTACTCTCTCAACGTTCTTGTCATGAACTTCCAATCCGAACCGCTCTGCTTGCTCCCTCATGTGGATCATCATTGCGGGACCCTCTACTCCTTGGGGATAACCCGGGAAGTTTTCGACATCAGAGGTTAGCATTAGCTGCCCTCCCGACATATAGCCAGCAAACATCAGGGGTTCAAGCAATCCCCTGGCCGAATACAGGCCTGCAGTGTAGCCCGCTGGCCCCGAGCCAATGATGATGACGCTTCTGACATCCTCGCCCATAGTGGTAACGAGGTGCACGGCATCTCTTCAATCTTGAGAGTGCTCAGTTGGAAATCTTTGTCTACTTTTTCGGGGGGTAACCGTAATATACACTCCACTAAACTCCGCAATCATGCCCAAATTCATGTATTCGGGAAGCTATACTGCTGAAGGCGCTGCTGGTGTTCTAAAGGAAGGGGGAACCGCCCGCAGGGATGAAGCCGAAAGGATTGCTGAGTCCTTCGGAGGAACATTGGAGGCATACTATTGGTGCTATGGACAGACTGATTTCATGTGTATCATGGATGTGCCAGACAACATCAAAATTACCGCATTCTCGTTAGCAGTAGGTGCTTCTGGAGTCTTCAACGGAAAGTTAACCCCTTTGATTACCGTAGAAGAGATGGATGAGATAGCCAATGCAGATCTAGGTGACTTCCGGCTCCCAGGTCAGTAGCATCTATTCAGCCATAGCTGCAACCGCACCGACGGCGGCACGGGCATGCGGCTCGAGCCTTGGACCAACGTGCTCAGGCTCTGCTCCCGGTCCGATGATTCCAAGCCCAATTGGCTTGTTATGCTTGATCTGCAGCTCGATCACAGCTCCAGTGACGGATTGACCCATAACTAGGCCGTGATCGGTTTCTCCACGCTCGATAATTCCCAATACTACTGCGCCATGTATCTCCTCTTGCTGGAGCATTCTATCCAGTGCAAGAGGGGCTTCCATAGAACCTGGAACCCATGCTACGTCCGTCACATCCCAGTTCTTTGAGACCGCCTCGTCCCTGGCAAACTGAAGCATTTTCTCTACCTCTTCACGGTGAAACGAGCCGCACACTATTCCCAGGTTCAAGAATCCCCCCCCATTTTCCTCATCATCGTCTCTACTATTGCCTGGGTCCTTGAATCAATCTCAATATTGACCATGCTTCCTACTTCCTTTTGGCCTATTGTTGTGACTCTCATCGTCTCTGGAATGATATGTAGTGCAAAGGTGTCATCCGATACTTCGCCGATAGTTAGGGACATGCCATCGATGGCAATGAAACCCTTCTCCATCACGAATGGGCGTACGCGCTCCGGATTCTCAACCCGGATGTCCAACCCCTCTCCTCTAGACTTTCTATCTGTGATTCTCGCCGTTGTAATCACGTGTCCCGATAGGATATGGCCTCCTAGTTCGTCCCCAACTTTCAGCGAACGCTCAACATTTACTACTCCGCCTTCCAATACTTGACCTAGCGTAGTCCTCTCTAGCGTCTCATCGATTGCATCAAAGACGACATCCCTCCCATCGATTGAAACTACGGTCATGCAAACTCCGTCTATTGCCACGCTAGCACCTACTTCGAGACCTTCCAAGTATCCTCCTAGGTCAATCGTGAGTTTGCGAGCCCCTTCTTTCACTTCTATTGCTACTACTGGCGCAGTGCCGGCGACTATGCCAGTGTACATCCTAGTCCTCCTCGTATGGGCCGCCTTCCGAACCAGGCCATAGATCGAGGATTCTGGCAATAATTTTCCTAGTTCCGTCGAGATCGTCCGAAAGCCCCTCGACTCTTGTTACTTTGACATGCCCGAAACCATGATTCTCCAATCCATCCTTGATGGCATCAATGGAGTGCTTCTGATCGTATCCTAGGGCAATCAGATCAGGCTTAACAGCCTTCAATATCTCAAATATTGGAACTCCGGGAGGATTTCCCACAATCGCCTCATCTACTGGTTTCAAACCTTCAACCATCCTTCGACGAAGCTCTTGTCCAGTAACTGGCTCATGCTTCTGCCTTCTAACCGTCTCATCATGAGCTATTACTACAACAAGCTCGTCACCTAGGGATTTGGCTTGTTCGACGTAATGTAGATGCCCTGCATGCAGAAGGTCGAAGATTCCGACTGCCATCACTCGAACCATGTTCTGAACTCCTAGGTCAAACCCCGCCTAATCTTTTTCATCCATGGCAGAAGTGATTTCTTCTCCGGTAATCATTGGAACTCCATGTTCGAAAGCATACCTCATTGCATCATCAACTGAAAGCGCACCATCTCCATCAGACTCAAGCATCTCTGCTCCAATGGTGCAGGGGACTAGTCCTGCCAACCTTGCAATCGCTACAGCTAGTTCGGTGTGCCCCTGCCGACTAGCCAAACCACCGGGTGACTCCCTGCACACTGGAATATGGCCAGGAGTCCTAAACTCTGAACCCAATGCAGAAATCGCCTCCTCATGCCCCATCTGCCCATCAAGTACCTCCATTGCCAGTTCGCCGAACCTCCTTGTTGTTAGGGATCTGTCCCTGTCAGTGATTCCAGTATAGGTGTCCCTATGATTCAATGACAGTGTGAAGGCCGATCTATTGTCATACTGGAGGTCATTGGTGATTAGGTGCCCCAGTACTGGATTTTCTTCCAAAAGTGAGGGGTGCGTGTGGATGTCTTGTAGCCAGGGAAGGCCGAATATCTCCCCTACCTCGTTCCCAATGGCAAGAAAAAGAAGGCCACCGCAGTCCTTTCTCAGCCTCCTCATCACTTCGGGAGAAGCCGCTGTAGAAGGCCAGAGTAGATCAGTTTCTCTCTCGCGAAATGCTGAGTCGAAAATCATCACAGGCTCACCCCTTGCGAAAGCGTCAACTGCGGCCTCCACGCTCGGGTCCATGATGTCCGGAGGGGTCACAAGTACCCGTTATTTTCGGTCCCAGTATCAATGATGGCTCCCACAACCATGCCAGGGCCATGGGAGAAACGAGACAGGCATCGGCCCCAGTTCGAGTTGATTTGGCAGGGGGTTGGACCGATGTAGGCCCATATCCAAGGGATTTTGGAGGCGAAGTGGTGAATTTCGCGATCAATAAGAGGGTCCGAGCAACAATTGGCAAGGACTCGAAGCCGGACGATTTCGAATTGGCGTTCGATACTCCCAGGGGATCTGGGCTGGGGACTAGTAGTGCAATGAATGTAGCAATCTCCGGCCTCCTGTCAGAACCCAATGCCATTGTAAACCAGGAAGAAATTGCAGAGATGGCCTTCGATTTGGAATCAAGAGAGGGTATGATTTGCGGAAGGCAAGACCATTGGGCCTCTGCTAGAGGGGGCTTCAACCACCTTCTTTTCATTGGTGAATCCGTGGAAATAATGCCATTCGAACCTATTAGATCGGCAAAAATGTGGTTACATAAGCACCTTCTGCTGGTGTATTCCGGAGAAAGTAGGAACTCCGGCGACATGCAGGAAAAAGTCTGGAAGAGGTACTCTGAGGGCGACCAATCTGTAATCGATGGACTTCACAGGATTAGAGCTGCAGCAAGGCCAATGGCAAATGGGCTCCAACTCGATAGAAGGGACATGGTCGTAGACTCCATGAGGGAAGTTTGTAAGGGCGTGGACTCTATCGATAACTCGATTCACGACCCATTCCGGAGTGTTGTAGGCCCACTAATTGCAAACGGCTCATTGTCTGCATGGAAGGCCCTAGGTGCTGGTGGGGGTGGGGGCGCAGTACTGCTTTGCAATCCGAACTCCATGGAGGCAGTGCAATCTTCTGTTGAGGTAGCAGGATGGCAGGTAATCGACTGGGACTACGAGGAGCAGGGATTGGAGATTACTGGTGAATAGCCCCGTCCTAATCCTCAAACATGACCAATGGCCCGAAGGGCCATGAGCGCACGCAGGGGCAGCTTGGCACTCCTGATGACACTGGTCATTTTTGCACCCATAGCAGCATCCTCCATCACTCCAAGTCATAACACTCGGGGGGGATTCGATGCAGATGGCAATTGGCATCCAAGCGTTGAGCTTGAAATCCACTCGAAATGGTGGGAACACTGGAGTCGAGACAAGGACGCCAACTCACTTGATGACAGGCTCGAGTGGCTAATCGAACAACCCGAAGAGACCCAGCGAGATTGGTGGAGGAGGGCATCAGAGGACCATGCACGGATTTTCGTTGACTACGACCACCATCCATCCGATGCTGATATTGAAGCCCTTGAATCCGTAGGAGTCGAAGTAACATTTCGCTTCAGTTACCTGGATACCCTGTCTGCTACAGCACCAATTGAATCAATATTGGATCCCGAGGGAATAAGGGCACTCCCCGGAGTTGTCATGATCGAGGATCTTGGACTTGCCGAGACAAATATGCACCAAGCCGTTCCCAACATGGGAGTCGATTCGGTCTGGCAGGACTTCGGGTTCGATGGCACCGGCTCAGTTATCGCAGTGCTCGACACGGGAGTCAGGGGGGACCATGAGGGACTCAATGATATGGATGATGACCCATTCACGTGCCTCGATGACCCGCCAGAACCCGATCCCCTTGATCCCGACCCAGACCCCATCCCATCCGACTGCGACCCCAAGATTATCGCCTTCTACGATGCGGTATTCACAGACGAGGAACAGGATCCCTCGACCTCCTACGACTCGGGAACGCACGGGACTCACGTAGCCGGAATCGCTGCAGGAACTGGAGGGGGCCAGACCGAACCAGAAACCGGACTCAGATATGTCGGTGCAGCACCTGGGGCCTACCTGATCAACATCCTGGGCTGCTGTGACGGCGATATCGAGGACGTTATGCAAGGTGCCCAGTGGGCCATCGATAACATGGAAAAGTACGGAATTGACATCGTAACCTCCTCCCTGGGCGAACAGCAGTTCGAAATTCACGTCGACAACGACGGAAACTCGGCATGGAGCCGCCAGATGGACATGGTCGTGGAAGCGGGAATCATCACCACCCTATCAGCTGGAAACGAACTGGGAGGGATAACCCTAGCCGGTTGCAATACCATCGACAGCCCAGGCGATGCCAGACTGCCGGTGACTGTGGCTAGTCTGGACAAGGATCTCGGACTGGCCATCTACAGTAGCAGGGGATACACATCTGACCTTCGGGTCAAGCCGGATGTCGCAACAATCGGCTCCAGCATCATGGCACCGGACGCTGCAACCCAAGACGGCTATACCAGCAAGTCCGGCACCAGCATGGCGACTCCCCTGATGGCTGGAATAGCAGCCCTCATGGTTCAGGCCAACCCGGATATCACCCCGACCGAGTTCAAGGATATCATTGGTGCCCACTCAATCGAACGTGAAATCCAGCTTCTGGATGATCCCGGCTTCAATGACTGCAGTCTTCTAGAGACGCGTCCCGACAACGAGTTCGGATATGGCCAAGCCGACCCGGTGGCATTCGTAGAGGCTGCAGGCAGCATAGACCGCTCACTCAATGTCTCGATGGACCTGGAGACGCTACAAGAAGTCGGCAATGAGAGCTACATCGCCGGAACCTCATCAGGTGGTGCACCCGGGCTGGGTGTCGTAGAGGTCAAGGTTGGTGGAGGTGAATGGAAGGGTGCCGCAGATCTGTCGAAGAATGGTGACTGGGCGACCTGGAGAGTCAAACTAGATCCTCACACTGAATCTGGAAATTCAACGATCTATGCCAGGCTGGCCATCTCAGAGGACAGCATCTCTCCAATTGATGCCCGAAGAGTTGTACTCATCGACGGTCAGTCTGCATCAGGAGCGTTAGAGGGCCTGACCTCTATGGGCTCATGGGTGTTCTTTGTGCCCTTTGCATTTGCGTTGGCTCTGCTTGGCTTCATCATGATCACTGAGAGGTGGGACAGGAAGTTCTTGGCCGCCATACGAAAACCAAAACCAGATTTGAGCTTCATACCTGTTGGTGAAGCACTACAAGCTGATGTCCGAACTAGTAGCAGTGGAAATCCCATCATGTCCTTCTTCGTAGGGTCCATCATTGGTGGAATAATGGCATTCATCCACACATTTGTCGCATTCGTCAGAGGTCTTCGTAACGGCGAGGCACTGACTGAGAACAAGGCATCGAGAACCATCGCTCTGTGTATCCTCTATGTCGCACAAGGTCTGCCTTCCGGCTTCGCTAACGTGGCCTTCGTCGCCTTCCTCGTGACCAATGGAATAGCGGTTGAGCAGATTGCCTTGCTGTTCGCTACCGTCTACCTTCCCTGGACATTCAAGTTCATCTGGGGCCCGGTCATCGACATGGTGACTTTCCCACGATACGGAGTTAGACGACCTTGGGTTCTGTTTGCCGAGACTGGGATGATCCTCTCCCTCGCTACCTTGCTGTTGGTACCAGATCTAGTTGCTTCAATTCAACTAGCCACCATACTGCTGTTCATCCATAATCTGTTCTCATCTTTACAGGATGTCAGCGTAGATGCGCTGGCTGTGGACATCCTCGAGCCGGATGAAGTAGCCACTGTGAATGGACTAATGTTCGCCTCCAAGAGAGGTGGAATCATCTTCGGCGGAGCCGTCCTTGGAATGCTAGTTGTTCCTTACGGAATTAAATCAGCAATCATGGTCCAACTGCCTCTATTGGTGCTGATTATGATGGTACCACTCTTCTTGCGTGAGAGGCCAAGTAACAGCCTGTTCCCATGGAGCAAGAAGGAAGAGCAGGAAGAAGTCTGGTATGCTGAGACTGAGGATGCGATTGAGGCAGAAGCGGTTCTACCTTGGGAAGCAGATCATCCAGAGGAGTTCACACAAGCACGATGGGTCGCTACCAACCTGCACGAGAACAGAATCTCTCCCGCAGCTCTAGTCCTATGGCTCAGTATCGGATTCTTTCTGCTTTGGGGGCTATTCGCCATCATTCACCAACTGACGAGCACGTATACAGGAGACTGGGCCCTGACGTTCGGAGACATCGCATCTCCGATGAAGTCAATCGGGAAGTGGGGACTTCTAGTCTCAGCCTTGATAATTCTGGCTGAAAGGCTTGGAGCATCAATCCCTGAGATTAGAAACCGAGTTACTGCTTCCACTCTAGCATCTACAACTGCTTACAACATTGTCAAGGGATTCTCCACTCGCTCTTCGTTCATCCTGATATTCCTCTGCCTGCTCTCGGAGTTGTACTTGTTCACCGACCCGATTGTGGTTGACATATTCATCAACGAGGCAGGGTGGTCACAGACCAAGTATAACGCAATCATGGGAGGCGTAGTAATCGCCTTCATGATGTTCGGACAGATCGTCGGAGGGATGCTCGGGGACAGGTTCGGAGTCAGAGAAATCTCGATGATCGGCTTCACTCTGCTCGCCCTGTCAAATGCTACTCTTGCCCTGATTAGCGACCACTGGACTAACACCAATCTCATGGTCACATACCTATGCGTTCGAGCCGTCATCAATGGAGTAGCTTGGATATGCGTCATCGCAGTAGCGATGAGGCTAACATTCTCCAAGGCCGGTGGCTCTCAGTTCACAGCCTACATGTCGATGTTCAATCTCTCAGCGGTTATGGCCTATTTGTTCACAGGAACAATGACCCAGAGATTCGATTACATCACGTGCCTGTACATCGGTGCTGCTCTGACTCTATTCACCGTGATTCTTCTCTGGTTCATCGACCCAGACGAGGTCGACAGAGTTCTAGAGGGGCGCTTCGGAGACGACGAGGAAGAGTTCGATGGCGATCTAGGTGAGAGGCCCGAGGCGTGGTATGAGGGAGGGGAGCCAGTTGTCTCAGGTGCGTGAGCACCTCGAGTCCGCAAAAACGGACTTCCTATTCTTCTCCCAGACAATCTGCCCATACTGCACTAGGGCTGAGAGGACGTTAGATGCACACGGCCTCACCTATACAGAAGTAAATCTCGACCACCATGATGGGCTGAGAGAACAGTTAGTTGCCGAGACTAGGCACCGCACTGTCCCAGTGGTCTTTGATTTGAGAGGAGATGGGCCAGTTTTCGTTGGCGGCTCTGACCACCTGCTGGAGTATCTCTAGAGTGACCAGGAGCTAGTTATCCCGCCGGCTATCTTGATTCTGAGATAGTTATCCCCAGTAAAGGTCGCCGTGAGGGTATATTCCTCAGAGGGATATGGGATGGTACCGAGGGTTCCGTATTCGCTGGCGCCCGGGCCCCAGACTCTCTCCAATGCAGAGACGGAGAGATGGTCCCTGAGAGTCAGCGTGATACTCGATGAACCGCTTCCACACTCTGCGTCAATGAAGTATATCATCTCGTCCCACTCGCCATCGCTCGGGTGGTCACTCACAAGGAAGCTGTCTCGGAACTCGAAGTCTGTACCAGAATCATCCCACGTGTTTCCGAACAAGTCCCCCCCTCTGACGAAGTAGACATCACCAGAATGCCCATCGCCTCTGTCGGAAAGCATCATCCTCAATTGCTCTGCACCAGAGGAGTCTTTCCAAATGAACGAGGAAAAGAATCCTACATCCGCATCGTATACGTAGTCCAGTCTTGAACCGTCAGTTGATGACGCCACAATGATCGCCGAACTCCCCGAGATCCCTGTTACTGTCGCCGACCACTCGACGGAGAACAGAGTGAAACTCCACGAATCTCCTTCTTCCAGCGGGAAGGCAAGAACCGGCTGCGGGACTCCATTCTCATACGCACTCAGACCGTCATGGGTCATCCTGCCTAGGAACGGATTATGGTTTAGGACAGCATGCCTTCGAGCCTCAGTCAGGCTTGAAATGGCTAGCATATACGCTGTACCGTCCTCCTCACTAGTGCTGGCTACAACGAGCCTAGCTGTATCGTCGCTGTAGTCAGGAGTCGAGAATGTGTATAGCCACCAGTCCCCTGTTTCCCAGGCAGGAACTTCCATCGATTGCGAAGATCCACCACCACCTCCAGTGTTAGAGAGTCCGGCACAGCCGGACAGTGAAGTGGCAAGAAGGAGGACCCCCAAAGCCAATGCTCGAACTTCGCCCATGGCAACCGCACGTATCCGTCAATGAAGAGTGTGACGATTGCTCGTTCTTTCAAAACAGGCCACTCGAGGCACCGACGACGGCAACTATCGACATCAGCTTGATGAGGATGTTCAGTGATGGTCCGCTAGTGTCCTTGAAGGGATCTCCAATGGTGTCTCCAATCACGGCGGCATCGTGCGAGGAATCACCCTTCGAAGCCCCTTCTATGTGCCCCTGTTCTATCGCCTTCTTGGCATTGTCCCACGCCCCTCCAGCGTTTGCCATGAATAGGGCCATCAGAACACCAGAAACAAGAGATCCTGCTAGGAGTCCCCCGAGTGCCTCTGCTCCTAAGGACATCCCGACCACAATTGGGGCTGAAACGGCGACAACGCCAGGTAGAATCATCTCCCTCAGAGCTGCTTCCGTGGAGATCTCCACGCACCTCTGACTATCTGGCTTGACTCCCTCTCGGCCTTCCAGTAGGCCATCGATCTCCGCGAATTGGCGGCGGATCTCAACTACCATGTCATTAGCCGCCTTGCCTACAGATGTCATAGTCATGGCAGCAACAACGAATGGTAGCGAGCCTCCGATTAGCAAACCGATCACAACATCTGGTTCCGTTAGAGAAAGGTCCTCTGGCTGAAGTCCTGCGGCAGTGCCAAATGCTGCGAAAAGAGCGAGTGCAGTCAGCGCTGCGCTACCGATAGCGAAACCTTTGCCAATTGCTGCTGTGGTATTGCCTATGGAATCCAGGCTGTCTGTGATTTCCCTTACTTCGGAACCCAGCTCGCTCATCTCAGCTATTCCACCTGCATTATCCGCAACAGGGCCGTAGGCATCAACGGTCATTGTGACGCCAACGGTGGCTAGCATCCCCATTGCTGCCATTGCAATCCCATAGAGGCCGTGTTCCGCCGAAGCCCCGGTAGTTTCCATCATTGCCCAGTTAGCGGAATAGATTCCCGCTGCAATAAGTAGAATTGGGAAGAATGTCGACATCATCCCCACAGAAAGTCCAGCAATCGCATTTGTTGCCGGGCCAGTCTTAGACATCTCGCCAATATGGGGTATCGCCTTGACCTTGAAGCCAAAAACATCCTCAATGCCCGTGTAGTATTCGGTAACCAGGCCAATTACTATCCCGACCACTGAACCGGCAATCACTGCCATCATTGGCTCTGTTCCTGTCTCTAGGCCAAAGTAGTCAATTCCAAACCATCCGCCGGCCCAGAAAAGACCAGCCGCTATGAAGGTAGTATTTCGCAGAGCAGCAGCCGGATCCCCTCCCTTTAGGACCTTCATGCTGAAAACCCCCACGATCGATGCTGCATAGCCTACGAGGCCAAGCATTATGGGGAGGGTGACATAGTCTGAGCCCATATTCTCGGAAGCCTGTGCAATAACCATTGCTGCAATTATGGATCCAACGAAAGACTCGAAGATATCTGCTCCCATTCCTGCAACGTCACCTACGTTGTCACCTACGTTGTCTGCAATCACACCGGGATTTCTGGGATCATCTTCTGGGATGCCCGCCTCCACCTTTCCAACTAGGTCGGCACCGACGTCCGCTGCTTTGGTGTAGATTCCTCCGCCCACTCTAGCGAACAGGGCAATCGAGGAGGCACCCATCCCGAAACCTGCTATGTTCTGGACCTCCTCTCCTGTACCTAGCCAATAGGCCATCAATGAGATTCCCAGGAGGCCTAGGCCACCGACAGACAGTCCCATCACGGCTCCTCCATTGAAGGAAACTTCCAGTGCCGCTGACTGTCCTCCATTGGATGCAGCCATCGCGGTCCTCCCGTTGGCACTAGTTGCCGATTTCATTCCCGAGTAACCTGCAGCTACACTGCATATCGCGCCAGCTAGGAAGGCGGCTGGAGTCTCATACTCGAAGTCATTAACGTAGAACAGAAGCCCTGCAACAACGACAATGAATACGCTAAGATATCTGTATTCAGCATTCAGGAAAGCCATTGCTCCGGCTTGAATCTGCCTTGTGATGTCGGCTACCGTTTCGTTCTCAATCTCAATTTTCTGCACTTGGCTGTAAAGGTACATTGCAATAGCCAGACCGACTACTGCCATTCCCATGCCTATTTCTGGTATGTTCTCAATCATACTCTCACCTGTCGAACCGCCGACCTAGGTCGCGTATTTAATCCAAATCCACGGTCTAATCAGTCACGGTGCATTAGGCCTGATTTCTCATTACCACAGCTGCAAAAGAACCTAGGATGCCAGCCCCATCATGTTCTCTCCTGAATGACTCTAGATCGTCTTCAGTAATATGTCCCCATTCGAACGCCCTTTCTACCCTAGCCTTCGCAGCCTCCGGGTGAAATTGCACCCCCCATGCAGGAAGGGGATCTCCCCTTTCATCCAGAACCCTGACTGCTGTGACCCCGTTGTGTACGGTGGATCCTAGGAGGCTACAGCAATCTGGAACAGTCATCACATGATCCTGATGCGTGAAAAGAACAACCGGGGAATTTCCAGAACCACTTCTTCTCGAGGAGAAAATCTCGTCACAGTCCCCTTCCTCAGTGAGATCCAGGTCCCACACTCCGTTGGATAACGATTCCGCCCTCTCCAAGGTGGCCCCAAGAGCCTTGCAGAGCAACTGGTGTCCGAAGCATATCCCAATCGTAGGGATGCCCTTGTTCGATGAGCATCTTAGAATCGATGCTCCACCAGCCATCCATTCCTCCCACATTGTGACGTTCCTGCGAGAACCGCTGCATATGACAGCGTCCGGGCTCAAGATATCCAGCCACCTAGAAGTCAGAAGGTCATCACCATGTAGTGGCATTGCTATCCTCTTGAACAAGACTGAGTTCCCAGAGATTTCCATAGTCAACTCGTCCCAGAAAGGGAAATCGTAATCCCAGTGTGGAACATCTGCTTCGGCAACTCTCACGACTCCTTCCTTTTGTGCCCTTTCTCCTGCCTCTGGAGATTGCATCTGGGGCGTCAAGAGCAGGACTTCGACACTACCAAACTCGGCAATTGGTGCCAAAATCTCCTGGTTTCCCCCATGGCCAAACTCCGAACGCTCAACTAATAGGTCCAAAATGACCACTCGAATATCTGCCGCCACGGGCCTCCGAAGAGGCAATTGTTTGAAAGACCCCCGCCCGACCAGCATACGAGGAAGTACGATGGTGGACAAGCAGTTAATTCTGGATTCAGTGGGTCCTGTGCAGGCTGTTCTAGATGCTCACGATGGCGTAGTCAACGTAGTCGACACTACGGATGGAGTGATCATGATTTCACTAGAAGGGGGATGCACCGGGTGTAGCGCGACGCCAATGACCGCGATGCAGATATACTACTCTTTGATGAAACTGGACGAGGTCCAAGACGTGATTTTTGTAAATGGGGAGTTGCCTGCCTACATGCGCTCTTTCATCGATAACAAATTGAATTCAGACTAGCTCACTCCTCTTCTTTTCTGGCTTTCATAATATTGTGAGGATTAGCCTCTCCTTGGACATCCTTGCCCTTGATATTCATCATCGAGGCCAGAGCAACTATCACAGCGATTACTGCGAAAGGCCTTGCTATGTTCCTTGAACCCCAGAGCTCCCCGCCATATCCATGCAGGGCAAATAGCATCACTGCTGAAATCAGGCACATCCCGGCAATAACACGCTGTGCCATGATTTCGCTTCCTCTTGTCCTGGATAGAGTTCCTATGGACATCCAAAGGATTGTTGCAATTCCACAAAGACCCAGTGCTAAGGACTCTAGAATCTCAACGTAACCCATGCCTATTCGTGCAGGACACGGCTTGAGTATGTTCTCCCAATCAACAACCCAATAAATTGCCATTGGCAGAGCCTGCCATGGTGATTTCCCCTCGCTCCCGTTGGTCCAATCGGGATGACAGCTCCTACGGGGAAAAACCAGAGCAGAAAAATTGGAGGCCGTCAATACACAAATGGATCCCGGTGAGGTGGGATTCTGGAACTCCAATGTTGTTTATCGGTCAAGCGATTGGAATTGCCGCTCTGGCAATGCTCTATTCGGGGATCGAGTCCGTGAGTGAAACCGCTTCTTCTGATGCTGTTAGATGGGGGTCGGGCGAATCTGCATTTCTAGCAACCCTGGGATTCTCGGTCCTTTCCGCATTGATCCTCTTTCGGGTTTCCCGGTCCCGAAAGGTCACAAAGGGCCGTAGGAGGATTGCTAGACTATCTATTCTTTCACTTATCGGGACTTGCATCTACATTTTCTCAAATTAATCTCGCTCAGTAGCGCAATTCACTTGAGGGTGCCCCAACTGCGA
>JAKURM010000012.1 GCA_022449945.1 Candidatus Thalassarchaeum sp. | reverse complement strand
AGGGCAGCAGCCTTTCCTTCATGCCCCCCAGAGAGCACCTTTACGAATGAGCTCTTCGGCTCCGTTCCTTCTAATTTGGTCTTTATTCTTCTAAGAAGAGAATCCTCGGATGGGACTTTAACGCCAGCTAGAATTTCCTTGACCTCCTCATTCAACTCTCCACTTCTCGTGAACGCTACGTAAGTCGAGATTAGTGCTAGATGAGAATCCACCATGCGTCCATTGCACCAAGACACCAGCATCTCCACAGTCGGACGTGGGTGTCCGGCCCGCAATATCTCCTCAATACTTAGCAGAATAGCATCCGCCGGCTCCTTCTGATTGATGCTGGATGCAAGTATCACCCAAGGATCCAACTCTTCACTCGAGAAGTCCAGGTTTGCGAGAATCAGTGCCGCTAGTGCCACATCCTCTCTGCCGTGCCTTTTCCATAGCCTTTTCACAAGCTTCCGTAGAACACTCTGATCGGCTCCTGCTTCTGTAAGGAGCCATGAGGCTATCAGCCTCAAAATCTCATCTGGAGTTCCCAAGTGGAATGAGTATCCAGCAGACTCCCCGATCCGATCCGTACTAGATTTCATGATCATAGCCGGCACTCCTATGGGATACGCCTCACGTACAAACTTGGCCAGCCTGCGTTCGGAATTGTGAACACTGGCAGGCTGGCTAGTGAGGAACTCGTCTAGAACTGCAGCCCCACTCATATTCTTACTCTTTCCTGGAGATAATCTTGACGTTTTCGAAAATCTCCCCCATCCTCTCAACCGAGTCTTTCAGACGAACTCTGAACTCGTCTATGAATGGCCTATGGACTATCTCCTCGAGCTGCCTGTCTAGGCTTCTTGCTATTGCTCTGTGCTCATCCCCATCAATTCCGAACATTCCCCGCAGATACGCAATCTGGGAGAGTACGTCATCTGACCTGTCGGTGTGAATCAGCATAGCCTCAAGCACCTGTCCGTACACTATCCTCATTTCCCAGTGATCTAGAACACCACCCTTCTCCGGTTCGCCACCTACGATGATCGAGTCGTAGATCATCTTCGGCTCGTCATCATCCAGTTTCAAAGCATGAGCCAGCTTCACCAGAATTCTCTTTTCTCCGTTTGACAGTTGCCCGTCACGCAGTGCCAACCTCGCCGCATTCCAGAAAACCCTACACCGATCTGACTCCGCTTCACTCACGCACCTCGATGCCGGCCTTCTGACTTAAGCATTCAACCCCATTTATTGCGGACAAAATCTTTGCAACTGAGAGCCCAGAACTGACCATTTTCCGAGATAGGAGCCTTCATGTATGCCCCTATCTCCCGAGAATTGCTAATCAGCTCTACTCGCGGGCGCCTTGCGCCCATCCGAACCCCCCGCCAAAATGGCGAAAAAAAGGGGGCAAGGCCCCGTTTTGGGGCCGAGAGGCAAAGGAGAAATGAAAACATGTCAACAGAAGGAAAATATGTCATACACGCAACAATTCGAGTCGATGGGACCGTCGCAAGAAAAGACGTAGTAGGAGCAATATTCGGTCAAACCGAAGGCCTGCTAGGAGAAGGGTTGCAACTTAGAAAGCTGCAAAGGACCGGACGCATCGGCCACGTCGATGTCAACCTAAACAACAACAAGGGCCGGGTACAAGGGCAGATAGAAGTATCTTCATCGCTTGATCAAGTACAAACCGCCGTAATAGGAGCTGCTCTTGAGACCATAGACAGAATCGGTCCCTGCAAGGCAGCGATCAAAGTCAAGGAGATTGAGAACGTTCGCTCTGCAAAGAGAGACACGGTAATAGATAGAGCCAAGGAACTACTTCTTGGAATTGTGAGCTCTGCATCGGGAGAGTCGAAGAACATCCTAGATGAGGTCAGATCCGTGCTCACCTTGGGTACAGAGATCGACTACGAGGAGATGACCGCCGGACCCAATGTTAAGGGGTCCGACGCAATCATTATCGTTGAAGGTAGGAACGATGTTCGAAACTTGCTGAAATATGGTATCAATAACGCAATTGCCACCATGGGCTCGGGAATAAAGCCACAGTTGGCCGAATTGGCCTCCAAGAAGAAGACCGTTACTGCGTTTTTGGATGGAGACAGGGGTGGAAAGCTTCTGCTTCTGGAGATCAGCGGAACTCTGGGCAAGTCTCTGACTCACGTTGCATTCGCCCCACAGAGCCGCGAGGTCGAGCACTTAGAGGGCAAAGTGGTTACGAAGTGCCTTGGTCAGAAGGAGCCCGCATCGAAAGCTGTGGCTAGGATTCAGACACAGGTCCAGAAGGATGATGATGCATCCGTGGGCAAGGGCAAGCCCTCCCTCGAAGCACCGGACGATGTCAAGGAGTGGGCACCATTAATGGATGGATTGAAGCGAAACCAGACGGTAATCGTCCTTGAGGACGGTTCCGGTTCAAAACCCTTGAGTCCCAAAGACCTTGAATCCACCCTGGGTGAAACCGAGGGGGCCCAAGGATTGGTCTTCTCCGGCAAGGTCTCGGATAGGATATACGAGCTGGCCTCGGGCGCAGGAATCGGTAACGTCGTAGGCAAGACAGTAGGTCCTCAATCGCTTAAACTGGGCGTACAGGCGTACTCGATTAGAGACTTGCAATAGTCAATTTTTGACTGCCCTTCTGGCAGGGCTATGCCCTGCCAATAATGGCCCCCTACTAGTGGTGCTGAGCAGAAGCCATCAAAAGTCTCTCATGCCCGCTGGAGCCGATGCAAGAGACAACCATGGCAATACTCACTCTCTATGGGGTTCTATCGATAGCATTGTTCGTTCTCTGGCTCAAACACAGGACGGTACTCTCCCAGAGAGAAAGAATGCTAAACAAATTAGGTTCAGTAAAGGGTAATTTGGATGACACTTCACAACGGTTGGACTTGCTTTCTCGTGGTGTAGATACGATACTCTCTGACTCTCCAGAAGTACATGGGCTGCTAGGAGCCCACCAGGCACTCGAATCAGCCGAGACGTTGTTGTTCAACCAAGGCATCCCCGTTAGCAACAGCGAGTCTTGTGCTATTGCTAGCCATGCCAGTAAGGCCATCCTCAAACACTATCCCAGCTCTAGCGATGAAAACCACCCAAACGTCCCAGGCCTCAGGCCCCTGACAAAAAGACTAGGAGCAATGCTTACGGAAGCTGAGATGAAGGCCGAAGACATCGAACTGTCTGCCGATGAGCACAGACGCCTAGGGGAACTGTTCCACTCCACGGAGAGGTCTGATTGGGCATCAGACTGCTTTCAAAGGGCCAATGAGCTAGACCCTGAAGACGAATCAGCTCTCAGATCCCTATCAGAAATCCAGAGGCAAAAGGGCGAGCTAGATGCTCTCGACAGAACACTTGAGCGCCTTCTTGCAATTGTTCCAGACGATGTTGCCATTCTAAAAGAACAAACGATACTACTGGCCGGAGAAGATTACTCCCGGGCCTCTAGAAACCGCAAGCGACTCGAAGGTCTCGGCGAGGACACTACAGTCTCGGAAGACGAGTCTGAACTGTCTGAGATTGCCCAAAGAGCCAGAGAAGCAGACAAGGGAATTCTCCCGGGAAGTAGCATCCTGGAGAGCTCTTCGAGTCTTGTGGAGAGGGCCTCTAAGCAACTGATGCTTGGCGAGGTCCAAGTGGCATTAGAGTCGGTTGAAATGGCATTGGAGGCAGACAAGAGTAACGGACAAGCCTGGCTTCTGAAATCTAGATTGCTTTCTGCTGGAAATGGGAACACCAAGGAAGCCATCAGGTGCATTAGGAGGGCAAACGCGCTCGGAGAGGAGACCGTGCTGCTCGAATCGGAGATTCTGGATAACGATGGAAGGTCCGACGCAGCAATAGAAGT
Source organism: Candidatus Thalassarchaeum sp. (assembly GCA_022449945.1). Taxonomy (GTDB): domain Archaea; phylum Thermoplasmatota; class Poseidoniia; order Poseidoniales; family Thalassarchaeaceae; genus UBA36. The sequence goes on along the minus strand of JAKURM010000012.1, from coordinate 24,994 downwards.
ATTACAGGAGCATCTCGAGAGAAATCCTACTGAAGCGGAAGTTAGAGGCAGACTAAGCCTACTATGGCTCAGGAAGGGCGCTTTGGAATCATCAAGAGAGACTCTCGAAGACGCCCCCGAGGAGTCTTGGAATAGTGCAGCTTTGCACATCATGAAGGGCAGACTACATCTGGTAGATTCTGACGAGAACAGGGACGAGACCGGCAACCACGAACAGATGTCGATAATAGATGCCCTAGTCTCGTTCGACAAATCTATCGAGATCGACAGGGAAGCAGGCCTCGCTTGGCTGGGCCGGGCGCGCGCACTGAGGTACCAGGGCACATTCGACGAGTCTGAAGTGGCCCTTGTTAGAGCTAGGAGATTAATTCCCAACCACCCATCAATACCACTGGAAGAGGCTCAATTAAGTCTCGATGTTGGTGACCTTGAGCAGGCAAACGCCCTCGCCCTAGAAGCCACTACCGTTCTGAAGAACAATCCAACGGTACCTTTCATTCGTGGAATAATTGCAGCCAGACTGGGAAGGCTTGAGGAAGCAAGAGACCTATTCTCCACCACCTTGCAAGCAGACCCCGATCATGTCAGAGCAAGGTTGAACCGATGCTCAGCGGCTCTATTGTGCGGAGACCTATCAATGGCCTTGGATGATGCGAACCACCTCGTCGAGGCACGCCCTAATCACGAGATGGCCAGACTCAGACGGTCTGAGATTCTCATGAACCATAGTGACTGGCAAGAGGCCGAGAGTGAGTTAAGGTCACTATTGAGCCTCAGACCTGAACACCCCATGGCCTTGGTCCACCTTGGGACGTGCATGATTGCCATGGGCAAGTCCGAACAGGCAGAAAAGCCATTGAACAAGGCCATAGAATCCAATCCAGATCTCTCCGAGGCCTGGTATCAAAGGGGCCTCCTCTACCTTGACTTCGGGAGAATCGATGAGGCAATGTCGGACTTCGAGGGAGCTGCGAAGGCCGACCCCCACCACATAGACACTAAACTAAGAATTGCAGCAATATTGCATGAGGGGGGAGACTCCAATAAGGCAGCAGTGGCATGGAGGCAGGTATTGGACATCGATCCACAACATAGACTGGCTAGGAGGCGTTTGTCTGAGTGCAAGGACCAGGTTGCTGTAAGAGGCGAGCAGTCCCTTCCAAAGGATTGAACAGGTCAAGCACCGCCCGTGAGACATGAATTCCCATCAAAATGTGGAACCAGGAACCAAGGCCCCGGATTTTCAATTACCGCACGCAAATCCGAACTCCGGACCGTCCCCAATGTCTCTTGCCGAGGTCATGGGCGAGAACGGCGCCGTAGTCTTCTTCACCTGCAACCACTGTCCCTACGTAGTCGGTTCAGAGCCACGAATAGAAAATGCTGCAAATATTGCTATTTCAGGAGGTTTGGGGTTTGCCGGTATTAACTCAAACGACCCAGTAATGTATGAGTCCGACTCATGGGACAACATGGTTAAGAGGGCTTCCAGAGGGATGACATACCCATATCTACACGACGCAACCCAAGAAGTTGCAATTTCTTACGGAGCAGAGAGGACACCTGAATTCTATCTGATTGACTCAGATTTCCAAGTAGTTTACCGGGGGAGGATGGATGATTCTCCCAGGGACCCATCTCACGCCACCACGTCAGAGTTGACCGATGCTATAGCACAAATGCTCTCCGGCGATGCAATCTCAGTCCCTAGAACTGACAGCATCGGCTGCTCGGTAAAATGGAAGGCGTAGGTGCTAGCTTGGCGACGGGCATTCCTGCAAGCCTCTTCTACGTAGTAATGCGCATAGCTCCTCCCCAGTTCCGCAGTCGAATGTGGAAGTGGCTCTACCAAAGGATGGCCAATTCGCAGATAGATTCCGACTTTAGATTCATGAATTATGGGTTCGACGAAAGTCCACTGGCCGCTCCCTTGCTGAAGGAGGGAGACGAACCAAATCGTTTGTTTATCCAGCTGTATAACATGAATATCAGAGACACCGAATTACAAGGAAAGAGTGTACTGGAGGTTGGTTCTGGAAGGGGAGGAGGAGCAAGTTGGATTGCAAAGACCATGCATCCCGAGACACTAGTAGCAGTGGATTACTCAGGCAAGGCCGTAAGGCTGTGCTCTAAGTGGTACTCGAATCAGAAGAACCTGATTTTCCAGGAAGGCAATGCAGAGAGACTTCCCTTCGAATCGAATATTTTCGATGTGGTCTACAATGTCGAATCTTCTCACTGCTATGCAAACATTCCAGCGTTCCTAAGTGAGGTTCACCGCGTCCTAAAACCAGAGGGGAAATTCTGCTGGACAGACCTTCGAGATCGAAAATCCATGGATAATTTGCACGGCCAGTTTCTAGAGGCGGGCTTCAACATCGACTCCAACAGTGAGATTACGGAAAACGTGGTTTCTGCTTTGGACAAGATTGATCGAGATAGGAGGAAAATGATTCGAGACAGGGCGCCAGCCTCACTTAGGAAGAGCTTCGAAACTTTCGGAGGCGTACCGGGCACTCCGATATATGAGGCATTGAAGTCAGGACGCATTAGCTACTTCAGGTACCGCTTGACAAGGCAATGAAGTCAATACTGCTCTAGGACCAATTCGGTCTGCGTAGAGCTGATGTCTCCGGGCGCAGCTAGCCACATTTTGTCAAGCATGTCTCGAAGGGCAACGGTGTCATCAACATGGACAACAGCAACTAGATCTGCATCTCCACTTATCTCAAACACACATTCTACCCCAGGCCAACCTGCGAACTCTCCGGCAAGGGTTCCTATTTCGGTACCAGGCCCGACCTTGAGTCTAATCAAAGCCGAAAGGCCAATTCCTGCCTCCCTTACTGTGTATCCCCTGATTACTCCCTCGTCCTCCAGACGACGCATCCTTGTCCTTACCGTTCTTTCAGTTACTCCGACACTCTTTGCGATGTCTACGTAGGGAGCCCTCGCAGAGTCCCTTAGCACAGACAGTATTGCCCTATCCAATGAATCAACGCTAGTCATCGGGTTTATCGAAAAAAGAACAATTTATGTAGATTTCTTGGGCAATTACAGACAATTTTCTCGGTTTCTTTCCGTTTTTCAACCAATTACAAACTCAGAATATTTGGTTGCGTTCAAATGGGATGGCCCACCTTCGCGATTCATGAGCACGGAAGAAAAGGTCTCCCAGCTTGCAATCCAAGAGTACTTGGATGAGGTTTCGGAGCTAGACATTCCCCGCTCTTTTTCACAGTGGTATAATGTGGATGTAGCATCCCTCCTCAACGGGTCAAGCATTGTTGGCCACGAGCTAGATCCAGATTCTGGAACCTCTCTGATTTTCCTCAAGCGAAGCGCAATGCTTTGCTGCCCGAAGTCAGGACGAATCCACCATTTTCCGAAGCATCTACTGCACTGTTTCGTAGATGACAACAGGTCTAATCAGAAGGATGCAGGTGGGGTAATTATGCGTGCCGAGCTATTTTCAATTTCTCCAAAAGAGGAACAGTTGTGCTGGGAGTGTTCGTGCAGATCAGAACTCGAGGTTCCCGAGGTCCAGAGTAAGGTTTCTCGTTGGTTAACCTGGCTAAACGAATAGCTGAGCATATCGCTACCTTGAGAAGCATTGCATATGTCGCAATACCAATGAGTGGCGCTATCAGCGACCTCTCCGCTAGAATGATACTCGACTCTCGTGGTAATCCCACCGTCGAGGTAAGTTGCTTTGTCGATGGGGAATTGAGGGGACGAGCCGCGGTTCCATCTGGTGCTAGTACCGGTTCTCATGAAGCAGTCGAACTCAGAGATGGCGGCAAACGTTGGTCTGGTAAGGGCGTGAGCACAGCGGTGTCCAATGTCAATGGTGAGATAAGGGATGCAATAGTTGGCATGGAAATATCGGATCAAGTAGCAATCGACTCTAGAATGATTGAACTCGACGGAACCCACAACAAATCTCGTTTGGGTGCAAATGCCATACTGGGCGTTTCGATGGCATGTCTGAGGGCTTCGGCCAATGTCCCCCTATGGGTCCACATTTCTTCGGAAAATAATGCCAGTTTACCAGTTCCTTTGATGAACATACTGAATGGCGGTGCCCATGCATCATCCAATGTTGATATTCAGGAGTTTATGGTGGTCCCTCATGGATTCAACTCATTCATTGAGGGTCTCAGGGCCGGTGTTGAGACATATAATGCACTTCGCGAACTACTAATCGATGAGGGAATGCTTGGCGGAGTAGGCGATGAAGGGGGGTTCGCACCGGATCTCCCAAGGAACGAGGAAGGGTTACGACTTGTTCTCAGTGCCATCGCGAAGGCCGGCTACTCTCCGGGAGAACAGATTTCGATAGCTCTGGATGTAGCCGCCCAAGAATTCTACAGTAATGGGAAGTACAGCATCGACGGAGAGAATCTGACTGGCTCAGAACTTGGGAACAAATACTCAGACTGGTTGGACAGGTTTCCAATAGTCTCTATCGAGGACCCATTTGGTGAGGATGACTGGGAATCATGGGTGGAATTTACCTCAAGAGAGGAGACAAGGGTGCAAATAGTCGGCGATGATCTGTATGTGACTAATCCGGAACGCCTATCACATGGAATCGAATGTGCTGCATCCAATGCAATACTGATTAAGTTGAACCAGATAGGCACAGTCACAGAGACGATTAACGTCATCAAGATGGCAAAAGAAGCAGGATTTGCCACGATAATGAGCCATCGTTCCGGGGAAACTTCGGATGATATAATTTCTGATTTCGCCGTAGGCCTGGATTTGAAGCAAATCAAAACAGGAGCACCGGCTAGAAGTGATAGGACGGCAAAATACAACCAACTGATCCGGATCTCAGAGCAGTTACAGGACTATTGCCAATTATTCTAGGGAAGCCAGAAGCAATGGCAAAACTATGCTAGCATCTGACTCAATCACAAAGCTCGGAGTGCTCGCATCTATTTTCCCCCAACTAATTTTTTCGTTTGGAGGCGCTCCTGAATAGCTCCCATATGATGGACGGGACTCGCTGATTTGTGCGAACCATGCCCATAGCGGAACTTCCAGTTTTGCATCCTGCCTCAGCATCGGAACAACTGAGATAGCGAAGTCTCCAGCGATCCCGCCTCCCACTTGTAGCATTCCAGTGGGCGAGTCATCCTCTCTGTACCAGTCGGCCAATGATTGCATCGCGTCCAATCCTCCCCTGACCATTCCATTGCCCTTCAGGGTGCAGTCGAGAACCTTGGCCGCTAGTAGGCTTCCAAGCGTTGAGTCTTCCCATCCCGGAGTAAAGATTGGAAGATTGGCGTCTGCGGCGGCCATTATCCACGAATCCTCGGGGTCACTAGAGAAATCCATCTCACCATGGAGAACCAGGTCGTACAAGAACTCGTGAGGGAAGCGACTGTCACCTACCGCTTCCGCTTCCTCCCACAACTCCAACATTTTCTCGCCGACCGCCTGTATAGCGGCCTCAGGAATGGCAACGTCGGTGACCCTATTCATGCCTCTTTTTGCTAGTAATGCATCATCATCAGCACTTTGCTGCCTCCATTTTGTTATGCTCTCATATTGGGAACGAGCAATCAATCCGAACAAGTCCTCCTCTAGGTTCGCTCCAGTGCAGCAGATTGCATGGACTCGCTGATTCCTGATTGCAGGTGCCAGACTTTTTCCAATTTCCGCTGTTGACATAGCTCCTGCTAGAGTAACCATCAGTCGCCCGTCACCATCTAGAAACTCTCGGAGAGAGTCTGAACACCTCGCTAGCTCTCCTGCATTGAAATGACCGTAGTGCTTGGAAATGAAATCCCTTATTTCCACATCAATCACCCTTGAATCGCTCCACCCTCTCCCTACTAACGATCCTTAGTCCTGGGATTTCAGAGGACATTGCATTGTGAATAGAATCAGCAAGCACATCCGGGTCGTGGGTTCCACATGTGAATACATCAACGGCCAGGATCCCCCTTTCTGAGTAGCAGTGAGCAGTCACATGACTCTCGTCTATCAGAACCACCGCTGCAAAGCCTGGTGGACTTTGCTTGCCATCGAATGACTCTACGTGAGAGTGGACCTCTTTTATCCCACATTCAATGACACACCCTCTCATCAAATCTAGGATCCACAGCGCATCGTCATCGCACGGTGAAGCATAGTCTACGTAGTCCATTAGCACGTGTGCTCCCGCTGATGGACCGGCACCCATACTCCGACTGTCCATATCGGAGTTTTCAAACTCACTCATCTACAAGCCATGCCCTAATTCTACGCAGACCCTCGAGAATTGCCTCTTCATCGGCTGCGTAGGAAACCCTGACAAAACCCTCTCCACCAGTTATCAGGGAAGCTGGGATTAGCTGAACACCTGCGTCAAGAGCACCATCTGCAAACTCTATGTCTGTCATTCCTGTTCCAGTAATATCGGCAAAAACGTAGAACGCACCTTCTGGCTCGGGCACCCGAATCCCTGGAATCGCCGAAAGTCCGTTCTGCATAATTTCTCTTCTTTTCAGGTATTCTTGATTGAATGACTCTACGGAGTCTTCGCAATCGAGTGCCACCCTGGCTGCCTCCATCATAAATGTTGGAATGTGTGATGCCGAGTTCGCTTGACTTTTCATCGCGGCGCTTACTGCTTCGGGTGGGCCTGTTAGGAAACCGACCCTCATTCCAGTCATGGCCCAGGATTTTGACCAACCATTGATCACAATCGTCCTCTCTTTGCCCCCCGGCAGAGTCGCCGGAGAGACATGGGGCCAGTCCACCCACACCATTCTGGCATAAATCTCGTCCGAGACAATCCAGAGATCGAACTCTACTGCAATTTGAACAATTTCGGCAATCTCTTCTGGAGTGAAAACTGCACCAGTGGGGTTGCAGGGCGAATTGATAAGAATCATCCTGGTCTTTTCCGTAATCGCATTTCTGATTGCAACCAAATCAGGATGGAAGTTTTCCATATTTACTGGAACATGCACTGGCACAGCTCCAATGAATTCTAGCATGGGTTCGTATGATGCCCATGAGGGAGCCAGCAGGATCGCCTCATCTCCAGGCATTGTTGTGATCATAAATGAGTACAGGAGCGCCTGCTTCGCTCCCGGTGTAACAACAATGTCCTCTGCAGAAGAGCTGATTCCATGATGGTGCCCAAGATAATCTGCTACAGCCTCACATAGCTCTATCGAACCGGGACCGCGAGTGTACTTTGTGTCGCCCTCTGCAAGGCCCCCAATTGCCGCATCGATAATCTCGTTTGGAGTATCGAATCCAGGCTCCCCTACCGTCCACCTGACTACCTCGGCATCCGGAGGTTGCAGATAGGGAGCAAAGCCAACACCAAGGCCATCATAGCGAGAAGACACCCTTGGCACGAGTTTGACAGGACACATCCGCCCAATGAAGGTATGCAGGACCTCGGACAGGCTTCAAGAGAGGGTAGACGCTCGGATTAACCAAGCACGAGTGGCAGAGTAGCTATGCAACGGACTGCAGATCCGTGGACCCGGGTGCAAATCCCGGCTCGTGCTCCAATCTATGTTTCGAACGGGAGCTTGTCAACATCGACATTACCCCCGGAAAGGATAATGCCTATGCTTCCTATTCCTTCCAATTGGACAAATTCTTTCTTCAGGATGGCAGCAAGCGTAACCGCTCCGCTTGGCTCAACCACCATATCGAATTCATCGTGAAGAATCGTCATTGCTTCTAGGACCTCGCTATCACTTACTGTAACTATTCCTTCCAGATGATCACGAATTATCGGCCAGGTCTTGGTGCCCATACTAGTTAGCAAACCATCACAAATCGTCTCCGGTGCAGTCTGTTGTACAAACTCTCCAGAGGCAAGAGATCTGGCAGCATCGTCGGCCCCTTCTGGCTCAGCCCCGAACAGTCTAGCATGGGGAGCAGACTCTCTGGTCGCAATGCAAGTCCCAGACATTAGACCACCACCTCCAATGGGCGCCATTACAGCATCCAATGGCCCGTGATCCTGCAGTAGTTCCAACGCCGCTGTTCCCTGACCAGCAATCACACTATCATTATCGAAAGGATGGATGAAAGAGGCCCCAGTTCTCCTTATCACCGAGTCTGCGGCGGATGTCCTTGCCTCTATAGTCGGCTCGCAGAAGGTAATCTCAGCACCATGACCCTCAACCCCTCTTACCTTGACCTTGGGAGCATTGCGGGGCATTACGATGTAAGCTGGAACTCCATGGAGCTTGGCCGCTAGCGCCACTGCTTGAGCGTGATTGCCACTACTGTGGGTGCAGACCCCATTTGAAGCATCTTCTAGAAGCTCCAAAGCATTGCTAGCCCCTCTGAATTTGAATGCTCCAACGTGCTGCAAATTCTCGCACTTCAACAGCACCCTCCTGCCGGCCATTTCGTCAAGCCTTGGAGAGTTGGCTACTGGGGTCCTTTTCACGACGCCGTCAAGCCTTTCTGCGGCCTCTCTGACATCTGAGAATCCTATCGCGTACAACCTTCCACCACTCTCTCCAAGAACTCGTAACTCATCATTTCTGCGGCGCGTTGAAGCACTAAGGCCAGTTGGAAAGAGTATGTCAGAAGTCGGAGAACCAGAGTGGCGGGTACTGGCTGCAATCTCTTCATTACTCATTCTGGATGCTCTTTTCCTTGGGATCGCACCATCCGGGCCTTGGGACGATAAGAGCTTCTCGAGGGGCATCATTGGCCTTGTAGGAGCATCCATGGGCTATGTTGCCTGGTATCGGGCTACATTCCGCAGGAGTGGGTTGATTCCATGGCTAGATCTTTGGGAAGATCCCAGAAGCACCGCCAAGTTAGAGTTGGGAGTAGCTATCTTTCTTCTTGTCTGTTCTTGGGTGGCTGGAAACCAATTACAACCGTATCTTCCTGACCCTACCGGACTTCTACTATCTCTAGTTGCCATGCTAATGATATTGCAATCGTTGTATGTATTGCTAAGCCTGGGCCCACTTAATGAGAATTGACTACCTATTGCCAGGCTTCCAGAACTGTAGGGGTAAGGGGACCTCGCCTCGCATTGCACGGAACGCCAGATGGTCAGCTCGTTCGTTCCATCGATGGCCCCTATGTGCCGTCACATGCTCCCCATTAAGTTCGAGAATCTGAGCTGCCTCATCCCACAGATTTCTGGTTTTGCTGGCCAACTCTTTGTTGGCTTTGGCCTTCCATAACCCAGATGCGATGTTCAAAGCATACTCAGAATCCGCCTTGATTGTCGCAAACCCGACATCTCCCTGAGTTAGCAGCCATCTCAATGCGTTAGCGATTGCAGAGAGCTCTGCAGTGTTGTTTGAACCCACCTCGGCCCCAAGGAAGCCGTCTGACACCGGGGAAGTAACCACTTCGCCACTCATTTCCTCGACGATTTGGCCCTTTCCGTTCCCCCGTCCTACATCTCCCTCTACGACGCAGAAACCCCATCCAGCCCTAGTCGATGAAGTTACATTTCGGTTCTCGAAGCAGGACCCGTCAACATACACATTTACCCTTCGAATATTGGTCATTTTCAGTCTCCGATCAATTCGGCATAGCCACTTGCGTCAAGCAAACCGCCTAAGTCAGAGATGTCTGAAGCCTTGATATTACAAATCCAACCATCACCATAGGGATCCTCGTTAATACTTGCTGGATTATCCATTAGTTCATCGTTGAAGCCAATAATCTCCCCCGATACGGGAGAGTAGATCTGACTTACTGATTTTACAGATTCAACGCTAGCGAAAGACTCCATAGCATCTACTGACTCCCCCTCGTCCTTTTCCCATTCTACCCAGACAACCTCTGTAAGCGCGTCTTGGGCAAAGTCGGTAATTCCGATTACCAGATTTTCCCCATCAATCCTCACCCACTCGTGTTCTGCGGTGTATCTTAGGTCGCTCGGCACTTCTCCCATGGTCTCACTTATTGCGACGTAATGACTAGGGTGGGTCAAGGTTTCGCTCCTTACTCCTCCTCACTATGCTTCGATTCCAGATGCCTCATCTCCATTCTTGCCCAATTGGAGCCAAGACGGTCCACTCCCGCCTCATCCATTTCTTTTTGGAGACGGTCTCGCATTACTCCCTCGCCCTCTCTACTAATCCAACCATCAGTGGGGAGTGAGCCATGGGGTCTTCCCGTCGAGAATGTCAACATCAGCGCGACAACTGAGCTTAGAACTGCCAATGTGGCAAAAACTGTCCACAGACCAATTTCTGTCAATAACATCCTACCATCCATGTAAGCAATGGATGATATCAGGAATAGAGAGATGGACAAGGAACCCAGGATCCTGGCTAGACGTTCCGCGGGCGCATCCACACCTTCTTGGTTGGAGTACACCGAATCAACTTGACCGAGAAAACTGCCTCAAAACTCTTGAATTAGCTTGTGAATCTTGTAGGGCAGGAGAGACCTGTTAACAGGAGTAACCTCGAGAATTCTTGCATCGTCCCTCCTTCTTATGTCCTGCAACAGGGGGTGCCTGCTTTTCTTGTGAAGTGTTAGCAACGTTGGCTTATCGTGCTCTAGCGCAACTCTCACTGCTTTCACGAAACCCTCACTCTCTACCGTGAACTTTCCAACCTCGTCGATTACCAGGATTTCACAGTTCCCAACACTATCCATTATTGCCGGAACACCCACCCGATCAATCTCACTCGGATCAATCCCAAAACCAAGAACCCTGTTTCTGGAGTCGATATTTCTGTGAGCCATGACTCCCCTTTCCCCGGTGATGATGTTCACACAAGCAAAACCCACTCGTTCGCCATCTTCGATGACCGCCTCACACCTCATTCCTCCTATGATGTGTTCTGGGGGAGAAGGCCCCCGTGTCCTGAGGGTTCCACCACCCTCTTCACTGATCATGTCCATTACTTTCTGAAGTACTGCAGACTTCCCAGATCGAGGAAGACCGGTTATTCCAATCTTGGGATTAATGCCCATTATTGATCTCCTACTAGTGCTCCGGGGACCGGAACGTCCAGCGTACGCGGAGCACGGATATTAATCCATTCTCCATATCCGATTGATTTTCCGGATTGTGGGAATCGGAATCCTGATGTCTGTTTCATCAACGTCATTGATTTCCGATATACGAATCCGAGAGGTCCGCCCCCAAGTCTTCGAATGGCAGAGTCTCAATCTCGTAGTTGTTCACGTTGTTGTTCGCAGCCCACGCCTTAGACCACAAATCTAATTCTTCGGAATTGAGTTGGTTAGCAAGAACTTCCATTCCCGTGCCAATATCCCCGAACTTCTCTTTCAGTCCTTTCACTACATGGGGAGGCAGATCCAGGAAGCTAACCGAATTCCCAATTACGCAACCAGGAGGAATCACCGTCCAAAGCAGTCTACGCTCAATTTGTGGATTGACTATTGCTTGGCAGGCAATTCGATGTCCCGACTGCATTTCTTCGGGACCCACCCACTTCGCCAGTTTGTTATGAGCCTCCTTAGAAGCGTCTGGATTGATGGCCGGGTGCACAAGGCATACCTCTCCATCTATCATATCTATGTGAGTCCCACGAATGAAAGGAACTCCAGGAACTTCCGGATCCCAGTCTGAGATACTGCTGGACCAGGACCCTCTGTCAATCTCACCAACTCTGACCTTTATTGACTTGCCACTGGGGTTCAGCCAAGTGCCCTCCTCGACCAATCTGGGCTTGTCCGCCAATGAACCAATCGCCCTTAGAGTGCTCTCGCGCTCTTTAGAGCTCCTCGGTATTTTTGGAACCGCCCATTTTGCATCCGTCCACATCGACCATGGACCTCTCTCTAACTCCAGAAAAGGGGAAGAGGAGTCAAGACCTTTGCCTTGGACGATGTCTGCAGTTGTCAGCGGTCCGAAACTCGTTAGAACCTCTGTGCTTCCACCAGCTGTAATTGCAAGTACTGCGACCCCTTGCGAGCCACCGAAGAGAAGCTGACTATCATCCGAGAAGGACCAGACACTCTCCCAATCGTTCTCTTGGACCATTATCCTCCTCAGGGGGGAGCTGCTCTTTTCCCTGAGTACAGAGTCTGGAACAATCAGCCTGACCCTGCCTCCATCTGCACAAAGTTGCAGACTCCTCTCAATGAATAGTCTGTACAGATTGACATTACCCTTTATCGCTGAGAATCTTGGCTTTCCGTCCGGATCTTTGAACTCACGTAGTTCCCTAGATAGCTCCTTCCTCATCCTACTCCCTTCGGGATGTCCTCTGAACCTGTCCTTTATTCGGAGCCATGGAGGTCTCGAAACTACTAGCTTTGGAGTTTCGTTCCAAGGCCACTCACCGCGCAGCGGATCGCCACAGCGGACATTTCCCTCTAGAATCAGCATGGCTTCGTCTTTGCCAACCTCTCCTCTGCCCCCCTCACCCCGGAGATCTACCAAACCCAATCTTGCCAGGACGATTAATAGCCTCTTTCTGGCACTCTCCACAGCGATTTCAGAGGAGTCAATCAACTGAAGTCCTTCTAGGAGCCTGAGTGTGTCTTCCTTCCTTTTTTCAGGATTCATAGCCATTGTTCTCTCGGCGTGAATTCGGAACACTCTCTCGGCAAATAGCCCCGCTCCGACACAAGGGTCCGCAAACGGAAGCGGAATTCCGGACTCGGTGCATCCCTCTAAGATTCCTGAATCCCTTTCTTCAATCGAGGAAGGCCCCCTAATGTCTTCATTGACCTGCCTTGCGAACGACCTGAAACTTGGGGGAAGTGCTGCTAGAGAGAGAGTCGCCGGGGGCTCCTTTTTCTGGTTTCTACCCTTTTGCAACTCATCGTAAAGGATTCCATCGACGAACTTTGCAGGGGTGGCGTATACTCCCCGAGGAGATCTACCATCACTCTCGGCTTCATGTCTGGCAAGTAAGTGATCTAGGACCCCACCCGGGTTACTAACAAGGCCCGCTGGTAGGGTGGGCCATCCAATAGGTAGGGCAGCTGCGACTGGCTGACCGTTGAGAGTTGCATCCATCCAGGAATCAAGCCAGATTTCAATCTGAGAAGCCCTTTCGGGGCACTCGTGATCGAGCCTTGCATACCAACCAGACGTTTCGCTCGACATGTCTGGCCGAGCCAAACGCTCATCTTCTTTGAAGGATACTATTGAGTAGAACTGATTCAGTCAGCCGTCAATCACGAAGACGTCCTGGTCCATCTCGAAAACCATGCTTCTCTGCAATAGCCAAGAGAGGGCCTCGTCTACCTCTTCAGTCCTAATTCCAATGGTTCCTAGTGCCTTGCTGATTGCCTCAAAATGCACTCCATTCCTAGACGGATCAACCTCTTCGATGGTACTAATGATATGCTCTGCTACAATCGTTAGAATGGGATCGTCATCAGAACCAAGGGAGCCTAAATCAACTAGTGGAACGATTTCATCAATTTGCCCAGAATGACCAGTCGTGGCATCCTCTTTCGCCTCATAAACATCGAATAAATTCCTTTGGTGCGGGTCCATCCAAGTAGTTCCTTGGGCAGTCTCTCGCTTTCTCTTCAGCTGCTTTACCAGATTCTCAATTCTATGCAATTTCTGCTCGTGCCTAAGACGCTCCCTTCCCAGATGTACCTCCAGCAACTCCAGCTCTTCGGATGCCCTTTCGTTTAGCCATTCAGACAAATCCCAATTTGGATTCTGCCGGAGCATAGCTTCCCACAGGAGGGCAACGGATTCGGGTAGAGTTCTAACGTCTATCTTCGACCCTTCGTTCCCATCTTCTGACCTACTGCCCATCAGCGATGTTGTGACACCGACCGTCTATGAATTATCTCCTAAACTACCTCTGATTTCCTCGGGGTTGGATTGATGAATGAAAAGCAGGTGCCGGCATCCATGGCGGCCTACCGTTTGACCCTCTTGCCAGGAGATGGAACGGGGCCAGAGGTAATCGAGGAGGCAAAGAAGGTCATTTCTGCCTTTGAGGAGTTTGGCCCGATTTCTTTCGAAACCACAGAGATACCTTGCGGGGGGCAACACTACTTAGAAACTGGCGAGGAATGGCCATTGGGTTCCTTCGAACACTGCAGGGACAATTCCGATGCTATCGTCGTAGGTGCAGTGGGTTGGCCTGGAGCTTCCCTACCAAATGGCGATGTCGCAGGTGGACAGGTCCTGTTGGGCCTCAGGTCTGCTTTGGACCTGTATGCCAACGTTAGGCCCGTGAAGCTGTACCAGGGAGTAAACCACAAGGTCCATGGCAGCTTCAGCGATGTCTGGGACCACAGTCTTGTGGATATGGTCCTGATTAGGGAGAACACAGAAGGCCTCTATCATTCTCTACTTCGAAGGTCTGCTATGTCTGCGCAGGGAGGGGAGAAGGACTCACCTATTGTAATCGAAAAATTCCCGGGTCTAGAAGGAGAGGTGGAATGGGATGCAAGGCCAATTTCCAGAATGGGCAGTGAAAGGGTAATCAGATTCGCATTTGAGTTGGCAAAGAGACGATCAACACGCCAGAAATCACCTCAGAAGGTTACCTGCGTAGACAAGAGCAATGTGACCAGAGGATGCAGGCTATTTCGGAAGGTGTTCAGGGAGGTTTCTGCCGAAAACCCAGAAATAGAGACAAACGAGGCATATATCGATGCGTTTTCAATGTGGTTGGTCAGGAATCCAGAGGATCTGGACGTCGTGGTCCTGCCGAACATGTTCGGGGACATAGCCACAGATCTTGCTTCCGTTCTCCAGGGTGGCATGGGAATGGCCGCCAGTGCGAACATTGGAGACAATCACATGCTCTTCGAACCTGTTCATGGCTCATCCCCAAAGTATGCGGGAAAAAACATGGTCAATCCGATTGCAGCAATCTCCTCTATCCAACTGATGTTCGAGACACTAGGTGCTCGTCATGACGACGACGACGCAATTCTATGCGCTGAGGTTCTAGAGGGGGCTATTTCGTCCCACCTCTCGTCCAACGGCCAAGTAACCTATGATCTCGGGGGTAAAGCATCCACCAGTGATGTGGGAGAGGCAATTGCCACCCGCTGCGTAGAGGCCCTTTCTTCAATGAGCTCCTAAAGCCTATCAATCGCGTTAGAAATGTGCTTCAGGGAATCCCTTAGAGCAGCATCGTTATCCCATTCGCCTTCTACCTCAGTGGGGTTTAGGACCTCTGAGAGAAGGGAAATCGCAGCTCTGGACACCTCGTCAACTATTGTCACACTTGCCATCCTGGCGGTTCTGGAAAGAGGATTCAAGTCGATAACGCAAACCAGCTTTCCCAAAGAAATCAGAGCCTCGCACCTGTCTCCGTCCTCTAGCGGGACTAGAATCAAATCGGCTAAACCAATTCCATCTTCGGTGCATAACGCACGCGGTCCTTCGAGACCCTCAATCCTGAAGTCCGCTTCATCCCCGAGAATCCGTACCGAACGAACCGCCTCGCCCCAATCGCCTTTGAACTGGCTAGGACCCTTCTCTTTAGCGACAGAATCCCGCTGCTCTCCAAGTAGAGAAAGCAGCCCGGACATTCTTTCCGGTGTACGATAATACAGGTTGACTTCAATCGGACAACCGACTACTGCGGCAACCCTGATCATACTTTCTCCCGCAAGGACGGCAGTATTCCCATTAGTGGAAATCACCGGCCTCTCGGCTGAGGTTAGGAGTGTTGCAACACGTCTAATTGCCATGGTAGCAGATTCGGTCGTTTTCTCTCCGAGCAGATAGTCAAAGGCTTCACCCCGACCGTGCGCAATCATCGCCGAGTCCGCCAATAGTCCTCTTTTGGCTCCATCAACAATCTTCTGCCTAGCCGATAGGGAATCTTTGCGAGGATGGCTTTCAGGCACATCTGGCATTCACTCGCCTCCGACAATCATAGAGATGTCCAGTGGATTCACTCCCATGTTTACAGCACTAGTCGACACCAAATCTACCCCTGACTCAGACACCCATTCTCCAAGGGCCTCTCTTTTGATTCCACCAGAACCCTCCAGAATACACCATTCTCGCAAGCCCTCACGTCCCAATTCCATAGCTGTCTCGGAACATCTGGATGGCCCCATGTTGTCCAATAGTAAGACAATCCTTTCCTCTCCACTTCGCCTTTTTTGGCATTCTGACCACGCCTTCGCAGCTTCAATGGCCTGCTTTGTATTGCAAACCTCTACCGTGCAGAATGAAGCCTCCTTCTCGAAATCTAATCTGTTTACCGCATTAGCCACGGCCGAACCTTCATCGGATACCTCTATTTCCATTGTCGCAAGGTCGTTCTCTTTGATCATCAGGGCATCCTCTCTGTTCAGTCTATGGGTAAGTCCCCCGCCAACGTGTACTGCCCACTTGTCCAAAAGACCCCATTCCGTCTTCCTTGTACAGGCAACGGGTAATCCCCCAGATGTATTCAGCCATTCCGATGTTTCAGTTGCAATTCCAGACATTCTTCCGATTATGTTGAGCACCACTCTTTCGCACCTCAACACCCCCTCAGAAGGACCCTCGATGGATAGAATCAGCTCTTCTTCAGAAACCATCTGACCTTCATCGACAGACCAAGAGGCGCTGCATGATTGAAACCACCTCTCAATCATTCTATTCACAACATATCTGCCTGCAATGACTCCACTCTGTTTTGAGATGACCCTTCCCATGATGTATCCACCTTCGGCCTTATCCTTTGCTAAATCATCAGCCAGCATGGCACTCGTCCACCTGTCAATAGAATCCAACAGTATTCTCGAGGGCCCCCTATCTCCATCAGTCAAACAAAGTAGGTGAGAACGGTCATGGGGGAGCCTTTCCACATTCCTTGGAGAAGTGGCCATGCCTTGAATAGTCCGAATAGTCAGCCTATCACATCAAGTCCAGATTCTGCTGCAACAAGGCAGGCCAGAATATCGTCAACAGTCGCTCTGGACTGGCGCAGACCATCCGAATTAACCACTATTCTCAACTCAACATTTTCGCCTTCCCCGCTAATCTTGGCTTCGAAGTCACCTGGGTCATCCGGAGAAATAGCAGAGAGCAAGGCTTCTCCTCTTTCCTTGGGGCCGTTCCAGACTATTGTTGTCCGAGCCCTTCCCATCCTATACTCCCCAGAATCTGTTTCCGGAGCCTAACTCTTCGTCTTCCGAGAATGACTGAACCACGGTCCTTAGCAGATAGTAGAGCACCAATGAGAAAAAAGGAAGCCACCAGTCCTGTCCCAGTTGGTCGAAGGTTGGGCTATATTCATTTCCACCGGTTATCACTAGTCCAACGTTAATGGAAGCTTCAACAAAAGAGTAGATTACAATACTGAGGCCGATAAGGAGTACGCTCCGTCCTGTGAAAGAACCCTCCTTCCATCGCAGAACTCCCAAGGCCAACAGGAAAGAAAAGATAGCACCAATAATCCACTGAAGAGCCTCGTCAACAAGATCGATCACCTGGTAGATCTTGCCCTCCACGGGAACCGGGTCGTTCATGCCTTCCCATACCGTTGCCACTGCAAGGAATATACAAACTATTGAGCCACCCCACAACAATGAAGAGAATAACCCCCCAGTTGCGCTATCTCGCATCTCCATAGCTACTCTTTCCATCTGTGCCTCCAAACCGAGCCCCTTTCCAAGTAGCCAAATTCCGATTATGAGTGGTAGCGAACCTATCAGTGCAATCCCATTCGGAAGAATCAGACCAAGGCCTAGAATCATCAGGAAAACCGCGAGAGGTACAAGAAGCCGGGCCCTGAACCGGGGGTCTTCGACTGCCTTGATGATGTAGTAGTAAGTCCCCTCGATTCCCTTGGATTGCCTTACTATTACCTTCTCTATTGTGTCTACTCTAATCCTCGAAGTAATTATTGGAAGGGCGGCCTCGTCGTCGGCCCCATCGGTCACCAGCATTGCACTGTCCGGCTGGAAGTCTTGAATCACCTCGTCAAGTTGGCTGGCTATCGCTCGGTCACTTCTCGGCCCGACCCGTACATCCCCCGTAAGAATCGCAATCTCGACCTCGTCTGCAGCCGCGGCTTCTTCGGAAATCCTGTCATGGTGGTGCAGTGCGCCTAGAATTGCATTTGTGTCCGACTCCTCTGGATCGGCTATCCCCAGTCTCAATGCTGCGGTAAGGCAGGACTTTCGTCCTACTACAGGCCCCCTGATTCCAGCCTTGACTCCTAAGTCGTTATCTCTGTCTAATGTTAGGACTAGTGTCCGGACCATGCTCCCCCTCCTTTTGCTACGAGTTGGGCAGCCTCCACTTATGAGGCATTGGCAGAACTGCTTCCCGACCCCTCCTTAGTGCCGCCATCAGCATCTCGCTCGTCCCGGTATCTCCTCCTCTGCTTCGCCCGAATGTACTTTAGTGGGTGAGTAAGCCATTCCTGGTCGCATAATTGATCTTCACCAAGCTGAACTGGGCACCTGGCATTTGTCTTCAGAGTAGCACATCCATGAGGTGTGTATTCTCGCTCGTAAATCTGGTTTACTTGGTAAGCCGTCGTCTCTGAATCGTAGTCCGGAGCGTTCGCGAAGAAGCTGCAAGTCTGCTCTCTATTGAGGCCGACCGCCCTAGAGAAGGCTGCGAGGAAAACCCTCCCCACGTGGTTCACGTTTACTCCTTGGTTCAATTCGGAAACCGCAGATTCGAAGCAGGGCGGCCAGTCATCCCTGATGGCAGCGGTCATCGGCATCTCGGCCTCTACCCTTTCTGATAGTAGACTCGTGATCCTTTCCACGGGTTCTGAGAACTTGGCGGCGAATTCGTCATCCATCTTCTCCATCCTGCCCTCGCAATCACGTAGAAGAGACTCTCTGATCCTCTCCTTGATCAGCCGCGCGGCTCTCTGCCTGCTGGCCTCCCCGGCTCCAGCATCAAGGCATACCCAACCGTTTCTCATTGGCCTATTGACCAGCCTCCAGTAGCTCCCAGAGATTCTCGGACTAAGCTCAATGAAGTCAGGTAGGGAGACCCAGTATTCCATCTCTCCTCGACCGTTCTCTTCAGCTCTGACCCCCGATAGGTACGATGCAGAAATAACCGTAAAGTTATCATCATCCATCCCCAGAAGTAGATCTGCCCTACTGGCCTCTCCCTCTATCCACCTGGTCATCAGCCTCTCGTCGAAAGAGGCGCAAACTACTAACATGGCATGAAGAAATGAGAGAACCTCTGTCATTTTTCCAACATCCGTGGAGAGATCGATACTCGAAGACGAACCTATGCCGTCCTTCTGTAGTACTGAGTCAACCAGGCGTAATCTACCTCTAATTCTCACGTCTTCCAGCCATGGCTCGTCTATCAATTCCGAAACCGAAATTCCGTTGTCTTGCAGAACCTTTCTGATGAAATCGCTTCCCTGTGGGAGGAATGGATATCTAGCTAGAATCCCTTCGTCCTCTATTTCGGGGGGTTTCATGGGCAGGGGCACAAGTCCAGTAGGCCACGAGGGTTCTTCAACACTCACCGAGCCCTTCCACTGGAGATGTCTAACTCTTCGCTTCCTACCGACCTGTCTCCTACAGTTGCCGCCTCGATAGAGATGCAATCTGAAGTTAGGGATTTCTTCGGGTGGAGAGAGTCAGAAGATCATGACAGTGCTATGGCACTACTCTCTTCCGTCGAAGACTCCGGAGTCCCGTCTTGGGAAGGTCACAATCGCCTGGCTGCGCTTTCCAAACTCTATCGAAGGATGGTAATAAGGAAGGTAGAAATTGCAGTATTGGGGGCCGCTGTAGAACCCGAAGAATTGACTCAGGTCCTCGAAAACCCTGTACTGTTGGTCCCCGCCGACGGGGCAACTGGGGTGCTCTCGGAACTTCCTAGTTCTATTTCAGAAAAGGCTTGGTCTCGATTGGCCTGTGTTGTAAGCGATGCTGATGGCGGTAGCGGGACTATTGAAGCTGTAAAGCGTGCGATTCCAATAGTCCTCCACGCTCATGGCGATAATAGAGAGGACTGGAAAGGATTGCTCGAACAGGCAAAGTCCCAAGTCGAACCTTCGGACTTGATACTCACGCACCAGACTTCTGGGGATATTCCCGGAATGCATAATCCGGGAGGTTTCACTGACGGAGATCGCGCAGTTTGCTTCCTCCTTGCACTTGGGGTTGAAAGGCAAAGGATATCCCTACTAGGTACCAGGACCGACATAGTTGGCAGATGGTCGGGAAAAACCGACGAAGATAGGAAAATGGAAAAACTAGCTTGGATGTCCAGAGTATTGCACATGCATGGTTTCTAGAGAGCTAAATCTCAAAGGTTCCTGCCTCGATTTGAGACCCATCACTTGGGATGGTCCCGGTCATCTCCTGCTCATCACCGCGGTTGTTCAAACTTACCGTGAACTCTGTTTCCTTCCCCTCTCCTTCTGACTCGAAATGCCTTACCATTACCGTATAACTACCAGTCGGAGGACTTTCTGCCCATGCGATTTTCCTGTGCCCCTGCTTTGGCTCGAAATCACCCATGTCGAATGAAGCCCCCTTCAGTCCCTCGGGTTCAAAGAACGAGACCTCATTGCCATCTCCATCCACAATCGAGAGGGCAAGGTCACTTTCAGACTCCCAACCTAGCTCCACCGAAACGCCATCATGGACGGTACCCACTCTACGCCTCATCGCATCAATTTCACGGGCTTCTGTGAAATTCTCCTGCTCACCGGGTACGGTGACCGTTTCCGGCGTTTCATCAGGTACTTCCCCATCAGGTCCAGCGATTGCGAACTTTGCTACGAACTGCAAATCGTTGCTTTTCACCAACGTCCCTTCGTAGAATCTCTTGCTTTCGCCTATGGTCACACTCACTGTGAAAGACGTATCGTTCTTTCTGTGTATGCTGGAAATTAGAGGAATCCATGAGAAAATGCCCTTCGTATGAACCTTGTAGTGCCTCACTCCAATCCTATAGACCCCTGGTGGAGGTGTCCTTGTCCAAACAATGTTCTCGACGGGAGACTTGGATGTAGGCTTGAAATTCATGTCGATGTCAAGCTCACCGCCACAGCTGGACTTTCTGTTGTCGTGGTAGACATGCTCTCCCGATGGAGTGATAACGTGAAGATCAAGGTCGTTCCAGTTATCCCACATCAGGCTAATCTGCACTGCTCCTCTCTTGGCGCCCTCACGCTCCAGCCTCTTCTCTAGAGAAGAGACTTCTTTGGTACTTATCTCAGCTTCTTGGACCCCAGCACCAATTACGTCGGTCCCCGCTCCTAGAGAATCAGAAGCGGTCTGAACCAGTGACCTGTCCCTTCCCCTACCTCTTCTACCCATCCTAGCAATAGCTGCATCAGAAATGTGTTCGGGCAGGTTCCGTCGAGTAGATGGCAGGATTGTCCTGCGCTTTCCTGATTGCACTATTCGGTACGCTCCACTAGCAGTTGCCATTACGACGATTGCAATGAGCACGAGGGATACAGCGTCCGCCACAGGACCGAACCTGCGCAGTGACTTTTCATTACATCGGTCGAACCGTCATCAGGCCAATGCAATTTGTAAATTACCGCCGGTTGTTTCATAATCATGGATAGTCTCCTCTACGAGGAGGGGAGCGCAAGCAATGGGAACCGCAGCAATCTCAAGAGTGTGCAAGGAGCCCCGAGGGGCCTCGAGAAATGCATCCACGACCGCATTTCTCGTCGCTCTCCTGTTCCTGCTTCCTCTGTTGGCCAACGCACCAGGGGAATCGGTCCAGCCCACCATTCTGCCTTCGTCAGGGAAGCAGAGCACCGATGCTGACGTGGCAGTCACCGACCTCACCGTAACAACTCCATCGGTTATCGTATCCGGCACACCTACCCTAGCCCCGCAGATTCACATCATCCGAGTCACTATTCAGAATATCGGGGGATCTACTGCAGATGGGAACCTCTCACTGAAGGTTAACGGAGTCCTAGTTGACTCTAGGAACGTTAGCATCAACCCGATACAACAGGAGGTCCACCTTCTCTATTGGGACGCTTCCGTGGGCTCGGGCTACAACCTCAGGGCAGAGTGGGACGTCGGCGGGTCTTCCACAGACTCCGACTCCTCCAACGACGAGATGTCCTTGCTTGGTATTGCCGTCGTACCCCTGGAGGATGCATCACCAATCGCAGACTCACTTCCGGCAGACGGACAAAACGTTGCCAGAGCCCTCTGGGCCGGAGCCATCACAGTGGTCAACACAGGAAACCAGAATGTCAGCGTGACGGCCCAACTGACTCTCACCTCTTCAATATCTGGGATCCAGACTCCAGTTACTTCGGACACCGCATCTGTCATCGCCGGAAGCCTTGCAAACCCTCCCGAGCCTCAGAACGTTTCCCTGTCGTTCGATGGGACAAACTTAGAGGGGACTTACACTCTTGGGGGAAGCCTCCTAATCACTGGGACCGGATCATCATCAGTGACCATAGAATCCAGAACAATCACTTTCACAACGATGACCGCAACACTGATTGCGGCAAACGACAGGAACCTCGACCCTGGAGCGTCTTCAACCCTGAACTTCATCCTTCAGAACTCAGGCACTGAGGAGGACACCTTCACAGTGATACAGTCAAACACCTCCACAGGAGCGCCTTACTGGGTAAACGCCCCCGTCAACATTCACTGCTCCACATGCCCAGCTGGAATCCTCGAGGTTTCTGCCGGCGCGACCAGTGCGATCCAGGTAGAGGTCGAGGTACCGACCACGGCCGGGCTGGGAGATGCAGTTTCAGTGACCATCTCTGTTCAGAGCGTTGCAATGGGGTACTTGCTAGAGGCCACTACCACTGTAATGGCAGGAGGCCTCTACAATGCTTCCATAATGCAGAATCACAGTTACATTCAACCTGGAACAGGGCCAGGCCAACCCGTCCCTGCAGTCTACGTAGAGGACTTCGCAAACATCACTCCAGGCACTGATCGGACTATCGATTACACCCTCAAGAACACGGGTACAGCTCCGACTCAGTACCAGATAAACGTGGGAGCAACCCAACCTGTACCATACTGGGACATTTTCTCGGAAGTAACGATTACCGATGTCGTAATGCCCGGGGAGGAAAGAACGATCCCCGTCACGATCATCACTCCCGAGATCGAGATGCCCTTGGACCCATCTTGGAAGGTATCGGCAGATTTGCAGATCAATCTGGCAATCCAAGCCATCCCTCTGGAGGGGGGCGTTCCCGCGACCAACCAGACAACGCTGATTATCGACAAGTACGTTGAAATCGACGTCTCGATAATAGGAGGCGACAACGACATCGGGGTTGAAGACTTCCTCAGTGGTAACACCGACAGGTACGTTGATTTCGCTGTCGTGCTGAAGAACAACCTAGGCTCGGACGATACTCCCACACAGGTCCAATTCACACCTATCTCTGTCAATGGTGAGTTGCCGGGACACGGCAAGGCCTTCGTTAATTTCGGTGAATCGACTGTAGATACAACCGGCTTCGAACACACCCGATGGACCGCCTCTCTGGTACCATCTTCCATGGAAGTAAGGCCCGGCCAGACAGGATACGGGACTATCGCGATATCCCACCACACAACCACCGACTTCCCCTATCCCGCCGCGGGGTCATTCTCCTACACGTTCGAGGCCACGTCTGTTTGGGGAGGCTTCCCAGGGGCGGTTACAAAGAACTCCACGGGCGAGGCATCGTTCTCTATCGAAGAAATGACGAGTGCGGTACTGACAACCGGCCCAACTGCAACAGGAGATCCGGGAACGCCAATTGCCACCACGATGACTATGAAGAACACCGGAAACCACGTTCAGGACTTCACCGTGGGATACCTCCCTGTACCAGATTGGACGATTCAGATAAGCAAGCCAGCGATTAACAGCGTGAAGTCTAGGATCACCCTCTACCCCCTCGCCGAGGGCGTCGACAACTCAGACACCATCTCATTCACGGTAACTGCGACCCCCCCGGCCACTGCCAGCGCGGACAAGACCCACGAAATCTGGATAGCGGTAAACGCGACCACAACCAAGCCAGACGACACTATGGGCACCTGCCAGCTCCGTGGTGGCTATTGGGTGGCATCGGCTACAAACGCGTCCGTATTCGATTGCATAGAATTGATGGCCCAAGCGCCTGCGTACTTCCAATTGACGGAACTGGTCTCCGCAGAGTTGATCCCCGAGAACTCTACGGCAATAATAGACAGGCTCGGTCAGACGACCATCATGCTCCAACTGAACAATTCGGGCAACTCCAACAAGACATTCAACCTGTCCCTCCACAACCAGGATCTCGACAAGATCCAGGTCACATTCGCAGACGACGGGACTCTCCAGACGAACAAGTCACAAGTCGTAACTCCAGGAGGACAGGCAATCGTGAGGGTATATGCCCAGGCGGGAACAAATGCGAGGGCCGACATAGACAGCAAGTTCGAAGTAGCCGTAACCGACGGCGGAACGGAGCTGGACAGAAGTGGGATTTTGGTACAAGTCAACCCATTCCACTTCATACAGTTCCAGATGGAAGATAACTATACTGCGGCCCCCGGAGCCACCCTGAGCGTCCCCATCACTCTGGTAAATCTTGGAAATCTCATGGAACTGGTCAACATCACCGCCACATTCCCCTCGGATACCGGAAACTGGACGTTCGAGGTGAATGTCACGAATCTCTCCATCGAACCCGGGTTCGACTTCGGAGAGTCAGTCCAGGCTTCCATTACTCTCCCAGCGCTGGAGGCGGGGGTCATACTCGAGGCAGGGATGGTCCATAACGTCACCATCAGGGTGATGAACCTGACCGAGGACATCCAAATCGCGACTAAGAAGGTCAGCATCACCGTTCTCCCGGTGTTCGCTGTGAACGTAGTCCAGGCCCCAGAAAGGATCGCAATCGTCCCAGGGCACAACCGTGTTGTGTCCTACGAGATAGAGAATGCCGGGAATGCCCCCATGTCAATCAACTTGCAGTGGACCACCACCGACTCAGACTCCGAAGAGGAGAGGTTCAGCGTCAACGCGGTGATCAGCTCTACAACACTGGATCTGGGCATAGGGGAGGCGCCTTCGCTGACATACAGCATGGCCGCACTCTCCGCTGCCCACTACATTCCTGAGTCCGGCACCGTCGACTTGATTTTCACC
>JAKURM010000112.1 GCA_022449945.1 Candidatus Thalassarchaeum sp. | reverse complement strand
GCACCTAGACGATAGCCCGCTTGCTACAACGTGCTTAGCAGCCCATCTCGCAGCATAGGCAGCGGATCTATCGACCTTCGAAGGATCCTTGCCACTGAATGCACCGCCTCCATGTCTTCCCATGCCCCCATAAGTGTCCACGATGATCTTCCGCCCTGTGACTCCAGCATCCGCATATGGCCCCCCATGCACAAATCGGCCAGTTCCATTCACGATAATCTTCGTAACCTCATCAATCAAGCCCCCTGGGATTACTTGTCTGATGATCTTTTGCGAAATCTCAGATTGGATAAAGTCGGCCTCTGCTGTTTCGTTCCCGTCGAACATTTCGTTGGCAAGATCGTCGTGCTGAATGGCGACTACGACCGTATCAACTCGAATTGGTACACCTTGATCATCGTATTCGATTGTAACTTGGCTCTTTGAATCTGGCCTGGACCAGGAAATTTCTCCATTTTTCATTGACTCCGACATCTTCGAAGTGAGGCGCTGCGCGAGGGCCAATGGCAGGGGCATGAATGAACCCCTAAGCTCCTCGAAAGACTCCGTCTCGTCACATGCAAATCCGAACATTATCCCTTGATCCCCCGCTCCCTGGCTTTGAGGCTCTCCTCTCGAGATGCCCATGGCAATGTGAGTTGACTGGGTGGAGATATGGACCTCGACCTTGCAGAGTCCCTCGGAGTTGGCATCCATCCCGATGTCATGATCAGAATAGCCGATTTCAGCTGCGGTCTGCCTTGCGATTTGCGCATATTGAGGCTCTGGACCTTCTAGGGTGACCTCCCCTGCTAGGACGATTACTGACTCCTCCTTCGTTCCCTTGACGAGGGTCTCGACGGCTACCCTGGCAAATGGGTCGGTGGAGAGGCAGGCATCTAGGATGGCATCAGAAATGGCATCACAGAGCTTGTCCGGATGACCCTCGGAAACGGATTCAGAAGTGAACAGATATGACATTGGCACACCTTTGTGATTGGCCCTGAATTGAATGGCATTTGATTGTTCTTGATTCCTACCAAGTCTCCATCAAACGAATGGGGGTCTGCTAACCTCTGCTCTAACCCTTCGCCTACTGCTAGATTGAATCCACACTTCATCGCCTTCAGAACAATCTCCCAAGTATGCAAGAGCGATCCCAGTCATCCCCATGCTAGGTGAGGGGCCACCGCTAGTGACATATCCAATAATACTGGAATGGTCGGTATTTCCATCGAAAATTGCATGTCCAACCCTTGGAGAGGGGCCGCGTTCCAAGCAGACCAAGCCCCTCCAAACCTCCTTTGGTTCGGGGTCCCTAAGACTCGCCTCCTTGCCAATGAAGTCGTGGTTCAAATCCAAACCATAGGGCACCGCAGTCTCGACGGTATTCCTTGACAAGAATCCCGGAGGTAGGACGGGGGGTGAGTCACCTTGGTTCGGCCAGAGGAAGTCCTGTCCGGATAGCAAATAGCCCTTCTCCATCCTTAGTGTGTCCCTGGCTCCCAAACCGACTGGGGAAACACCGAGACTAGAGTCCTGGAGTAATGCCTCCCACAGAACGGTGGCATCGTGATTGCTAACAAAAATCTCGAAGCCATCTTCGCCCGGGTATCCAGTTCCCTGAATCCAACCATCAACTCCGAGATTGTTGCCCGAGATTGGCTGGCATCGGA
>JAKURM010000111.1 GCA_022449945.1 Candidatus Thalassarchaeum sp. | reverse complement strand
TCAAGCGCACGGAGAGAGAGGTGTTACCCGAGGGCTACTCGAAGGCGGTGGTGTTGTTCGATATAAAGAAGGCAGACTGCTATCGAAGCTATTCGCCGATGAAGAGGCTGAGGAATATACTGGACGTTCCCGACGAGTACGAGGTCCTTTTCCTGCAGGGAGGCGCTTCCACCCAGTTCTACATGACCGCTCTGAACCTATTGGAGCGAGGGGAGAAGGCGGACTTCATCGTTACCGGGGGTTGGTCTCAGAAGGCAATAGAGGAGGCCGGTAGGGTTGGCGACGTAGTTGCGGCCTGGGACGACTCGGAGAACGGGTTTAGATCCGTGCCGGAGAACGGGGACTACTCGATCAGGGATGATGCCAAGTACGTCCACTACACCTCGAACAACACCCTATTCGGGACTCAGTTCCACCACCTTCCCGACAGCCAGGGAAAGCCCAGGGTTGTCGATGCGAGCTCGGACATATGCGGAGTGCCCCTCGATGTCTCTCAGCACGACGTGATATACGCGGGGGCGCAGAAGAACCTGGGGCCGAGCGGGGTCACCGTAGTGATACTCTCGCCATGGGCCATGGGGATGGCCAGGGAAGGACTGCCCACGATGCTGGACTACCAAACCCACATATCCAAGGGATCGATGTTCAACACGCCCAACACGTCGGGGATCTTCGTACTGGACAGGGTCCTGGCCTGGATGGAGAGGAACGGGGGCCTGGAGGGGGCGATTAGCAGGAATCGCGACAAGGCCTCCCTACTCTACGGGATTCTAGACAGCAGCGACTTCTGGCGCCCGCATGCATCGGAGGGCTCCCGTTCGGTGATGAACGTGGCATGGAGGCTTGCTGACGAAGACTTGGAGCCCGTGTTCCTCGAAGAGTCGGCCAAGGCCGGGATGGGGGGCCTGAAGGGACACAGGAGCGTAGGTGGGATCAGGGCAAGCATGTACAACGGCTGCCCCCTGGATAGCGTTGAGGCGCTTGTCGGATTCATGGGAGACTTTGAGAGTCGCCACGGATGAGTGGTACCATGGAAACGGGGGAAATCCTCGGGCTGCTGGACCTGACCCTCCTCGATAGGGAGGCAGATGAGGTGGCCTTGGAGGGGCTTTGCAATCTAGCAAACAAGCACAGGCCCGCAGCGGTGTGCGTTTTCCCGGAGCATGCACCCCTGGTTGGCAGCATGTTAGACGATGGTATCGCACTGGCAGTGGTGGCGGGGGGATTCCCCGAAGGAAGCAGCTCTCCGGAAGGCATCGCGGACGATGTTCGGGCCGCCGTTTCCTCCGGTGCCGAGGAGGTCGATTGCGTTCTCGAGCCACGTGACGAGGGAGACTTCCCGGGGGAGGCGGAATTAGCCAAGCTCATCGCGATGAGAGAGGGGTCCCAGGGCTGCCTGCTGAAGGTGATAGTCGAGGCCCCGCTGCTGGGCGAGAGGGGGCTGAGGGCAGTAACCAGGATGGCACTGGCCACGGGGGCCGACTTCGTCAAGACCTGTACGGGCAAGCGTGGAATCTGCAGCGATGAGGCGGCGAGAATTATTGCCTACGAGATAGGCAGGCACTGCCTGGCATTCGATGGGGAGCCCGGCCTCAAGCTGTCCGGAGGGGTCTCTTCCAAGGGAGATGCGGAGAGGCTGATTGGCATTGTCTCCGAACAGGACCAGAGCATCTCCGGCCCCGCGCGTCTCAGGATAGGTTCCTCCGCGCTACTTGGCGAGCTGATGGATTGATGGTGTGCTCGGCAGGAATTGAACCTGCGATCTTCG
>JAKURM010000110.1 GCA_022449945.1 Candidatus Thalassarchaeum sp. | reverse complement strand
ACCCGGGCCAATGGAGGTGGGGGTTTTCGCCGCCCTTGGGCAACTGACCTTCTTCGGCTCGGTGGGAGTGGTCATCTTCGGACTGGAGGGGGTGCTGAACCTGTCGGGGATCCTCCATGACATAGCAGTGGGAATCGCTCTCCTGCTGGTTTTACTGGGGGCCCTGATGCTGATGGGTTGGACTTCGCACTTGCTATCAAGGGTTCAGGGGATCCTGGACATTCACATGACCACGGAGGACGACGAGCGTTTCACCCCCCGTAGGAACATGTACCTGTGGGGGATCGGTTACAGCGCTGCTTCTGTCGACTGCACGGCAGCTGCTGTTTTCCCATTCGTTGCATGGCTGGCAGTGGTCGGCGAGGGCGCCCTAGTCATGGGCATGGGCGGGCTGATGTTCTCAGTCTCGCTCCTGATGATAGGGGTGACTGCCATGGTTGGCATGGGCGGGGGCGCCCTGGTCGACTCACTGAGGAGGAACTCGTCGATCGTGAAGGCGACCGGCTCTTGGATGATGATGTTCGCTGGCATCGGACTATACGCGTATCTGACTCAGCCCGACATAGTGGCAGGAATCCTGGGCTAATTCTCGCCTATTGGCTGTAGCATGTGCTCCACTACTGGACTTACGGACTCCCATATCCTGTCATGTACGTCTTGGACGGTGTGCCTAGTCGGTATCAGCACTGCGCCTGCTTTCTTCCCGGCCTCTTGGAACTCCTGCCTGAGTATCTTCTGGTACTGCAGGAAGGACGAGGTGATGGAGGTCGAGAGGGCCAGGTCCATTCCGGCCTCGAAGTGATTCAGCGCCTCAAGCTCCTCGCCGAACATTATTCGGTTCAACAGGCGGCGCGGACCCGCGTGGAGGACGATCAAGGCATCGGGTTCTGGGGTATCGGAGTAGAGCGAGTCGATCCAATCACCGTCGCCCCCCCTTACCTGCTCCCTGATCCTCGGGGTTAGGGAGTACCGGTCGGCAATGACTACGAAACCGGCGGCCAACAGTGGCTCTGCCTCGTGCTTTATCTGGTCATGCAGGTCAGTGGCGTAGAGGAGTGACCTTGTGCGCCAGTTTAGCTGGTGGATGTCCGCAGTTCGCGACTTGACTATCGCCCCCATCAGCTCGGAACGCGCCAGTCCGATGGTGTGGGTTGCGATCCCGTTTGCCTTCAATCTGGCAGATAGGAGGCGAGAGTGCAGGGTGCGCCCTACGTGGTCCGGCCCCTCTATGACGATCAGCTTGCCCGCGTGACTCACTGTCCTTCGCCTCCCGAGTATGTGAGCCAGTCGACGCCGGACTCGCTCAGGTTCTGGGCAAGCCTATCGGACTGATCGATGACCTGCACGGATGAGAGGTCGATGTGCTCGTCGAAAGTCTCCCTTACCCTCGACTGGACCTCTGCCACCGTGCCCTGAGCGTCCAGGCGTACGATTCTCCCCTCCTCCACGAGCCCTGAGTAAATCTCGGAGACCTTGCCTTGGAATATTCTGTAGGACTCGAAGGGGTCGGAGGTCCACCCCATGTCCATCCCGGCCTCGTAGAACTTCAGCTTTGGCCTGCCCTTCGCTATTCGGTCGAAGCTTACATCCACTGGGACGTCGAAGTACAGGGTCAGGTCTGGCTCCCTGGCGAATGAGTATGTGTCCTCGATAACCTCGCGAGGCACGTCCCTAGAGCCGTCCCTTGCCATAGCTGTGTACTTGGAACGGTCACAGATTACTATCCCCCCAATCTCCAAGACGGGTTCTATCTGCTGTGCCCACCTGTCTGCGAAGTCTGCAGCGTGGATCATGTGGAACGTGATGGGAAGCAGGCGTCGAGTGTTCTTCCCTATCTTCGTGGCTTCCTTGACTATCTTGCTCGAGTTCCACTCGGTGTGGAAGACGGGCA
>JAKURM010000011.1 GCA_022449945.1 Candidatus Thalassarchaeum sp. | reverse complement strand
TAGATCTATTCGGAACCATAGACGAGCTGAACTCCCAAATTGGCGTCATAAGGATGGAATTGGGGAGATTCGTCTCAGTAGATGTTACTGAGGGAGAAATTGCAGTAATTGATGAGTGCCTTGGACTTGTTCAGCAGGAGCTGTTCGACATAGGGGGGGAGTGTGCATGTCCTCCAGGTTCACTTCCGGAAAGCGTTGCACTAGTCGGCTCCGAGCAAGGAGATCGGCTCGTGGAGGAGATGGACGGTTGGCTGATGCGCCTAGAGCCATTGGAGTCATTCATATTGCCAACCGGATCCGCACCTGTGGCTTCGATGCATGTGGCTAGGACCGTTGCCAGAAGGGCTGAAAGATCCGCTTGTTACCTGAGGGTCAGGGATGGAGGAGAAGCAGTAAGATCTGAAGTGCTAGCCTACATCAATAGGCTCTCTGACTGGCTATTCGTCTTGGCTAGATGGTTTGGAAAGGTTTCAGGAGAAAAGGAGACTTTGTGGACGCCCTTGGGGGAAAGGAAGTCACAATCAGATGGTCCGTCCAGCAGCCCTTAGGTGGTTCCACGCAGAGCGAAGAAGGTTTTTCTCCTGCTCAAACGTAATCTGCTCCTCTGCTTCTTCAAACTGCAGCCAAAGGTAGTTGGTGTGCTCGTGCGACAGTGTGACATCGATCTGATCGGTCTCTGCAAGGTACCAGAATACCTGTTTCGGGACTTGCTTGCCCTTCCTTGTGAACGTGTACTCTGTTCTCTGGCTCCATCCTTCATCGATTGAAACGCTGGATATACCCGTCTCCTCGGATAGTTCCCTTGCCGCGGTAGAGTGGTGGTCAGAGTCGCCTTCCTCCACATGTCCCTTTGGAAAGCTCCAATGACCCTGTGGGTACTGGAGGAGCAAGATGCTGTCGAAGTTTAGAAGAATGAAGCCGCAGGAAGTTTCGATGGCATTGACCTTGGTGTGCATAACTACACTGTGCAACGCCCCCGGATGAAAACCTTCCGCGAAATGGCGAGATTTGCGAAACCACCATTGACGTGGGGCCCGGTCGAATGGCATGGTTGCCAGTCCGCTGGACCTTGAAATTCGAAGAGTAGTCACTGATAGTGATCTAGACGGGGTTGTGACCGCGGCTATCCTCCGGAGATGGTGGGGGGACGCAGAAATTGTGTTTGGGCATCCCGGGGAGCTCCGTGCCGGCCTTCTAGATTCGAATATCGATAAGTGGACGGCGGTTTGCGACCTGCCCTGGCATCCGAATTGTGGGCTGAGCATAGATCACCACCAGTCGAACAAGCCGCCGGAAGGAGGCAGTAATGATTCGGTGATAGTCTGGCGAGACACGCCCTCTGCAGCTAGAATAGCCTTCGATATGGTCTCAGAAAGGGTGGATCTATCTGACATGGTAGACCTTCTGGAATGGGTGGACAAGCTAGACGGTGGCGGTGTCTCAAGGGAGGAGTACTTGTCTGAACATCCTGTTCTCTGGCTTGGGAGGGCGATTGACGTGGGAGAGGGCACAGCAATGGTGATTCTCGAATCATTGCAGAAGGGGGTTGGTGTCGAGGAAATCCTCGCAGGCCCCGAGGTCGCCGGTGTGGTCAACGAGAAGATATCAGAACTAGAATTCCTAAGAGAGGCAATAGCAGAAAACATGCACATCGAGGACAGGATGGCAATTGTTAGGCTCGAAGACCTCGATTTGAGATCAAATGGCTATCAGGTCACAGCTATGGCCGGAGAGGACTGTGACGCATGCGTCATCGTTCATGGGAACGTGGGCGCGACATTCGGAGAAGAAGGGAGATACCCTGTTTCGGCCTCATTCTACACCAACTCTTTCCTTCATCGGCAGGGAGGCGTTTTCGACCTCACGGATTTGGCAAAGCTTTTCGATGCTGATGGGGGTGGTCACGCGAATGCATGTGGATGCAGAATCAAGCCCATTCAAGGCCTAGAGCTTGAAGATCGAGACGTGAATGAGGGCGATATCAATCGGAATATTGCCGCTTGGATGGAATTGTGGGGCCGGCGTTAATCAGAATATTGTCAAGAGGTACAAGAAGCCCAAAAAGGCGTGAATTCCCAATAGAATTCCCATTATATCACTCAGCTTTCCATGAAGCTCCTTCGTTCGTGAGAAACTGTCCCCGGAATCCTTGGCCTCTTTCGTTTTCCTCCCGAGCCTCCATAGGAAGAACATCAGCGATACGCCAATAATTCCTGACCACCCATGGAAATGGCCTGGAATGAGGAGCCTAGTGGGGTCATCATGGTCGATCACGCCCCTAACTGCATTGGATGCAAAGGCCAGCACGACGATTGCGAGGGTAGCCATGGCAATCCTGTCTCCCATAGACTCGTGATGCTCGACCGCAGACTTCCTCTCCGCCCCGCTAAGAGAAGGGGATTCTTTCCTCCATGCTCTCTGCCT
Source organism: Candidatus Thalassarchaeum sp. (assembly GCA_022449945.1). Classification (GTDB taxonomy): domain Archaea; phylum Thermoplasmatota; class Poseidoniia; order Poseidoniales; family Thalassarchaeaceae; genus UBA36. The sequence continues at coordinate 26,937 of JAKURM010000011.1, read as the reverse complement.
GTAGAAAGCCCAAATCAGGCACAGAGCTGCGACTGGATGAGCAAGAATGACAGCCGATCTTACCAGTTCCACGTCAATCGGAGGACATGGCCGACTTAGATTTGGCTGATTTATTCCATACTGCACGGTATCTGTTTGATTCCTTTTCAGGTATCATTGAAGAGTAAAATTCTATTTTGTCGATATCTTTTCCTATTTTCTCAATGAAGTCTTGCGTTAGGGGCCATGGGGGACCCTCCTGGTCTTCATCCGAGCTAAGCCTTCCAATGCAGACAAGATTGCCCCCTTCAGCTAGGAAGGTGGGTAGTCTCGGTGCTGCCACTTTCCTAATCTCCTCGGGTATGGCTTGCAGAATGTGGACCTCCAGCACCAAGTCGAATTCCCCTTCCCAAGATGCAGGTGGGTCGAGTAAATCTGCTACCAACCATTCCACGTTTTCTACATCATGTAATTTTCTTGCCCATGAAACTGCGGATTCTGATACGTCAAATGCCGTCACCTGCCAGCCCCTTTTGCTGAGGAATACTGCATCCTCGCCGAGGCCGCAACCTACTACTAATGCGGAGCCCGTGATTTCGTTTTGCTCTGCCCACTCAACAAGAAACGGGTGTGGTTCTCGCCAGTCCCACGGGATCATGCCACGGTCTTCATTTGACTCGGCGTATATGTCCTCGAACCAGGATAGTGGCTGATCGGATGAAATCGAGCGATTGAAAATCTCCAGCATCCACCGCCTGGATTCATCCATCTTCTCGACCTACATATGCGAGACTACGGCCTTCCCAAAGTCAGAGCAAGATAGGAGGGTTGCGTCATCCATCAACCTCTCGAAGTCATAGGTAACCGTCTTTGCAGAGATTGCCCCCTCCATTCCCTTCACGATCAAGTCGGCGGCCTCTGACCACATCATGTGCCTGAGCATCATCTCAGCAGAAAGTATCAGGCTGCCCGGGTTCACCTTGTCTTGTCCTGCATACTTGGGTGCGGTTCCATGGGTGGCCTCGAAGATGGAAATTCCAGTGTCGTAGTTTATGTTCGCTCCTGGAGCTATTCCTATCCCTCCTACTTGGGCTGCCAATGCATCCGATATGTAATCGCCATTCAGGTTCATCGTAGTTAGTACCCCATATTCTCTGGGGCGGGTCAAAACTTGCTGAAGCATTGCGTCGGCGATTACGTCCTTCACAGTTATCTTGGCCCCAGTATTCGGATTCTCAAATGAGCACCACGGCCCGCCATCAATCTCCTCCGCGCCGAACTCTTCCTTGGCAATCTCGTAGCCCCAGTCCCTGAACCCTCCTTCGGTGAATTTCATGATGTTGCCCTTGTGGACCAGAGTTACGCTGTCCTTGTCGTTGTCTATGGCATACCTGATTGCTGCTCTGACAATCCGTGCAGTTCCTTCCTTGCTGATCGGCTTGATTCCTATGCCTGCCGTATCAGGGAATCGAATCTTATCGACCCCCATCTCCTTCTGGAGGAAATCTATGACTTTGCGGACCTCTGGGCTCCCTGACTCCCACTCAATTCCGGCGTATACGTCCTCACTATTTTCCCTGAAGATAATCATGTCAACGGATCCAGGATCCTTGACTGGGCTGGGAGTGCCAGCATACCACCTCACCGGTCTTACGCATGCGAATAGGTCGAGTTGCTGCCTCAGGGCCACATTCAGGCTCCTTATGCCACCCCCTACCGGGGTTGTCAGTGGGCCCTTGATGGAAACGAGGCCGTCTCGCATGGCCTTCTTCGTTTCCTCTGGTAACCACTCTCCTGTTGAGTCGTACGCCTTCTGACCGGCTAGTACCTCCTTCCATCTAATCTCCCTATTTCCGCCATATGCTTTCTGCACTGCAGAATTCACCACCTGAATCATTACTGGAGTAATGTCAATTCCTATTCCATCGCCCTCTATGTAGTGAATAATGGGGTCGTCCGGCACTTCCAACGTTGACCCAGACATACTAATTGTGCTCCCGTCAGACATATCCTTCGACCCTCCGATTGGACGGGGATTGATGAAGCCAACCCTTCAAGGGTGATGCCATTTGTGAATGGCCCGTGAAAGGAGAGGTAACGTGGACAAGGGAGGGCGGTTATGTTGGGAACACGGCAGCTGGCAAGGTGTTCGATATCTATGGAGAGTCGAGTCCCAGTCCAATGGAGATGGTTATGCATGCCCATGCCGCCTGTTCCTTGATCGATGTAATTGACGGATTGAAAGACAGAGTTGCAAACGTCGAGTTCGCGACTGTGGACATCGAAACCAAGAGGGCCGCGGAGAGCCCGCGAGTTTTCACTTCAGTTTGCATGAATTACAAGATGAAAGGCGATGTTCCAGAGGAGCTGGTCCGTCGTCTTATTGAGACAAGTCACGAGAAATTTTGCAGTGTTGGCATCATGATTACTCGTTCTGGATCCTCGCTTGAATGGACTCTTGAAATGGGTTGAAACTAGGACAGGTGGCTAGGCCGGTTTACTCAAAATTTTTGAAAAAATACTTCTCAGATTGGCCTCTTCTCGGCCAATCATTAAACACCCCCCATTCAGAAGCGCAACTCCCTTGCACAAGGCGGGACGAAACCTGACCGGTACACGACAGGAGAGAGAGTAAATGCAGACGAAGATTGGTGTGTCCAAAGGCACGGCGGAAGCTGAAAGCGGTCTAGTGATAGAGCGACGATTCACTTCCGTTGGCCAGGATCCTTTCGATACGTTCGAATGGATAGAGATGGACGTCGAAATCAGGAATCCAGATGGTTCCATGGCTGACTCTATCGAGGGAGTAAAGCTTCCCTCCGGGTTCTCAGGGATACCCGGAAAGGTATGCGCCCAGAAGTATCTGCGTAAGGCGGGTGTTCCGAAGCACCTTCGGAATGTTCCCGAAGAGGGGGTGCCTGTCTGGCTACAGCGAAGTGAGCCAGACCACGAGCGGTTGCAAACATTGGAAGCCGCCGATAGAATGGGTGGTGAGACAGACGGAAGGCAGCTCTTCCGTCGGCTTGCAGGGACCTGGACCTACTGGGGCTGGAAGTATGGATACTTCGCTAGCGAGGCCGACGCCCGCGCCTACTTCGACGAGATGTGCTACCTTATCGCTAGCCAGCGATCAGCACCCAACAGCCCCCAGTGGTTCAACACAGGTCTGCACTGGGCCTACGGAATTTCTGGGTCTCCGCAGGGGCACACATACGTCGACCCGGATACGGGCAAGGTAGAGCTGTCCACTAGCGCATACGAGAGGCCCCAACCGCATGCTTGCTTCATCCAGTCAGTCTCTGACTCCCTAGTAGGGGGAACTGACTCGATAATGGGCCTCTGGAACAGAGAGGCGCTTCTTTTCAAGTACGGTTCTGGTACCGGTTCGAACTTCTCGAACATAAGAGGGGCCGGTGAACCCCTTTCAGGAGGGGGGACCTCGAGCGGCCTACTCTCGTTCCTGAAGATAGGGGACAGGGCAGCAGGCGCGATCAAGTCCGGAGGTACGACAAGGAGGGCAGCCAAGATGGTGACTCTGGACCTTGACCATCCAGATATCGAGGAGTACATCGACTGGAAGCCCTCAGAGGAAGAGAAGGTGTCGGCACTAGTAATTGGAAGCACCATACTCCAAAAGCATGCAGACCTGATTATGGAAGCTGTATGGGGGCACGGGGACGAAGAAGGCAGGTTCAGCCAGAAGACAAACCTAGGTCTGAGAAAGGCCATGGTTGCAGCAATCAGAGATAGCGTTCCACAAGCACATATCCAGAGAATTCTTGACCTTGCCGAGCAGGGATGGAAGGGGCTTGAGTTCGAAGTACTAGACACTGACTGGCAGGGAGATGCGTATGCCACTGTATCTGGACAGAATAGCAACAACTCGGTTCGAGTACCCAACTCTTTCATGGACGCGGTTAAGGCCGGAGGAGATTGGAGTCTCTACTGGAGGACCGAGAGAGACGCTGCGGAGTCCGAAGGAAGGACTGCTGGGCCTTGCAAGACCATGGATGCAAGCGCCCTGTGGGACAAGGTCGCATACACTGCATGGGCTTGTGCCGACCCCGGTGTTCAGTTTGATACAACCATCAACGAGTGGCACACATGCCCGCAGGCTGGCCGAATAAACGGGTCCAACCCCTGCTCTGAGTACATGTTCCTGGATGACACTGCTTGCAACCTGGCTAGCATCAACCTCCTTCACTACTATGACTTAGATACCCATGCATTCCAGATAGATGACTTCCGCCACAGTGTTCGACTGTGGACCACTACTCTGGAAATCAGCGTCCTCATGGCCCAGTTCCCCTCAGAGTCGATAACCCAGAGATCGTATGACTATAGGACGCTCGGCCTGGGTTACTGCAACATTGGTTCGCTACTGATGCATATGGGAATACCCTACGATGACGAGAGGGCCTACGCCATCTGCGGCGCTGTCACTGCAATAATGTGCGGAGAGTCCTATGCTACTAGCGCCGAGATGGCTTCCATTCTAGGTCCGTTCCCCGATTACGAGAGGAATGCCGATGACATGCTCAAGGTGATGAGGAATCATCGCCGAGCCGCATATGATGCTCCCGCGGATGAATACGAAGGCCTGACGGTTATGCCCGTCGGGATAAACAGCAAGAAGTGCCCCAAGGATCTGCTCGATGCTGCTCGAGGATGCTGGGACAGAGCGGTTAGGGAGGGCGAGGAGCATGGATATCGTAATGCCCAGACCACCGTGATTGCACCCACTGGAACCATTGGACTTGTAATGGGTGCTGACACCACCGGAGTCGAGCCCCAGTTCTCCCTGGTGCAGTACAAGACTCTCGCTGGTGGGGGATCGCTCAGAATCATCAACAGAGGAGTGCCCAACGCACTGGGTAGGCTAGGTTACTCTGAGAGTGGGGCCCTCCAGATAGAAGAGTACATCATGGGAACGGGGAGGCTCAGTGACTGTCCAGCCCTCTCGTCGGATAAACTCAGAGACGCAGGGTTCGATACCAAGCTATTGAGCTCCATCGAGTCCAAGTTAGCAGACGTATTCGACCTCCGTTCTGCATTCGCCCCCTCAATCCTTGGCAAGAAGTTCTGCACGGATCGACTTGGCATGAACGATGCCCAGTTCAACGACCCGTTCTTTGACACTTTGGGATTCCTAGGGTTCACTGCCGGGGAAATCGAGTCAGCCAATGACCACGTCTTCGGACACAACGCCATCGAGGGCGCACCGGGACTGAAAGAAGAGCACCTCCCAGTTTTCGACTGTGCGACCCCTTGCGGGAAATACGGCAAGAGGTCTATCGCCTGGGATGCTCATGTGAACATGATGGCTGCAGCCCAACCATTCATCTCAGGCGCTATTTCCAAGACCATCAACATGCCCTCGGACTCGACTATCGGGGACGTCAGGGAGGCATACAACCTGAGTCACTCCACGATGAACAAGGCCTGTGCCGTCTACAGGGACGGAAGCAAACTCTCGCAACCGCTGATGAACCAACTCGTCGACTCAGTGGACTTGGAAGAAGCAGAGGGCGAAGAAGAGGTCGTGGAGAAGATGGTCGTGGAGGCCGTCAGCGCGATTCCCGCCCCTGAGCCGGTGGCCAGGCCAGTGGCCGAGGCCTTGGTCCAGAGCTACATCGCCTCGAGGAGGGCTCTTCCAGATAGGAAGAACTCCGTGAACATCAAGGCCAAGATCGGCAATCACAGCGTTCGGCTAATCACCGGCGAGTACCCGGATGGCCAGCTCGGTGAGATATTCCTACTGACTTCCAAGGAGGGGGCGGCCTGGAGAGCCCTCCTCTCACAGTTCGCCATAGCAGTGTCAATCGGGCTCCAACACGGAGTTCCCATTGACGCTTTCATCAAGTCGTTCACTTTCAGCAAGTTCGAACCCAGTGGAATGATCCAAGGCGGGAGCGGGAGAGTGAAAATGTCCTCGAGCATTATCGACTGGGTGTTCAGGGAGCTTGCGATAGAGTATGCCGGAAGGAACGACCTGGCTCACATGGATGCGGAAGACCTGGACCCGTTCTCGATAAGCCGGCCTGAGATGACCGAAGAAGGCCTATCTCGAGTCCAAGGAGAGAAGAGAGATGTCCAGATGACCCTGGAGGCCAGCGTTGCCCCAATCCTCGATGTGGAGAATAAGACCAGGCAGGCAGCTCGGGAGAGAGGCTTCACAGGTGACATCTGCGACGACTGCGGTGGCAGTCAGATGGTCAGGAACGGAACATGCCTCAAGTGCAACGAATGCGGCTCAACTACTGGGTGCTCTTGAGTTTAGATCTCGAGTTCGATATTCAGGTTCTGAATTAGTTCCTTGTATCTGTTCCTGATTGTTACCTCGGTCACACCAGCCACCTCGGCAACCTCTCTTTGTGTCCTTCTCTTTCCGCATAGTACGCTCGCGATGTAGATTATCGATGCAGCGATTCCGGTTGGACCGCGTCCGCTAGTCAGCTCCTTTTCCTGTGCAGCAGCAATTAGCTCGTAGGCCTTGGCCTGCACCTCAGCGTCTAGGTCTAGGCCGGAGCAGAACCTCGGGATGTAGTCCTCTGGCTTGGTTGGCGGTATCTTCATCCTGAGTTCTCGAACCATGAAACGGTAGGTTCGGCCAATCTCCTTGCGACCGGTCCTGCTGGCCTCACCTATCTCATCGAGTGTCCTTGGGTTCTCACATATCCTACATGCAGCGTAGAGGCTAGCAGCAGCTACACCCTCAATTGAGCGTCCGCGGATCAGGCGTGCATCGACTGCCTTTCCATAGGTGACTGCGGCAGTCTCCCTGATTGTCTTGGGGAGTTCCAAACGGCTTGCCATCCTATCGAGCTCTGCAAGCGCCATTGCCTTGTTACGCTCTGTGGCGTTGCTAACCCTGGATCTCTTCTGCCACTTTCTCATTCTGTAGAACTGGCTTCTGTATCTGCTAGAGATGGACTTGCCTGAGTAGTCCTTGTTCTGCCAGTCGATATCTGTTGAAAGGCCCTTGTCGTGGAGCATCACGGTCATCGGCGCTCCAGTCCTGGCACGTTGATCGCCTTGTTCTGGGCTGAATACTCGCCATTCTGCGCCTTGGTCGATCACCTTGTCCTCTAGAACTAGGCCGCAGTCGTCACAGACCACTTCACCCCTAGACTCGTCCTTACTCAAATTCCGGCTTCCACATTCATCGCACTTCACTGTGTCCTCAACAAGGTATGACATACATCCTCACCCCACCTTTCTAAGAAAAGGTATTAAATTCCGAAAAGACATCATATTTAAGGTTATAATTTGGGGTGAAATCGTAATTTTTCTACTTTAAAATTAGTTTCATTTCTCGAGAATCGTGAAATACGAAGCGATACTGGGGGATACGAGGGACTCTCAACATGCCGTCAGACTGGCCACCGCAGGAAGTGCGTCTGTCTGCTGAGAAGAGAGTGCTGTTCCTCACCAAGGACCTGGAGCTCATCCGAAGGCAATTGTACGAAGGCCTAGATATTAGGATGGAGGATTTGTCCGTGGACGACCTTCTAGATGACATCAATACAGATGTCATGACGCCAGCGTGGGTTTGCTTCGATCACGATCCAGCAATAATCGCTGAGAATGCCTATGCTGGGTTAATTCATGAGGGGAGGAGGGTTTTCGAGCCGCGGGCGCTGATTGACGGTGGATTCGAGGTCATTGTCTCCGGTCATCGGAAGGGTACTGGCTCTAGCAGAGAGACTGCCCCGCAATGCGAGAGGTGGTCAGGAATCCGGATTGTCATAGCAGCATCATTTGCCCCAATACATGAGCGTAACAATCTGAATCTAGGGCAGTTGATGGGTGACCACTCCGTGCTAAAGAGGCTCCAAGACGGTGAAAGCATATCTCTGTCAGAGTTCACTTCCAAGTTTGATCCAGTAAGCGGGCTAATCCTGGAAAGTGGTGGGATACTTCCATTTGCAAAAAGGCTCAAAGAGGGCTCAATAGACCTGCCACAGAATTCCACTAGTCGTCGAAAAATGACAATGGTCGAGAAGATGATCGCTAACAAACTTCTTGGTACGAAAGGAGAGCTTAGTTTTGTCAAGCCCGGTGACGCGGTTCTGGCCCAGGTGGATGGCGGTTATTCTCACGAGTTCACTACCGCTCAGGTCCATACATTCCTAGAGGAAGAATATGGAGAGGACTACAAGCTTCCGAATCCTCCAAAATTTGCAGTTTTCGAGGACCATCTCCTCTATGCCACTGGAGTACCGAGGTTTGGGAGGTTCGTAGACAAGATCCAAAATCTAAGAGATATGCAGGTCGAGTTCCAGAGACGTACCGGTGTCCGGGACTATTCGGCAGAGAATGGGGTGAGTCCGGGCATCTGTCACCAGGTTGCTAGAGAGGAATTCATCGATGTTGGTGACTTTATCCAAGCCACAGACTCACACACATGCATGGGTGGAGCATCGAATGCTCTCGCTTACGGGGTAGGCTCAACAGAGTACGCCAATCTGATTCACAACCAATTCGCGTTCGTCAACGTACCAGAGAGCATTCGATTTGAGTTGGTGGGGAGGTTAGACCCAGGGTGTACGGCAAAGGATGTCATTCTACACATTCTATGGAAATTCGCAGCAAACTCTGAGACTCTGGACAGGAGCATGGAGTTCGGCGGTTCGGGACTGTCAAGTTTGTCGATGGACGAACGAGCAACTCTATGCAACATGGCGACAGAATGCAGTGCGAAGACGGGTATCTGCGAAGCGGACGACAAGACTGTAGAATGGCTGCTTCCAAGGAGAGAAGGTGTTTCGGAAGAGGAAATCAGAAGTGCTTTCGTGATGCCCGACGAAGGTGCGATCTATGATGGGGGGGTGCACGAAATTGACCTGTCCATGATTCGCCCCATGGTAGCCCATCCGGGGAACCCGGACGAGGGAGTGCCGTCCGATCCTACCAACGGAGCATACATTGACGAAATAGGCGAAGTCGAGATAGACATAGCATATGCGGGCTCTTGCACGGCGGGCAAGGATGATGACTTCTCGTACTACGCAATGGTCTGCGAGGCAGCCCTTGAATCCGGTCTAACAATATCGGAAGGAGTGGAATGCTACATCCAGTTCGGCTCGAAAACGGTAAAGGAGCTCTCGAACAGCAAGGGGTGGACGGAAACATTCGAGAAGGCGGGTGTGAAACTAATTGATCCCGGTTGCGGGGCTTGCATAGGTGCCGGCCCAGGGGTCAGTGAGAGTACTGAGCAGGTTACTGTTTCTGCAATAAACAGGAACTTCCAGGGTCGTTCTGGTCCCGGAAAGCTATTCCTAGCTAGTCCACTGACTGTAATGACCAGCGCATTCACTGGGAAGATTACCGCTTGGCACCCCGGTGTTTTCAACTGAAATGCATTCTGTATTGCTGTAACCGGGGTATGTTCAATAGCGGCCACGATTCGGGGAGAGATTACCGCTCAAGCCCCGCGTCATTAGGACATGGGAGGACTTGGCGGAGATGGTGAACGCGTGGACCCAGCAGAAAAACTTGCTAGCAAACAGAAGCAGATTTCCATCGGCGAGTTCTTCGAGAAGAACAAGCACTTCTTGGGTTTTGACACCTTACAGAGATCGATTATTACAGCAGTAAAGGAAGCAGTGGACAATTCCCTTGACGCTTGTGAAGAGGCGAGAATACTACCTGAAATTAAGGTGGAAATTCAAAGGCTGAAGGGAGACAATCTGAAGCTAATCAGCCAGGACAATGGCCCAGGCATACCCAGGGAGGACATAGCGAACGTATTCGGGAAGTTCCTGCTGGGCTCAAGATTCCACGCAATCCGGCAGACTAGAGGACAACAAGGAATTGGCATCACCGGGGTTGTGATGTATAGTCAGTTGACTGCCGGCGCAAAGACAAAAGTTATCTCCAAAATTTCCAAGGATTCCTCCGCCGTATTCGTTGAATTGGGAATTGACACGCGACGAAACAAAGCAACGAAATCAGGTGAGAATCGAGAGATATGGTTTGATGAGAAAGCGGGCGAGGCGATTCCTCATGGACTAAGAATCGAGACCAAGATGAAGGCAAAGTACCAGAGAGGAAGACAATCTGTTTTCCAATACCTCCGGATGACGTCCATCGTCAACCCTCATGCAAGTATCTCACTAGTTGTTCGCGACAGAGATGGGAGCATTATCGAGGAGGGAGACTGGCCGAGAACCTCTGAAAGGTTGCCACGTGTGGTAAACGAAATCAAACCACACCCCCATGGAATCCAGACAGGGACCCTCCAGAGAATGCTAAAAGAGTCCGCAGAGAGGAAGTTGACTTCTTTCCTTAGGCACAACTTCTCTGGTGTAAGCATGAGGGCTGCAAGGGAAATACTGACAGAGGCCGGATTGGACGAGGGCAGGAGTCCCAAGAGGATCTCGGCCGACGATGTACATGGCATGATTGCTGCATTCGGCAAGGTGAAATTGGTCAATCCGCCTATCGATGGATGTCTTTCGCCGATAGAGGATCTGCTAATCAAAAAGGGTCTTTCAAAGGCTATAGACTCTAGGTTTGCATCTACAATCACCCGGAGTCCCAAGGTTAACCAAGGGAATCCATTCCAAATTGAGGTCGGATTAGTCTTCGGTGGTGACCTTAGTTCAGATGGCCCGATTGAAGTTCTGAGATTTGCAAATAGAGTCCCACTGATGTACCAGCAAGGAGGCTGTCTTCTCACCAAGGCTCTTGAGGCGGTCGACTGGAAGAGATACGGCTTAGATCACCCTGGAGGGAAGGGTATCCCCAAGGGTCCGGCTGCCGTGCTTATCCACCTTGCATCAACAAATGTCCAGTTTACCAGCGAGGCAAAGGAAGCTGTAGCAGACAACGAAGTGGTGTTCGAAGAGATACGGCTTGCAATGCTAGAAGTCGGAAGGGGGTTGAAGGGTCACCTCAAGAAAAGCTCACAGAGGAAGAAAGCCAAAGAGAAGTTCGAGCTGATCAACATCATTCTGCCTGAGATATCAAAGAAGTCCTCGGAGCTGCTATCGAGAGGGGAGCCGGATTTGGCACCAATTATCACGAAGATCATGAATGCTGTGTTCTGCGAAGAGGAGTTGGGCTGGGACGAGAATAGGGGTCTGGCCACATGCTCGATTACCATCTACAACTACACCGCAAGAGCCCGAGCATACACAATTCTTGCAAAATGGCCAGAAGGTGAGGGGACTGCGATTTCCGAAAACCCCCTAGGTGGAAACAAGCAGGCGAGGGGGCTCTGGGCTTGGAGGCTGGATACTTTGAACCCTGGTTCAGCGACCACTATCCACTTCGGAGTATCCGGACTCAGGAAGGGGGAGTGGAGTGATGCGGAAATCTTCTACAGAGGAAACGGAGAAGTGATTGGTGCTACCAAGATTGATGAGAAATTGCTTGATGAATTGAGGAAAGCAGAGGCCTTGGTGGTGGCTGAGGCAGAGTTGGAGCAGCCTAAGGAACCGATTTCCCAACTCAAGGAAAGAGCTGAGCTGAGTGAGGTATCGCAGACCCAATCATTGAATGAGGGGCAGACGAACCTGTTTGAGGATTTCACTACAAATGATGGATTCGAGGTGGAAGAGTGACTATGGACAGACAGAAGACAAAGGAAGAAGTAATCGATGCATTGCATGGAGTTGCTTCAGAGATGCACGACAAGATGTTGAGAGGGGATCCCCCTACGATGACGCTTCCCGTAAGGTCAAAGTCAAACATCGGATTTGACAAGAAGCTGGGAGTCTACAAGTACGGCAAGAAGAAGACTGTGCGAGACGCTACCTCTCTGGGGTCTGCCAGGCAGCTACTGAGGGCGCTGCACATTACCGAATTCATTGAGGGAATGATTTCTGATGGGAAGACATCGACTCTCAGGGAGATGTACTACATCTCCGAGGGTTGGGGACATGGGAAGTTCTCGAACCAGAATGAAAGTAACGGCGTCTCTGAGGATCTTGAGATAGTTACCAAGTGCCTAAGGGAGGATTTCGGGCTCAGGCCAGAGGAGGATGGTGCTCGAATAATTGGCAATGTAACCTTTGAGGAGAGGAATCGAAGAGGAGATTGGATGCGAATAAACTGCCGTGACGATGTGGGTGACTCTGGATATGGAGTTCCTTACAACGTGGAGTCAGAGAAGTTGCGAATGATCGATCAGGACATTGACTTCGTGATGGCCATAGAGACTGGGGGTATGTTCGACAGGCTAGTTGAGAACGGTTTCGACGAAGAGGCAAGATGCGCTCTTGTCCACCTGAAGGGCCAGCCGGCAAGATCGACTAGGAGAATCATGCGGAGGATGAGCGATGAGTGGAACAAGCCGATTTTGGTGTTCGCTGACTGTGATCCTTGGTCTTTCAGAATTTTTGCTAGCATTGCCTATGGTGCTATCAAGACAGCTCACATTTCCGAGTACCTGGCGACAAAGGAAGCGACATACCTCGGAATTACGGCCGACGATATACTAGCCTACGATCTGCCCAGCGATGATCTGACTAAGCAGGACCTGAACGCTTTGGAGGCCGAATTGAGCGACCCGCGTTTTTCGACCGGTTGGTGGCAGGAGCAAATCGGGCTGATGAAGGAGATCGGCAAGAAGGCAGAGCAGCAGTCTCTTGCCAAATACGGTTTAGATTTCGTTACAGACACATATCTGCCCGAGAAGCTGTCTGCCATGGGCCTGTCGTACTGAAAATAATCCTGATACATGAGTGCCCCCCGGGCCAAGCATGGCAGGAGGCAGGAGGCGTTGGGCTATTCGCTCAACGGGCTCGTCATTTATCCTCTTGGTGGTAGCAATTATTGCCGTAATACAGATTTATCCCAGCCTCCTCTTTGACAGCGACGATTATGTTGTGAAGCTGGAACCAGGGGATTCGGCCGATTTTGAGTTGGCAGATGGAACTATTCTTACTGCCCTCCGGGTAAACGAAGGAAGTAACCCGCCAGATGCCCTGAGACTCGAGTATTCCAATGGCAGCGAGTTGCCTGGGAGGTCTCCGGGATGGACTGATGCAGACAGGCTGGGCCTAGATGAGCAAACCATTTACTCTCCAGTGAGGGTCTTCGACAGCATTGATATCGGGGCTTACACGCTGCATAATGACGACGAATCCTCGATTCTCTGGCTAGTAGACGATGGTGCAATGGTCGATGAAGTGTACAAGGATCCGTGGCTATATCTGTTCTACATCGGATGCTGTCTGGGAATGCCGGTTGGACTGGTGGGCCTGATTCTCGCAGTAATGGTCTGGACCGACAAGAGAAAGTTGCCGGACCAATTCGTGTTAATCGACGACGGACGCGTGGTCATTTCCGAAATGGATGGCATGGAACTCGTGCGCGAACAGCCAACAGACGTTCCTGGGCCATTCGTTGATAGTCCCGCTGAAGAAATCGAATATCAGCCCGAAGAATCTGATAAGCGCTGGATTGAGTGGGACGATGGTTGAACCATTACACAGTCAGGGCGGTAATTGTTCCGAGTGGGTTTTTAGAGGCCCCCAACTACCCAACCTCGGGTTGGTAAGTAGTGGTAGGCTTCGACGAGTCCCTGAGCATACTGGAGAACTCCACTAGGAGGGACATCCTCAGATGCTTGGTCAAGGAGCCCCACTACCCCCTGCAGCTGTCCGAAATCCTAGATGTTAGCCAACAGGCTATTGTCAAGCACTTGAAGGTCCTGGAAGGTGCTGGATTCGTCGATTCGGAGAGCAAGAAGTCAGACAAAGGAGGACCGCCAAAGAAAGTGTACAGAGTCAACCAGTCATTCTCGATACGATTGGACCTAGGGCCCGATCTATTCAGGGCAGAGCATAGAAAGATGCCCAAGGGCGGGGCCCTCAAGCTATCTGGGAGTCTCCCAGTAGAACTGGGGCAAGTTGTTGATCGGATCGGCAAGAAAAGATCTATCCCGATGGTTGATGCCATGGGAATATTGTCAGACCTCGACTCGGCTCTAGAGAGGGTAGACGAGCAGAGGGATGCTATCATAGCGCTTCACCAGCAAGTAATGCACAAGGTCTCACCTAGTGTTGAAGAGGAGTTCGAGTCTTACGAAGAAAGGCAACTTGCCCATGCGATGATGAGGAATCCGAGGAGGCCACTGGACCTAGATGCATTCTCCAATGGACTGAGAATACAGTCGATACATGCTGAGAAGATGATGGATACCCTAAGAGATCGTCTGATGAGGGATTTTGCCTCATCGACAGGTCGTTTTGTGGCAGGCAGCGAAAGGCCTCCTCTGCCCTGGTGGATGGCCAAGTAATCAGAATACCATGTCATCATCATCGATGCCTGGCATCAAGCTGCTCAACTCTGCGAATCTGGCGAGGGCTGCGACTCTGCGACCCCATACAACATATCCTGCCACACCGACCAGCGAGAAGGTGGCTCCAACGATAATCACTGGTACCGAGTACTTGGCGACGATGTCGACGCCGACATCTAGGGCTCCCCATGTAGAGCTCATCTCTCCTCCGTCAATCGCCATTATGTTGTTTGTCTCGTCCGTCTCTACTATGTTGTTGTCGGGATCCACAACCACGACGATTTCATGGTTTCCTGCCTCGACCATATATAGCAGGGTAATCGGGTTGGCCTCTTCGGTGTCGGATTGCCCGATGGGCATGATCGCCTTGACGATTTGCCTGTATACGACATTGTTCTCATCACAGCCGTTCCTCTTGATGTCCGAGGGTGACTGGTCCTTGCACAGGATGATGTTCACATCTGCGGCATGGGCGTTTCCACGGTTCAACACGTAAACGCTGACAGAGAGCATCTCTCCAATCTCTCCTTCCGTCTTGTCAGCGCTTACCCTGTAGAGATCCAAGTCTGGGGCGCGGAGCCTTAGTTCGAGGACCTGCTCATTGTCATCGCAGTCAGGAGGTGGATTGTCTAGAAGGCCGTCCTTGTTATCGTCGATTGTGCAGGAGTCCTCCCAAATAGGGGTCTCGTCGTGGTCTCCCCCTTGCTCGGAAGAGCCATGGGCGGATAGCGCCTTGATCCCGATGAATCGGTCTTGTAGTGCTGCATCGGGTGCAATTGAAACTATGACAACCAATTGCAAAGTGACATAGGGCTGCATCGGAGGGAGTGTCACGGTTCCGCTAGAGGTGACGAAGCACTCCTCGGTCTGTTCAGGGAGGCTTTCGGTGGCAGTAAGCTCGGAGCAGGGTCTCTCAAGTGGGTACTCTGTCCTGAAGCCCTCGAGTAAGGCATAATCGATTTCCCATGTGCTCAGAGGGCCAAGTCCCGGCTTAACGCCCCACACATTATCTGCAATTGTATGATTGTGGATTGTCGGCCTGTCTTCGACATTGCCGAAGTTGGAGACATTTAGAGTAAACCGTACTATACGGCTTGGGGCTGTTGTCTTGATCTTACTCTCGACCGAAGGGTCAAGGGTAATCCTCATGTCATGGAATTCGATAATCTCCGCCCTGATGACTATCTGATCCTGGAGTCTTGTTCCTTCGAACGGTTCCTCGCTCATCACGTTGAATGTGATTGTGTATTCGCCGGCAAGGGTCTGCTCCGGGACATTGAGGGAAATTTGCACTGTCTGCGACTCGTCCCGATCAAGCTCAGTGAAAAGTATCCTGGGGATGTTCAAATCCCAAACGTGTGAGTCCCCATTCTCATCGACTATGGAGGCGATGGAAATATCGAAGCGGTCAGGACCGTTTCCTAAGTTGTTTATCGTCGTGTCCATTTGGTATGACTGCCCTGGGTACAGTTCCAGCATGGTATTCTCGACGTCTGCCTCTAGCTCATATCTCTGAATAACGTTCGTCAATATGAGCACGGAATCACGTACCTTTGGAGACCCGTCCAAAAGGGCCCTTACTGTAACGGACTCCCCTATTCCGGCTGTTGAGTTGAATGGAGAACACATCTCAGCCGTGACGGTATAGGGAGTTTCTATTTGCGCCCAGTAGATATCATCGTCTGCTGATGACGAGGCTCCCGGCCATTCGGAGAAGTCCAAATCTACCGTCCAGTGCTCGAACCTCCAGGTTAGCAGATCAAAGTTTGGTGGCTTCTCGGTTGGTGCACCGGGAGTGGTGAAAACGAGATTCCCAGGAGTGAAGTGCTTAGTGACTTGTATTGGGAACTCGGCGCATTCACCTGGAAGGACGTACAGTTTTGTGTCGCCGATTTCGAAAACGATGTTTCCTGTCGTTCTAATTGAGACATTGATCCACAACTCTAGAACGTCAAAGGTGCCTCTATCTATTGACAGAACCGGCTCCCCCATAGACCATCCTTTGAGGTATATGACGAAGGTTCCGGGATCTTGGGACTCGGGTACACTCACCTTGAGGTTCCTAGTCACTGTTTGGCCTGGGTCAAGGGAAAGGGAAAGTGGGAAGTCGATACCCCAGCCGAACGGTAGTGCCCACTCATTCTGTCCTCCAAGAGTCGAGGGGTCGTAGAAAGCAAAGGTATCGAAGACATTGCCAGTGTTCCTAATGGAAATTGAGAATACTGCCGACTTGCCCTGCTCAACGTCTACTTGGAAGTGGCTGGTGTCCAGTTCTATTCCATGGACTACGTCCATCAGGGTTAGTAGTGTGAGCTGATTGCGGATTGCTGGATCCTTGTGTGAGGTTGCTAGAATCGTAATTTGAGCTAACTCGTCCTGCTTGGCTTGGTATATTGTCGGGGCTCTGACTCTGATGTACAGAGGAACTATTTCCCCTCCTGCCAGGAATACCGGAGTGGAGTCGAAAACAGGGGTGTTGTTTGTCGTGAAGAACAAAGTAGCTGTCCAGTTGTTTGGAACTCCATCCATGGTTACCGTGAACGTGTCTCGAACCAACTCAGCCGGACCGGGAGTAGGATTGGCAATTGTGATGTTGAAGGTGGTAAGCTCACTGGGTTGGATGGTATGGTAGAAAGTCTCCGCCTCTGCTGGACAGTCGTACGGATATCCCTCGATATTGGTGTTTGCCTGCATCTTTTCATCACAGGCAAGAGAGACGTCAACGAGACCGGTTAGTACGTGGACGTAACAAAGAGTGTACTTGTTTGCATTGCTCTGATCATTGCACTTGTTTGTGTCGGACCAACCGAGGTGGGCACCACTTCCAAGATCGTTTGCGAATGCGGGAGGCATCCCAAAGTCAGGAATCAGGGGCGAGTTAGGGCCTAGCTTGTCTGACTGCCACTCTGTAACTGGAACTCGTTGCCATGGGTCAAAAATCGCTGAGACGATGGAATTCAGTGGGAATCCGTTTGGGAAATTGTCGTTTGTATGGTTTAGCCTTGTGTACATTACTGTCTCGCCTTGAGAGCCATTGTAGTTGTCTAGCCAAGATAGGTGAACGTTGTCGAAGTCGTCAGTCAGAATGGCAGGGAAGTGAGAATTGGCCCCGAAAGGTCTGTCTGCAGGTATTCCTGCTATTCCTTCCACTTCCGAGATAGCCCCATCAGCGATCTGCTTGATTCCAAATGCCGGAAGCCCCCCGGGAACGCCGTCCCACTCGGCTGCGCCCCTCAATCGGAGTCTGGTGTAGTATATCTCGTAGTTTACATCGATATCGAATCCGTACACTCTTCCGTCTTGCCAGGCTAGATGGGTGTTGCCCGAAGTGTCAATGGCTATCGATGGGTGCAGGCTGTATGCGTCATCCAGTGTGATCCTGGTATCATTGACAACGATTAGGTGACCGTATCCTTGGTTGTCTTCAGATGGTCCGATATCCTCAGTATAGTAGTTCTGTTGGGTGTTCGCCTCGGTTCCGGGGTCCCCTCTTGTCCAACCTGGCCATGGATTATCCAAGAGGGAATGTGGGTCTAGAACCGTCATGTAAATCTCCCGGGAGTTGTTTGTTGCGAGATATACCATGGCCTCAACCATGATTTGGAGCTCTGTAGAAGAGGATGCAGAGGTGGGAAAGCTGTACATCTGTCCACCGGCGTTAGTGAGCCTAGTGGTGGCCCCATTGCATGACCTGGAGTTGAGTCCTGAGCCTGATGGGCACTGGGCCAGGTCCATCATGTAAGAGCCGACCGATGTGTCGGAGCCAGCCCAAAGCGGAGTTGGGATGATGTCCGCTACAACGCATGCGTCATGGGCTTGGTTGATGCTCTGGGTGTCGTCATTGTCCATAGGAGTTCCACCATAGGGACCCTCGTCCGAGATCGGGATGACTATCTTCGTCGCGTTGGGATTCCAATGATGGTCTGCAGATGTAGGAGGGTTACCAGGGACGTTTCCTCCGATGTCGCGCCATGACAGGCATGCCCACGTGGCCGCAGGGCCCCAGAACTCGCTGTAATATCCGCCATCTGCTGGTAGATTGGTAGCCTGATTGTTGTAGACGACCTCAGTGAGTTCCCTGATTCCTCCTGAATCATCACCTGGAGCGATGCCTAGCGGGGTGTTTCTTGGCCCCTGGCTTCCCGAACCGCCAGTCTGGTAGGCATTGGCACAATTTCCGCTGGTTGCCGCGGCTGGCCAGTTCCCACTAAGGGCATACAGTGTTTCATAGACGGTCATGTTGGCGTTAACAAGAAGTGGCTTTAGACCGGGGAAGTACCCTCCACTGGCGAAGTTCCCCCCATAGAAGACAACGCACATGTCTGCCCATTCTGTGTTCATGGATCCGGAGGTATCGATTGGTACGACCATCTCTACCTTGCCGCCCCTGGTGTCGTCCCAGACAATCTGAACGAAGTCGTCTACATCGACCGCTATGTCCGGATGACCCTTGTGACCGAGGATAGGAGTCAGTAGTGTATTGTCAATCTCGACGATTACTGATCTAGAAACCTGATCTACAGACAGCATCTTGTAGTATATCTGCAATTGCTGGTAGAATAGCTCCAATGGCTCGAAAGAGTCCTCCCAAACTATGTGTGGGTTGTTGTCGGAATCAACGTCTATAGCCGGCCAATCTCTGTTCTGGGGGTCATTGGCGACCTCGAAGTCGTCGGGCACGATAGAGAGGACCGAGTCCAACGATGAGTCCCCGTTCTGATCATCTAGAGATGGATCGAGGAGAGTGTACATTATCTTGTACTGGCCCGACTTGTCTGTCCAAACCACATGGACCATGTCATCATGATCCACTCTTATGTCTGGGTGCCATGCCCTCTGAGCCCCGGGATCTGAAATCTGTGTGCTCTCGATTAGGGTCTCTCCTCGTGGATCGAGCATCTTGTAGTAGAGGTGGTTGGTGTTTCGGCTCCAAACCATGTGGATGTTGCCTTGTGAGTCTGCATCTAGTGCCATCATCCTGTCGTTGTGTCCGCTTTGGACGACCTGGATGGCATCCGTGAGTACGATTTCGGATGCGGTTGCACCTGGAGCGACAGCAGAAAGAATGCTGGTTAGCATTAGAAGAACCAGGCCAATGCTTGCTCTCCTAGACTGCTTTTCTCCAGGATTCGCCCAGCTGGAGCTCTGCATCATTCAGTGTCGATTTTTTCGCATACTTAATGTAAACCCCTTGCGGTCACTTTTGACAGAAATCGGTTGTTTTTCCCTTGAAAGGCTAAACCCAATCTAGCGGGTCGAAGTCCTTGCCGAATCCTCCGGTCTCGTCGGTGTCTATTTCTGAGGTCCGAGGGTGGGATGAGCCGCTGGCCTTTCGGCTCTTATCTGACCAATCATCTACTGGACCGGGTTTTCCGATTCCTGGTCCGAAACCATACTTGATCTGGTGAATCAATGAGAGTTTTGTAAGCCAAACCCTCCGCATTGAATGCATGAATTCATTCTGTGTGAGGCCATCAAACCAAACTGGACGAGAGAGGTTGAATGCCTGGAGTGGTCCAGAATTCTCCTCCTTGCTTCTACCGACGTGAAGAACCCAGTCAAGGTCAGATGATGTCATGTTAATCCTGGTATCATGCAGCCATGCTTCCCATCCTTCGGGGTCTTCAGAAGATAGTTTTCTCATTGACTGCTGTTGGCCTTCGTCTACCCTAGTGATGGAATAAACTAGGATTAGATTTCTCTTCTTGGGGATTACTACGTTGAACAAATGACCTTGCTTAGTAGGTGGGTATCTTACGTGCAGATGCATTATCGCCTGCGGATCGGGCACTTCTCTGGCCTCAAGCCGCTCGCTATCTAGCCAAGACCTGATGGCATCACTAGCTTCCCGAGGATTCACAGGCCCAGCAGGAGGCCGCCCTATTTAGACAAGTTGAGGATTGACTTAGTTTCTGAAAGCAGCCCTTCCAGCTTTGCTCCCTCACTGGAGGAAAATAGGCGGGTCCTGCGTCGGGAATTGGCAAAGTCAGCCCAAAGGTCGTACCCAAGGAGAAAAGTCAGATTGCTGAGGTGGAATGCAATAATCATGAGGAGTATCCCAGGGGCCAGAAGAGGGCCTTGCCCAATTGCATAGTATGTGACGATTGCAGCAATGGGCGGCCAAAACAGGACCGGGGAGAACATCGCAGCCAGCATGTGATATGTCGTTCTTGCATCGACTCCCTCGTCTGTCCTATCACCCAGATACCAGGCTATAATGGCCTGAGCACCGGTACTGACAACCGTAAGTGGTGCAGCTACTAACATCAGAAAAAGAGAGCCCAGCAGCCTCCCCCATTGGCTAGTTGCTGAAACACCCGAGTCGGATATTGCCCTGCCATCTAGGTCATGAGAGTGTAAAATCTCGGCTGCTTCCATCGATAGCTCGAGAGCTTCTTCCGGGATCTCGTCATTGGAAAGAAGGTTCCGAACCTCTCTGGCCGCAAACACCTCGTCTTTGAATGTGTCCAGACTGCTTCCCGATTGGTTTGCATCGATGTGTGCTAGAAGATGCCAGGCCCGGTATGTTGGCCAATCAGGGGCGTTTGGGGTAACTATTGAGAGTTCGCGGAAAAGTTCGTCCTTCAGAGTGTTAACCTGTTCGTGTGGGGGTTCCGTCCACTCCCCATTAGCCAATTTCAGTCCGTGCTCTGGATCGCTTGGAGGCTCGATTGGTATCGGTTCTCGGAATTCAACAAAAAGGTCAGTCCTGAACCAATAGTGTCTCCTGTAGTGGAGGCCGACGGGTTGTAGTGCAGGGGTGTCTTGGCCTTTCTCATCCGCGATTGCGGCGGCGTTTATCCCGAACCTCATTGGACCAGTCTTGAATCTGTGCAATCTGGAGTCTTGGTGGGACTTTCCCTCAGGCATTACGACCGCATTGTGGCCAGCTGCGATGCAGTTTGTCATTGTTAGTAACGTGCGTTGGTTGATCCTGCTCGCATATTCCTCATCTGCTACTCCCAGACGAATCTCCGGCTTCCTGATGACTGGCTGTGAACCCATCCTTCTGGAAAACCAGCCAATAAGTGGCATCGTCATTAGGTCGTGCCTTCCCATGGAAATCACCTTCCTGTCCTGTGAGAGAACAAGTGACATTGGATCCACCAGCCCGTTAATGTGCATAGAAGAAAAGATGCGTCCTCCAGTGTAGTTTGGGGGCGCGTCTACTTGTCTACTACGGAAAATATACCTCCATGCAATATTCATCATCTGTATTATCAGATGCCAAAAAAATGAGTTTCCGGGATGTCTTCCAGAATGATCCCAGGGAAGATTGTCGAGCTTCTTTCTCCTTAGTTTCATTGCACCGCTCGATAGAACCGGATCGATGTTCGGGGCCGGCTCGTTGTCTGGCACAATCGGTCGGAGGAGTCCAAGGTCTTGATGGTTCAGAGTGTCACTGAAGGTGTTCTCTAATCTCCGAGGCCAACTTCGCGCCTTCTTCGTGGTCGATTGGGCTTGATTTGAAAGGCCAACTTAGACCCCTCCCATCCTCGTACTTTGGAATGACGTGGAAGTGGACGTGGAACACGCTCTGGAAGGCGTTTGGCCCGTTATTTTGGAGAACGTTGAATTCCTTTGCTCCTGTTGCCCTGAGGACTGCCTGGGAGATATTAGGGAGGACGGCACCAATTGCTTGAGAGGATTCGGAAGATAGAGAGTCCAGTGTCCTAGCTGTCTCTTTGGGAACAACTAGGGTGTGCCCGGGGCTGAAGGGATTGATGTCCAGGAAGGCAAAAACTAACTCATCCTCGTATACCTTGTGGCATGGTATCTCTCCCTTAATTATCAAAGAGAAGATGGATGGGCCTTCCTCTTGCATACTTTCACACCGAGCCAATGATGGAAGTGGCGACCGAAGCTAGTCCATCAAGCCTGATTGCGGTTACCATCTCTGTGTTCATCACCACTGAGGAGTCGGTGAGTCGGATTCCTTCTCCCAATAAGTCAGCAATTGCAGAGGGCCCGTTTTCTGTGGGTTCGGATGGCAAAGCACCTACTGCAGAAGAAAGCCTAGTTGCGAACTGCCCCACTGAGAGGCCTTCTCCATTTCTCATGGATTCAATTCTCTCGGCAGAGTCTTTGCAGGCCTCATCAATCACGGAAGGGCCGCCGAATTGGACGTCTGATGACCACTCGGATGCGTGTGCTCCTGCTGCCTTCCCTGTGACCAAGTCCTCCAGAAGGATGTTCCCCGGCAAGGGACTGTTCCCATGGGTGCCCAGATGCGCACTTCTACCTGCGGCATATAGGCCAGTGAGCCACAGACGGGCAGGCAATCCTTCTGGGGTGAAGCCTTCGAAGGAAACTCTTCCGAATTCGTCACATGGTGCGCCTCCGGTAGTATATGCCACTCCAGTGGTGATTGGGATGACTTCGCGAGAAATGTCGATTCCTATCCTATCAGAGACTTTGGTTGCGGTTTGCGAGAACCAAGGTGCGGATTCCGAGTCTAGGCCCCTTAGATCAAGGACGCATGGCTCTCCCTGGAGGACTTCCTCGGGGCCAACGTCTTCTCCGCTCTCCCTACGAATTCTTCCTCCAGAACCAAGTACGTCCATTGGAATGTGTATGTCGCAGTTACTAACAGATAGAGGATGCAGTGGAGTCGAATCCATGCCCCTGAGTGAAATTCCGGCACCCAATGCTAGGGCGGCTCCGGTTCCTGCTCCATCATTAGGCGACGTCCAAAGACCCTGGTGCCCCTCTGTCGCAAGAATCACGGCCTTGGCCTGAATGGAGAAGACCTCTCCACTGAGGACGTTCACTGCAATGACGCCTCGTACCTGCTGGTTATCTACGGCCAACTGAATCGGGATAGTATCCGCCCATCTCTGGATTCCCCTCTTGATTACCTGCTCCTCGAGAATCCTGGTAACCTCGCGAACGGTTGAGTCCCCACATCCTGTCATCCTATCTACACTGTGCCCGGGTGCGCTAGCTACGTGCGGGAGGCCTCCGTCCCTTCTCCTCAGGACTAGTCCCCAACGCTCCAGCTCTGCCAATGTGGGGACGGCTTCGCCGCAGACCCTGGCTGCTGCGACCTTGTCGGTCGCCTCTCCTCCGGCGGAAACAGTGTCGTCTCTGTGAGCGGTTGAGTCCAGTTCATCTATTGAGGCTGCAATTCCTGCTACTGGGGGGGCTCCTGAAGCAGAGCCGATTCCCGAGCCTTCAACGATTAGAGGTGAAGTCCCTGCATCAGCACATGCGATGGCTGCACGCAGGGCTGCAGGTCCCGCTCCAACCACTACTACGTCCCATGACTCCAAGGCTATCGAAGTCAGCCACGTGTCTCAATCTCATGAACGTGACGCCCCTCTTGCATCGAAACGGGTTTTACTCTGCGACTGAAATTGCTAGTCTTCTTACGGCAACTGCTGCGTCGAGCATCTTCTCTGCGGCCCCCTCGGGGTTGAACCCAGAAGATAGGGAGGTGGTGACGACTAAGGAGGACAGTGTCTCTCCTTGGGGTCCTCGAAGAGTAACCTGAACTGGTCTGGATCCAGAGATGTTTTTCTGCCATGCCAAACCGATCCAGAGTACGAAGCAGTTGTCAATCAGCCTTCCTAGAACGTCAACCAGGTCATTCCCCTCCTCACCCAGTCGCGAAGGACCCTTTGGCTGTCTAGACAACGGTGGGCTTAGCCTGATTGTCTGTTTGTGGGGCTCTCCATCCGCGGCAATAATCTCGATCTCTACCTTAGCCTGTTGCCTCGAGTGGTTATGCACCATAACAAACAAGTCTCCCTGTCCCTGGGAGCATCGAGGGGGGATATCCAGATCCATCCGCCATGGGCTTTCAACCAATGACGAGTGTCCGCGCATTGCCGAGTCCTGCAGGCGATCAATTAGCCTAAACAATCCAGGTTGCCAGGCCCTTGTGTGCGCCATCAACCTTCTAAGTGTCCTAATGTTGAACTTGGAGCTCTCATCAGTTAGCTCATCGATGGCAGCCACCCTGAACACTCGCTTAGACTCAGAAAGAAGCCTATCGTCGTCTAATAGCCCAAGATGGTTTAGATGCAGGACCCGGAGGAGATGCTCCACCGCGGAAGCCGGTGTCTGGCTAGATCTGACTTTGTTTTCCAGTTCATCCACCCAATCGTCCCAATGTCCAGCGGTTTCTGGATCTAGATGCGCAACTACCAGATCAGAGAGTACCCTGTCCAAGGTGCTCTGGTGAAGTGTCGGAGCATGTAGTGACAAGAGAGGGAAGTCTTCGTCCCTCATGGGAATCCTTCTTTCCAATTGCATTGTATTAAGCAGAGCTATGGAGCCAAGAAATATTGCCAGACCAAAAAGGAAGGATGATAGGATGGTCCCAGAATACAAATCATCCGATGAGTTTACCGCTAATGCAGCGACGATTGAGCAAAGCAGTCTAGTTCTCTCTCGCAGTACTCTCTCATGGAGTGTGTTGAGGATTCGTTCCACGCCGGGATATGCCTCCATTGTTTTCTTTCCTTCGGCCTTCAATTGTAGTCGGTCCCTAGCGGACATCTGTGCGAAAGAGGAAGCAAACAAGGCAGGGGCGAAAAGGGCTGATTGGAATGCGAACAGTGCAACTCCGACCTGTTCGTTTCCCGGGCCCCGACCTGAGAACAAAACTACCACATAGCATATCGCTGCTACCGACAGTATCGTTCGTAGACCGGATGTTGTGGGGAGTGTTGATATCCGTGTCCAGAAGACTCGTTGGGAGTCCCTAATCCTCACCCTTCTAGACAGAGCAGACTCTGAAACCTGCCCGAAGCTGCTTTCGTCGCCGTAGGGGTTGGGCAGTAGCGAGTCGCTCTTGGCCACGGTCTTCCGTGTCGCTTCTTCTGCTTCATGGCATCGGAAGCCGAGGTATGGGTTCTCCCGATTTCCCATCGTCACATTTCTTGAGGGGGGCGTGCTCGCGGAAGCGGGCGTGTAGCATAGCCTGGATAATGCACCGGCCTCCTAAGCCGGGGACCGCGGGTTCGAATCCTGCCGCGCCCGCCATTACCTCATTGCTAGGCCATGGAACCTGCCGGCTTCTGCAGTGCGGTGCAAGAACCTCTCAAATTGGATTCTTGGATACATCGAACGTTGAATGCCGACTTCGCACTCCGAGAGGGCTTCGAGCATCTCTGCCCTAAGCGCGGGAGGAACACTAAGCCTCCTGCCGACTATGACACTATGTATCTGTGACATGATGTCTGTTGCATCCAGTCCGTGATTGGACATGAGATCGTCAATTTCTGCTATCGCACCTGAGAGGACCTTCCTCTTTCTTCCTCCCTGACTCTCCCACCTCCACTCAACCACTCTACCCCTCAATGCAAGTTCCAGAAGATGTCTGCCAGCCTGGAGAGTTGAAGCCTGGACCAATTTGTGAACCGAGGTCCTATCGGAAGAGAGGTCGCGCAGTTCCAGTAGTTCCATTGTGAAAATGGCCTTCTTCAGGTTTCCCTCGCAGATGTAAGCTATGTCTTCCAAGACTCCCTCGGCGGGTTCGCATCCGTTCCTCTCGGCAATGGCAGACAGTGTTTCGACCACTACTTCCCTGTCTGTGGATGGTATGCGGATCATCTGGCTTCTAGACCTAAGGGCCTCAATAATTCTCGAGGGGGCTCTGGCAACGAGGATGAACCGGGATGCCGAACTAGTGACCTCCATCATCCTCCTAAGGTAAGCCTGTCTGATGTGACCCAGATAATCGGCATCCTCTATCACGATTAGGCGACTAATGGGTGTATTGTCTAGGGATAGTTCCAGTTCCGAGCCGGCTGGGGCGATGTCATGGGGAGATTCACTAGAGATCCCTCTGTCGAAGGCATCAAGGCTCGTTCTTCCTGCTAATGTGTCCATATCTGATCCTCCAGGCCTCAGGAACTCTTCGAACGAAGACATGGCCCCCCTCTGCTTAGCTAAATCACGAGCCTGAAGGACATGTGAGGTCGCCTTCCAACCTGTCCCGAGTATCTGCCTCGCTACTAGGCGCCAAGATGCGGTCTTGCCCACACCGGCAGGACCGGTGATTAGCAAATGCGGGGGATCGGGCGAAGTGCTGGCAGAGGAGAGGGCCTGGCGTACAGAGTCTGGCACTGCTAGTTCCGCGAACCTCATGGGTGCCTCGGTTTCTAGCCAACTCGCCATGTCACTAGGGAGAAGTGGCGGAACTTGAACTCCGCGTTAGTCACTCGGCCTTCAGGACCTTGGCCATTCCGTCCTTTCTAGGCTTGACGAATATTCGGTAGCCACACTTGTGGCAAGACCTTCCTGTTGAGCCGGCCTCAGCCCATGTCATGTGTCCGCAATTGACGCACTTGTAGCGAATCTCGAGAGGGTCCATCGGAGAGTTGCAGTGGCTGCACTGCTCCTCACTGGCGGGGTTGTACTCCCTTCTGTCTGTTCGATTACAGTTCCTACACTTGTGGAGAATGCTCTGGTCGGTCTTCATCTGTATCGCTCCGGCGACCTAAGGGGCCTTCTTCAATCTGTCCTATTGCTCAGAGCCCTTCGCGAGCACGTTTGCATATCTCGACGAAGTTCTCGAAGATGGTGGATCCGTGCTCGGTGTCGTTTACCTCGGGGTGGAACTGAAGTCCGAAACGATCCACCTGGCATCATGCGCCATCCTGCAGACAGGACAGGACACTCCGCGTGCGTATCAGTTTTACATCAAGTTGTGGCTGTCAAAGTCAATGAAAGTCAATGACATTCACGTACCCGCA
>JAKURM010000109.1 GCA_022449945.1 Candidatus Thalassarchaeum sp. | reverse complement strand
GGAGGCTTTGGTGCGATCGAGGATTAGGCTTCCGTTCCCGAGCTCGTTTGACTCCAGAATCGTCCCGACCCTCCGCTGCCATCCCCTTCCGTCGAACGAGATACCCTCTCCGTCCCCCTCCAATCCAGACATTGACCAGTGAGTCTCCCTGGTCACCTCGTGGTCGGCGATTGGCTGGTTCCAATTTGTAATGTTCAATTGCCTAGTACATTCTGCATCATCAGTGTTAACGGAAATTGAAATGGAGTCACCGAAATCAGGCTCCTCGGGCAGAATTATGTCTATCTCTCCTCCTGCGACGAGGGTTGAAGGGGATTGCCCGGCAATATCGATGCCATCCCTCAAATGGGCTACTGAGACATTGGCAATCCCTGGTGATGACCCGTTGGAGAATGGTGGTTCGAATGTCACTCGGTACCTGTGCAGGATACTTGGCACATAGTCGTCGGATTCATCCCAATACCAGTCCTCATCCCAGTCGACAAGAACGGTGCAAGAAATCGACTGATCTTCCTGGGCACCGGCCATATCCAGTGGGAAAGCCAATAGTAGGAAGGAAGCGACGGTGAGGACCGCAAAGCTGCGTGTCATGTCTATCTCCATGCATTCCGGCATTTCAACCAATGCCCGTCGTGGTGCTCGAAACTAGAAGAGCGGTTCCTCGTAATCGTCGTCGGCACCAGACCTCTCCCTCCATAGGTTGGCGGGCATGCCATCGTAGATATCGGCATACGGGTCCTCATTCGCCCGCTTCAGCTTCTCCGCCTCGGCGGCCTCTTTGGCAAAGTTCTCGGCATTGGGCTTGAAGCGCCAGTAGTGGATTCGCCACTCCCTGCCGTCCCACAAGACGGTTTCCTCGGACTCAGTTGTCAGGAGATCATAATCCTGCAACTGGTAGAAGAGGTTCCTATCTGTAGGCTCCAGTGCATTATCGATAATCCTGTTTGAGAATCCGAAGAATCCCAAAGCATGCTCCGCAATTGACTCGGCGACAGTGGTCTCCATGTCCATGTCGACCTTGCTCTTGATTGCCTGAGTTAACTGTGCCAGCGTAAGCCCCATGGTGTCCCACCCGTACCACGTTGGGGGCCGAGGTTATTTCAAACATCTTGCATATTGCTCTAATTCGACCATCCAGAGGTCCCGAAGCGATTAATCTGAACGGCCATTTCGCTTGCTCATGAGTGACACCGAAGGTCCTTTCTTCCTAGGCCTAGATGAGGATCCTTCCGGGCCATGTGACATTGTGATTCTACCTGTCCCTCTGGAGATTTCTGTGAGCTATGGAGGAGGCACCGAAAACGGGCCTCGTGCTTGCCTGGAGGCCAGTTCCCAAGTTGAGCTATACGATCCGTTGCTACCGAGCGAGCTTCCCTGTGGGGCACTGATCAGGACCGAGGAAGAGTGGGGTTCTGATGCACCAAGCCTCAGGGAGCAGCTAGACTCGATTAGGAGTTACGTAGAGCCGTGGATGGACGAAGGGGTGTTTCCCATTGTCCTGGGCGGGGAGCACGGCATCCTACTTCCGATAGTTGAGGCGATCCGCTCCCATCCGAAAATTTCCTCCATGGGGGACCTGACTATAGTTCAGGTGGACGCCCATGCTGATCTCAGAGACGAGCTCAATGGGGAGAGGCTGTCCCATGGTACCGTGATTAGGCGTTCTCTCGATGAGGGGGTCGGCAGGGTGATCCAAATCGGAACGCGGGCATACAGCGAGGAGGAGGCTTCTCTGATTGAGAACGATGACCGGATCGAGGCTTGGTTCGCGAGGGACCTGCTAGGTATTTCGGACGGCCGACTGGTGTGGGAGGAGATGATCGAGTCGATCTCGGGGATCGGGGGGCCCGTTTGGCTCACCTTCGCCGTCGACGGCCTAGACGGTTCTCTTTTCGC
>JAKURM010000108.1 GCA_022449945.1 Candidatus Thalassarchaeum sp. | reverse complement strand
CATGTTCCTTACGTACTGTAATCTCCATGCCCCAATCGCCAACCATGGGCTCCCGTTAGGCGCCATCCACGGCGCCGAGGACCCGCATACTGTCGATCAACGTCACCCCCGCCCCCCAGGCTTCAGACGCCCTTGCCCAGACGGTGTTCAGGTCATCGGTCAGGAAACGTTTGTCTCGAATCCGAGGGGTCGTCCACCAGTAGATGTGGGCTCAGTCAGCCTTCCAGTGGTCGATGGCCTCGTCGGCCCGTTCGAACAGGACCTCCCTCCACCGCCGACCCCCCGGGGTGAGGTCTTCCCCGTTCACGGCGTATTCCTCGAACTCGTTGGCGCCGATCATCACCACCACCACATCTGGGGAAATTTCGGCCACCAGACGGTAGTAGTCGGTTAGGACGTCATCCTCCCAGTCCCAGTGGGGCACGGTAAACCCGAAGCCCAAGGCCCCCCGACCCTCGACGACGACGTCCATCCTTGGATCCAGTTCGCGCTCCATGCCGTACTGCAGGTCCAGCATCAACGAGTCCCCGACGGCGAGGATCCGGAGTGGCCGTTCCGAGGTGGCCGCCCATGGTGCGACGGTGGTCGGCGGTGCCCGGGCCTCGGGCCGGACTGCCGGTACGACAGCAGAGCGGGCTACTTCACTCCCCACTCCGTCAAGCAAGTCGGCCAATTCCCGGAGGGGAACATCCAGTGCGAGCCGCCGGGCGAGGTCGCCCGCTGGATCGGCCCACACCCTGGCCAGTGTGCGCTCCCACCCCGGGTCTCTGCCATCGGCCCAGGAGTCCAAAGCGTCTGGAGCAAGGAGGCTCGCTCCGAGAAGCGTCAGAACGAGCAGCCCGAGAATACGAGCGGCCCGCCGACGGGGGGTGCGGGACGTCTCCGTCATGGGCCGGGAATCGTAATACTCAACCCCTGTACGAGCGGGGATGTTGCGATTATGTTACGGGAGTGCCGCGATCGTCGATCACGGTTCGTTTAGCATTTCCTCAGCGGTCCCGGTCCGGTCCACCGGAGACAGGGTTCGCCGGACAACCAAAGGGGTTACCAACATCATGATGGCAACGATTCTGACGCTGATCGTCCTGGCAATGGTCTTTCAGGGCGTTCTGGCTGTCCTCAACAGCATCCTCGACGCCGCTGGCGTCAATGGGATTCTGAGCAGTATCCCTGTTGTGGGGTCAAACCTGAACCTGATCTGGGCGTATCTGTTCGTCGTGATCAGTGACATCGGGGGTTGGGGCTATGGAGCCTCGACCGAGATCCTCGGCATGGGCGACTTCGGAATGGACGTTGGCTCTGCTCTAGCGATCACAGCCTTCATCCCTGTTAAGGACGCTGCTCTTTCAGCGCTCAGCAAGGGCGTAGCCCGCTAGTCAACATCGCGTAAAAGCCCCGCCGCCCCAGGGTGGCGGGGCTTTTGCCGTTTTCTGGGAAGCCGGCCCATATCCCGACAACCCAATCTCGTCCAACGGTCAAAGTATCGAACATGTGTTCCCAACTGGTAAGTTCACGCATGTGTCTGACCCCGCAACCCTTCTCGACGGTCCAGGGCTGCAGGGCAACCTGTTTGGGATCGGTCCGCTCCAAATCGCCCCCCTGGACACACAGGCCCAGACGACCTGGCTGGATGATGACTGCAGGGTCGACCACGTACCCGGCTGGCTCACAGGAGCCGACGACCTATTCCTTCATCTCCTCGAATCACTCTCCTGGCAGAGCCACCAGCGCTGGATCAATGGTCGCAACGTGCTCGAACCTCGACTCTCGACGACTATCCGCGAAGCGTCGGAAGCCCTGGTCGACATTGCCGAAGAACTCACCAGGTACTACGAACGTGGATACGTAGCCGCATGGGCCAATCTGTACCGGGACGGTGACGACGGTGTGGCGTGGCATGGTGACCGCCA
>JAKURM010000107.1 GCA_022449945.1 Candidatus Thalassarchaeum sp. | reverse complement strand
ACGGCCCCTTGAGCGTGTAGCCATGGTCGCGCAGGGAGACTGCCAACTCCGCCTCCAGCTACTCCGCATCCTCCCTACTCGTGCTAACCACGCCGTCCCCAGGGACCAGATCCATCCTCATCCGGAGGTAGTGCCTCCTGACCAGTCTGGGCCCATTGCCCCGGGAGCCGTACTTCTCGCCGGGCCAGTTGTCTATCAGCCTCTGGCCTACCGTCTTCCCCGTCTGACCGATGTAGAAGTCGTACTTGGAGTCCTCATCTAGCTCGATAGCGTAGACGTGGTACCCTCCACAAGGGGCGCCTAGTGAGCAGCTCCGGCATTCGCCGGAAACCCTCCCGCCGCTCGGTTTTTTCTTCGTTCTAATTTTTTCCATTTTCATATTCTATCATTCTCCTGCCATTTCTGACATTAGATGACCGTCCGTTGTGGACCTCCTGCAGCGTCACCGGTGTCATCGTCTCACCAGTATCCTCGAGGATTCCTTTCCTGGTAGATCGGCCGCCCCTCGTCAGCACCATCGCTGCAGTCATCCGAGCCCCGCTCGGAGTCTGCAGTCTCCTCGTTGGCCTCGTCGCCAATCCGGAAGTTCCCATCGATGATGCTGGCCACCGTGTAGGTCTCCCAAGCAGGGCCAACCACACGCACCCGGCCCACCCTTCTGCCGGCTCGGTGAATGGAGAATTTCCGACCGGCCGGTGGCGTTTCGTGCTGCTCGAATTCAAGCACCACGAAGTTGTGCTCGGGGTTCGCGGCCGCTACCTTGCCTTTCGCGTGGGTTGCGCGCGAGGCTCTGATTGTCCCGCTTTCGACGCCCTCCCAAGTGAAACCCTCCTCGACTGAGGCCAGAACCCTCCTCCCATCTTCATCGAAGTTGAGGACCTTGATGGTCCAGAGGAACCTGCTGCCTAGCACGGCCTCCGCCCGCTTCGCGCGGTCGAATGAGTCCTGTTCGATGGTGACGGGAATCGTCAGATCTCCAGTCTGGGGGTCGAACAGCCTGAACCGCTGGTGACCCGAGGACGCCACCAATGCGATGTCGTTCTTGTAGTAGGGAACCGGGTCCCAGCGGATCCTGTGGCCCTTGGCGTGCAGCTTGCCGTTGCGATTCGTCGTCCTCATCAGCTCGACGGCCCTAATTTTGCGACCACTCCTGATTCCGGGCACCCACATCGTGCAGCCCCCTCCGATGTAACCCGAGCCGGTGACAAGCCTCCTGCCGCCCTCGCCCTCGTGCTGCTTGTCCCACTTGACCTCGAAGGAGCGCACTATCGGAGATACCGCGATAGCACCCCCTTTTGGTGGATGAGTCCCGACCATCACGGTCTGCCCGGGGGCGACATAATCGGCAACGATTTCACCGCTCGTCAGGTAGCAGTCGACCCTAGTGCCGTCCCGCGGCTTCATACCACTCCTGACGATCACCTCTTGAGCGGTCAGCGAGGAATTGGCCTCGAACTCCACCCAGAGCCCATCCACATCCACATGTCCTACAGTTATCGTTGCCACAAGCCCCGCCGCCTGCTGTGAGGGAACTCGAGTGTCACCGATGACGCGAACTCACCGAGGCGAGGAATCACTCCGATGATGTTTTGACAGGTACCTCTCATGGTGGCACCCCGGCGGAACCGCCGAGTGAGATATCCCCCATGACTTCGGAGATTGCACTCATCAACGATATGTCGGTTGCTTTGGCCGCCGACAGTGCCGGCTCTTGGCAACATCGAGGGCAAGTTTTCAACACCGCGGATAAAATCTACCAGCTCGCTGGCAGACAACCGGTGGGCTTCATGAACTACGGTAACGGGGCTTACATGGGTATGAGTTGGGATCGAATCTTCGGGATGTACAGGGAGGAAGTTAGAGCTAAGGAGGGAACCCACGGAGCATCAGAGGCAAGGGAATTTATCAGGATCGAGACCAACCCTCCCTGGTCAGATAA
>JAKURM010000106.1 GCA_022449945.1 Candidatus Thalassarchaeum sp. | reverse complement strand
TGACCATTCCAGTATATCCTGTGTGGAGGTTCAATGAGAAGGCCATCAGGATGAAAATCGATAGCGTGATCCCCATGTTGGACACGTGCAATGCCTTGGAACACCTGAAAGCATCCCAGGAAGGGCTAATCGGCAGCCACGCCATGAAAGAAACTAGGATGGCGAGAACGACCAGGAACGCCAACCAGGACCCCCTCCGTCCCCTCCTCCCATAGGGGAATGCAGAATCGGTGATCGTCCCAGTGATGGATTCATTGAGGATCTCCGGGGCCCTGAGAATCCGAGACCTGACAATCAAATCGGAGTGCCAATTGTCTATCCTATGCCAAGTCGAAGCGATGGATTCGCTAGCACCTGTGAAGGTCTGCTTGACCGGTGAGATGGTCTCCTGGAATCTCTTCTGGAAAGACTGGCGCATTGTGATAAGGGCGGAAATAGCCGAAGGCCGCTCGTAGGATTGGTGGCCGTTGTTTCTGAGGATTTTGACTCCCTCGTAGGCTGCGAAGGCCCATATTAGCAATGGCACCAGGGGCCATGTTAGGTCCCCTAGGTCTGAGATTAGGTTCACTAGGTCGATCTCGGCTTGCATTAGGTCGAGCCATGATTCTCCCACTTCTGATAGCCATGTCTCGTCCTCGTCAGTTGCCGTTCCTGAGAAGGTCGGGGAGTCCTCCACGGAGAAGGGCGAGTCCTCCAGCAGTAGTGTTCCGTCATTCCTTTCTGTCAGCATCTCGAGATTTGTGGCTGAGAACTGATCGATTGAGAGCCTCAACTCTTCAATTCGATTCGCATCGACGCTGGTGGGCTCGGGTATTAGCAGGAGTTCGTCCAATTCCGCCTTCATTTCCCTCAGAGGCAAGTCGCAGGAGGAGTTGCATGCTCCTTCGGAGAATGACTCCCTGCTCACGAATCTGCTGAATCTATGGAACACATACGCCGCTATTGTTGCAGCGGAGAAGGTAGATGCCTTGTCCGAACGGCCTCTGTGCCAGTGATGGAGGCCGAATGCCCCCGTGGGCAGTATTGCCAGCGCAGCGGTCGTCCTCGAGGATTCCTCGGGGATGTACTGCCTCTTGTTCCTCAGTCTGTCGATCCTCCACTTCTCCCAGGCATCGCCTACTCCCTCGGGCATTATCATCAGTATTGCAATAATGGTCACGTAGGGCACTACTTCGGACAGTGCCATCCAAGTCCCCCTGTCAGATAGGCCGCCTCCTACACCTTGCAGAACGGGATTGGAGACGGCTCGAGAAAAGGCGATGATGAAAGACGCGACGATGGCCCCCCGGATGGAGCCGATGGTGCCGAGGACGATTACGGCGAAGGCAGGGAGAAGCAGCTTGAACGCGTCCCCTGGCTCGAAGTTGCCAACTGTGATCCCATACATCACCCCTCCTACGCCACATATAGCGCCCGATAGGAAGGCGCTGGTCATCTGGACCCTCTCGACGTTGATGCCGCTACTTGCAGCTAGCTCCGGGTTGTCGGCTACGGCCCTCATCCGCCTCCCCAGACGGGTCTTGTTCAGTAACAGGAGTAGGAGTAATGCAGTGGAGAAAACCACGAATACTGAGATTCCTTTGTAGTGGGGGTAATTGGTCGTGGCCTGTACGCACGCGGTAGTGACGTCGTAGATCTCTATCGCGGGCTTTGACCCTTCGGTCACTATCCGCGTCAGGACCGCCTCTCCTGTTGCTTCGTCGATGGTCTCCTCGCAGCTGAACTGCCGGTATGTCGACCCCTCTTCGATGGAACGATCTCCGAGTACTAACCTCATCTTGATGGTGTCAAGCCGCCATAGCCCTGTGTCCCGAAAACCAGATGCAAGCTTCCAATCCGCGTCTGGGGCGTACAATTTTGACCCAGCGCCGAATCGAAGGTAAAAGACACTGCGCATAATCAGTGCCACGCCCAAAGATGCGATCATCATAGTCTGCGGAGAGGCATCCCTGATTCTGAATCCCCTGTAGACCAGCCTATCGA
>JAKURM010000105.1 GCA_022449945.1 Candidatus Thalassarchaeum sp. | reverse complement strand
ATAGCACAGGGGGAGGATCGGCACTGGGAATGCTCTCGGGAGATCCGATGCCTGTGATTGATGCTCTGGCACGCTCCAACGACAAGTTCAGGCCGCTGCTTGGCGCATTGGGGATGGAAGCGGCCGAGTGAGCCACTGGGGAGACTTGAACTCCCGACCTCCTGATTACGAATCAGGTGCTCTACCAACTAAGCTACAGTGGCGTCAGCGCGACCACCTAGGACACCGGGATAAGAGAATCGGTGCCGTAGACAAGGCTAAGTTCCACCATGGCCAACATGACTCCATGGAAGAGACCGACGAGGGCGCAGCCCCGGAAGGAAGTACACTGTCAGGAACACCGAATGCCGCCCCCACTGGCGATGATGGCGGGGCTTACGGTCAGCCCGCTGTTATGGTTGGCCCAAAGAGCTCCCTGCCCAAGATTATGGGAATTCTCATGATGATTTACGGGACCATAATGGGTCTTCTCTCATTACTCGGAATACTTGCCATTGAAGATACAATCTCATTGTACGAAGAAATGGGATTAGAGTTCAACTCAATCTTCCTGTACGTCGAAGGGATAACTGCCGTAGGCGTCAATTTCGTGGTAGCATATGCCGGAAACCAGGTCCGCAACTACCAGAGGAGTGGCGTCATGATGGGTCTCTACGCAATCGGAGTCCAACTCGCCGTGTCTCTGATTGGTACACTATTGTATGCTGATATGATGGCAGAGATTGCCGGAGACAGCGGTATGGGGGCAATCGCCGGAGGTATTGGTGCATTCTTCCAAGTCTTCTGTGCTGCTATATGCGGCCTTTTGGTGGCTCTACCAATTCTGGCCTCTGCAGACTCCTTGGAAGATTAGCGCAGCGCGCTGAGATCCATCACGTGCCCAATGCGGGCGCTGACGTCCGCGAGGATTCTCTCCAGCGCAGCCTCGGTCCGGCCCTCCGCACGCATCACCAGAATGGCCTCGGTGTTGCTCGGTCGGCACAGGTACCAACCGTCGTCGTAACGCACCCTGATGCCATCCACCGTGGAGAACTCCATGTCTGAGAAGGCTTCTTGCACGGCCGCCATGACTTCTTCGCGCTCACCGGACAGCGGAATCTTGGCCTCACCGGTCGAGGGGTAGTCGGGCAGGAAGGAGAAGCGCTCGGAGAAGGACGGGCCGCCCTTATCGGGAGCGGAGTCGCGCCCGATTATCTCGAGCAGACGCGCGGAATTGTACAGCGAGTCGTCGAAGCCCGGCCAGCGGTCGTGTAGAAAGAAGTGGCCTGACATCTCACCAGCCATCGGGGCCTGGGGGTTGTCCCGCAGCTCTCGCTTCATGAACGAGTGCCCCGTCCTCACCATCCTCGGCACGCCGCCCGAATCGACTATCGCCTCCTCCAGCGCCATGCTGCACTTGACATCGAAGTAGACCTCCCTCTCGTCCTCGGTCGCATCCTCGGGCAGGTTGGACAACACGTCCCTTGCGAAAATCGCCATCAGCCTGTCAGGGTGGATGAAGCGCCCTGCTTCGTCGACCACGCCAATCCTGTCCCCGTCACCGTCCATCCCAATGCCGAACTCGCAACCGTTGTCGACCACGGCCGCTGCCAAGTCGACCATGTTGCTCGGTCTGGTCGGGTCCGGAGGGTGGTTTGGGAAACTGCTGTCCCAATCGCAGTGCAGCGGAACGACATCGACCCCGAGGGCTTCCATCAGGCGTATCGCGAGGGGCCCTGGGACCGCGTTGCCGCAGTCCACAGCGACTCGGACCGGCCTAGCAGGGCTACCAGCGTTCTCGACTATCGTGTGGATGTAGTGGTCCTCGAAGCCAGCGACCTCGAGGCGAGTACCCTCACCCTCGCGAAACTCGCCTGCCTCGAAGGCTCCCCTGAGCTCCTGTAGCTCGTCTCCGGCCACCGGTAGTTTGCCGTGGCAGATCTTGAACCCGTTGTACTCGGGCGGGTTGTGGCTGGCGGTGATTGCCACCGCCGCCTGCACCGGCAGGTCGACCGTGGCGCGATAGAGGACCCCGGTTGTGGTGACCCCCAGATCGAGAACGTCCGCCCCGGTGCTGACCAAACCCTCAACGAAGGCGGCGTGTAACTCCTCCCCGGAATCCC
>JAKURM010000104.1 GCA_022449945.1 Candidatus Thalassarchaeum sp. | reverse complement strand
CGGCCCCGGCACTGCAACTCAGACATCTGACGGTGAGGGATCGCTTGTCAGGTGGAGGATCCCTCTGAATAAAACTCCGTCGGATCTTATTTCGATCCTGTGGCCAGAGCGTCTGATTTGGGATGTGGATGTGGGTACCGAGAACGTTGGACCATTTCCTGCGAAATTGGGTAGGCTCGGCTAATGCTTCGACTCAAAGGCCCTCCCGGTGGAACTGTCGGATGTGATCGCCGTGGTTCTCGGAGTGGGGGGCCTGGGAAGTTGGGCAGCGCCACTACTACGCTCCGGGTGCGACCCCGCCACCACGAAGATCGGGATGGTGGACGGGGACCAAGAGGTCGAGGTTCACAACCTGAATAGGCAGGTTCTGTACGATTCGGACGACCTCGGACTAGCTAAGGCGAGTGCGGCAGCGAGCAGGCTCAGCATCCGCTTTGAGATGGAGTCGGGCTCAGTGGTCGGGATTCCCACACCTCTCGGTGCGCACCATGTGAACGATGGTTCCGTAGAGGTTGTCGAAGGGGACATCAGTCTGCAGGAAATCATTGGCGAGAGTGAGTACGATGAGCACATCGAGGAGTCTCTAGGCTCTATGCACATCGCCCTGTCTTGCCTTGACAATCAGAATGCCAGGACGCTTCTCAACAGAGCCTGCCTAGACAGAGGTGTTCTGATGGTCAACGGCGGGGGCGAGGGGACCCGGGGAGTGATCGAGCACTTCGGCGATGGTTTGTGCATGGTGTGCAGGTACGGGCCGCAAGAGGCGTACGCGACCGAGAGGGTATCGTGCCAGGAAGAGGGGGTCCGCCCGGTCAGCTCGATAGTCACGACCACGGCGTATGTGGGCGCGATGCAGGCAGCCACAGCCCTCTGCCTGCTGGCCGTGCAGCGCGGACACTGCGAGGAGGTGCCGGAGGCGAGGGACTGGTCGAATGGGACGGTATCGCTCAGGGGCCGAGGAAAGCTGCCCTGGATGGAAGGAGATTGTGGGGGTCACCTGTGATGGATTCCGAGGCTCACGCCGTACGTAGAGATTCAACGGGCGACTACGAGCGCAGCAGGATTGAGAAGAAGATGGCGGAAACGAATAGGTATGTTTGCACGGTGCTCGATGAGGCTAGGGAGTCTCTGGAGAAGCTCAACTGGTTCACCCTCCCGGTAATCAAACGCCACTTGCAGGCTCTCGTCGAGGAGATCCAGACGATGGTGAATAGAATGGAGGCCGCCCTGTACGACAAGATGGACTACGAGAAAGTTCGCGAGTTGTGCAAGAAGACCGAGGCCAAGTTGAAGGAGCTCACCGAGGAGAAGAAGAGTCTCGCCAAGGAGAAGAAGGCGCTCAAGTTGGAGACCAAGGTCCTCAAGGGCAAGGTCCAGAGCCTCGAGACGCGCGTGGAGGAGCTCAAAGAGGTGATCGAGAGCAAGATTCCCAACTACCTAGAGATCTATCTCAACAGCACCAACGGAGCGCTGGCCGAAGAGGACATCCCGATCGTGGAGGTGTCCCAATGAGCGTGCCGAGCAAGAGGAGTCTGCTGGCGATGGACCTCGAGGGGATGACTGTGGTCGAGCTCAAGGACGCCCTCCGGTCCCTCAAACTCCCCCTGGAGGGGAACAAGGCCGAACTCATCGAGAAACTCGAGCACACGGCACGTACCATGCCGGAAAGCGTGTTCCAGTACGACGACATCAAGGGGCTGGATCCGTTAATCCACTGGTTCAAGATGACCGGTCGTCTATTCAGCCCGGAAGCCGCCATCTACGGTTTCAAGCGCTTCCCAGCGGGAGTTCTGCTCACTGGGGTTCCGGGCTGCGGCAAGTCGATGGTCGCCAAAGCCATCGCCAATGAATGGAACATGGGCTTCCACCGCGTCCACCCGGACGAGCTCGTGGGCCCATGCGTCTCCGACAACGAGAAATTCATGCGAAATCTGGTCATTGACTTGGCCGCCAAGGCTCCAGTGGGCTGCTTCATGGACGAGGCTGAGAAGCTCCTTGGTCAGACAAAAGCTGGCACGATGTATCGGGCCGCGGACGCCGCGCGTGACAGCGCGGAGAGCATTCTCCTGCAGTTCATGGAGGACGACAATTCCGGCGTCTTCTTCATATTCACAGCGAACGATTACGAAAAGATGTCGCCAGCTCTCCTAGATCGCTTCCATGGGAGGTTCTTCATCGACCT
>JAKURM010000103.1 GCA_022449945.1 Candidatus Thalassarchaeum sp. | reverse complement strand
GACCGGCGACTAGCTCGCCGTGGAATCTGATGAGGGACTCGTGGCCGGGCTCTCCTTCCCCGGGGGGGGAGTCGATTACTGCCTGCCTCTGATCCTCCTCCAGGAGTCCGAGGTCGTATCCCACGGAGTCGTATGTGAAAACGAGGCCGCCCGTGGACACGCCCCCTCCAGAATCGGATGAGAAGTGGGCGAACTGGTCGACTGATACCGAGTCATCGGTATCGGAGTCGAATCCCCCGGTGGACGAGCCTCCGCCCTCCCCCTCGCCGCCGGAGAAAAACCCGAAGTCGGCTGCAGCTGCCAGCGGAACCCCCACTGCGATGAACAGGAGGCATATCAGCCATGCAGAGGCGGCCAGGGATTTAGTCGCCATCCTGGGCCTGGCGGTGGCGGCGGCCAGGGCTGCCATGAACGAGGCCATCAGGAGGCCCAGCGAGACCCGTGCCAGGTCCAGGCACGACCCGGAGCACGGCTCTTCGGTATCCCTCTCCTGAGTTGGTGACTGGGGCGTCGGCCCCTCCTGCTCGTGTAGCTCGGACTGGGGGGTGACGTCCTCCCTCTGCAGCCAGTAGAGGAGGAGGGGTGTGGCGTTGTCTATTGACAGCTCGAACGTCTGCTGGTCATTGTCGATGGCATACTGCGTCCTGATGGTGGGCTCCCTCTCGAGACCCTCGGTGTAGGTACCCGTTGCGGTGATCTCGAACCATGGGCTGGACCATGCCATGAGGACGAACAGCGAGGCGAGTACCAGGGCCGCCTTGCGCCCGTCCTCCATGCTACCGGGCCCTAGTCATCCCTTCTAGAGATGAGTATCGCCGCAGCGGCTAAGATGGATAATGCTGCCACCGCACCGGGTGCCGGGACGTTTCCGCCGCCGGATTCCTCCTCGGCTGGGAGGGTGTTTGGTTCGGGGTCCTCCCAGTCCCAAATCCCGTCGTTGTCGTCGTCGGTGTCGAAGTAGTCTATCTTGCCGTCATTGTCCGTATCTGTCATATCCAGGTCGGGGATGAACTGCGGGCCGATTATCCCGTACAGCTCCTCCACATCGTGCTTCGAGGGAGGGGCCAGTTCGTCCATCTCATCTACCGAGGCAGTGCCGAACTTGGCGTCCCTCGCGGACTGACCGGAGAGGAACTCGATGCTCAGATTCAACGGGTGGGACTCCGTTCCGCTGATGGAGGGGCCCAGCAGGACCCTTCCCTCCAGCATGATGACGAAACCCAGTACCCTGTAGTCTGAGGGGTCCCAGAGCATCGTCGCGCAGAGTTCCTCAAGTTTAATGCCTGATTGGACTCCTGAGTGCCCTGGGTCTGCCCAACCCAGCCCGCCTCCGGATGTGTCGAACTCTGATGCCAGGTCGAAGGTCTCCTTGCCATAGTCCGCAGCATTGGAGTCGACCCAGTCTTGCGCGTACGCCAGTGCATCGCCACTGTAATCCCAATTGTCCTCCAACTCAAGTGCGACTTCCATATCTTCCCAGTCTGCGAAACCAGTGTAACAGCCCACGGCAGGGCCGTAACCGAATCCAGACATAGAGTTGGATAGTTCGTACTCAGCGACGAACGAGTATACTGCTGCCTTGAAGGGGTCTTCTGGCCATATCATGCCACAATCCTCTGGTTGAATGGTATCAGATATCCATTCAAGGCGCTCTCCGAACACCTCCATGGTACTCTCCAGGTCGGATTCATCCAGCGCCTGGCCCATCCTCTCGAACTTGTCGAGATCGTCCGACCCAGTGGATACGGAGTCAGGCTCGTCTGAGCCGTCGTCGCAGTCCACCTCCCCGTCGTTTACCCTGTATCCCGCGACATGCCAGTCTGGCTCGCCGTCGCCGTCGTAATCGTCGCACCGGTGGGACAGTTGGTCAGGGTAGGCTTCGTGGTATTCCGGCATGGGGCTGGCGATGTACAGGTAGTCGCCCGACCACTCGTATCGCGCCCATCCGAAGTCTTCCTCGAAGATGAGCTCGCCGTCGGCGCTGGATGAGCCGTATACCGGCTCTGCGCAGAGCCCCCCTCCGGAGTCGTGGGTGTACCAAGTGAAACCGCTGTACTCGCAATCATCCTGATCATACCAAGATTGGAAGAAGTGGGTCTCGTTCCTCGCCGTTACCGCAGGATCCCAGGGGTCGAATGACCCGAAGATGTCCCCGGGTGGGGGCAGGGCGGACTGCTCGGTGTCATCTATCTGCAGGGGGCCCTCGACATCGGCACCGCACCACTCGGGGTATCCC
>JAKURM010000102.1 GCA_022449945.1 Candidatus Thalassarchaeum sp. | reverse complement strand
CCGGAACGCCGAGTTCAGGAACTCCCACTCCAAGGAAGCTGAGGAGGGCATTGCCAGGCTCAAGGCCGCGGCAAGGGAGGGCGGAAACCTCTTCGAGGTCATGATGGAAATCGTAGAGCACTGCTCAGTGGGCCAGGTGACGCAAGCCCTGTTCGAGAGTGGCGGTAAATTCCGCAGGAACATGTGACGAAAACACCGTCCCCCGGCGATTTTCAATGACCCGATTAATCGTACGCGTAATCGCTAGACTGCCTCAACGTTCATAACCTCAAATGGAACGACTGGCGGTGTTGTCGGCGATTTATTGCCTGACGACAAAGGTGAGGGGATGCATCTAACTAGGATTGAACTGGAGAACTTCAAGTCCTTCGGGGGAGAGGTGACAATTCCCCTAGAGGAAGGATTCACGGCCATCACGGGACCTAACGGAAGCGGGAAATCCAACTGCGGAGACGCCATCGGATTCGTTCTAGGCCCCAAGTCAACACGCACCCTGAGGGCCTCAAACGTCTCTGAGCTAATCTTCAACGGTGGGAAGGCCGGCAAGCAGGCAAAGCACATGTCCGCCACCCTTGTTTTCAGCAACAAGCCGGAGGTAGGTGGGCGCCGGAGACTTAGATCTGATTCGGACGAGGTCTCTTTCACCCGCTCGGTCAGACTTAGCCGAAAGGGTGACCCGGTCTCCTCGTTCAAGATCAACGGCGAACCCTCGTCCGCAACGGAGATGCGACGAATACTAGCCGAGGCCGGGCTAAGGGGGGACGGCTACAACATAGTGCTGCAGGGCGACGTAACGAACCTGGCAACCATGACCCCGCACAAGAGGAGGGGGGTCCTGGAGCAGGTGGCGGGTGTCACTGCTTACGACGAGGAGATCCGACGGGCGAACACCCAGAGGAAGCACGTCGAGAACAACATAGAGACAATCGACATCTTCGAGGCGGACCAGAAGGGCCGATTGAAGGAGCTAGAGAAGGAGAGGGAGCAGGCCCTGAAGTTCAGGGAGCTGAAGGAGCAGTCGGAGCTCGCAAGGCTGACCCTGGAGCAGTCCCGGCACAGGAACCGCGAAGGGGAGGTCGCACTGCTAGCCGACGA
Source organism: Candidatus Thalassarchaeum sp. (assembly GCA_022449945.1). Lineage (GTDB taxonomy): Archaea > Thermoplasmatota > Poseidoniia > Poseidoniales > Thalassarchaeaceae > UBA36. Next base: position 1,278 of record JAKURM010000102.1, on the reverse strand, counting down.
GCTGGCCAACTACAGCGAGAGGACCAACGAGCTCAAGTCCGAGATTTCGGTTGGCAACGAACGGCTGGATGGGTTCGACAAGGAGCTTGTAAGCCTGGCAAACGAGTTGGACAGCGTCCTCGGGGGGGAGGCCAAGGGGATACTCGACCAGATAAGGCAGCACGAGATTGACGTAGAGACTGCCGGGGACCGAATCGGGGATCACACACGAGCCATCGAGGATGCCGGAAAGGAATCCAAGATTCTCTCCAAGGAGATGGAGAGCGCGGAATCAGCTCGCGCCTCGGCGGAGCAGCAGCTTACCGACCTCAACCAGTCGGTCGAGGACTCAAAGGCAGCCCTGAAGAAGGCTGCAGAGGACGAGAAGGAGGCACGCAAGGCAATCCAATCCGGGGACAAGCATGGGAGGGACCTCAACAGGGCCCTGGGCAAGGCAACAGAGGCGGAGCAGGAGGCCAATCAGGAATTCTCCCAAGCGCAGCTGGAATTCGACAGGGCGGAGCAGAAGTCCCAGATGGCCTCCGAGAACCTCGCCGACATAGAGCAGTCATTCGAGGCAGCCCAACTGGAACGCGACGACCAGGAAATGCTGGGCCAGGACCTCCAGGAGGGGAGCCCGGAGATAGATCGGGAGTCCCTTGCCAAGGAGATGATGTCATTACAGAGGCAGGAAAGGACGCTGGTCGAAGACCGCGACCGCGCCGAGTCCAGGCTGAGGAACGCGGAGACGGACCTCGCGAAGGCAAGAGCCAGGCAGGAGGCCCGATCGAGCAGGCCCGGCTCGGCATTCACGCTCGCATCGCTCTCGAAGCTTAGGGAGAGCGGGGAGATTCACGGTATCCTGGGGACCCTGGGGGAGCTGGCGACCCCGAAGGACCCCGCGCACGAGGAAGCCCTGTCATTCGCATTCGGGGGAGGCCTCCGAAGCATCGTGGTCACTTCCGACCACGTCGCCTCCAAGTGCATCGCATGGCTCAAGAAAAACGGTGGTGGGAGGGCGACATTCCTTCCCCTGAACAAAATTTCGGTATCAAGGCCCCAGGGCAGGACACTACTGGTGGCTAGGAACCCCGGAGTCGTTGGTTTCGTGCATGACCTGCTGGAATTCGACCCGAGCGTGGAAACGGCGGTCAGGTACGCTGGGAGGAACACCCTCGTCGTCAACTCCATGGACGTGGCAAGGGACAACATGGGAGGGGTCCGGATGGTCTCCCGTGATGGATCGGTGATAGCGAGCTCAGGGGCGATGACGGGCGGCTCTTCCTCGAGAAAGGCCCG
>JAKURM010000101.1 GCA_022449945.1 Candidatus Thalassarchaeum sp. | reverse complement strand
AACCTCATCGAGCTCGACCCCGAGATTTCATTCACCAACCCCGAGAACCTGACCGAGACCAACTCACAGATTCCCCTGAACCTTCACGCCAGGGACATTGGGATCGGATTCTACCTCTCCGATCTTTCATGGCCAGGGAATGGGAACAACTCCTCCTACCACGCCGACTCGGTCTGGGCGATAGGCACCAACGGAACAACACTGAACCTAACCGCATCATGGAATGGAACTGGCAACGTCTCGGCCGGCCTACTGCTGAGGGAGGCATGGGTGAACTCCACGCTGCCGGCGATAGAGCAGCGCTCCGACTTCCATGTCTCGGTGACCGATGCCTCGGGAAGGTCCGCGGTGGCATTCCTTTCCGTCACCTACGACGTCACCTCCCCGCCCCTGCTGGTTTCCGGAGTCCCTTGGATTACCGGCTCCCCGGAAGTGAACTTCACGATCCAGACCGAACCCGGATCCAGCGTAACCGTCGACGGACTCGAGATACCCCTGGGGAAGTATGGCCTTGCCAACCACTCAATACTGCTCGATAGGTCGCAGATGGCGGCATTTCAGGACCAGCAGGGCAATGGTGCATTCTACTACAACGGAGAGGCCAACCTCTTCACCGTCAACTCTTCCGACCCAGCCGGAAACTCCATCCATTCATCGTTCCAGGTAGTATACGACCCAGATCCGCCCTCGAACGCCGAATTCATCTCATTAGTGGACCAAGCAGGATTCGTGTACTCCCCGGAGGACACGAACCACCCTGCCAACATCACCGGAGGGAATGTGATTGTCGAGATGCCCGCCGACGTCAGGGACTGGTGCATCACTGTAGAAGGAACCGAGAATGGAGGCATTCTGTCTGAATGCGGAAACGCGTCCACCGCTCCAGCAGTCCTCAATGAGAGCACCGGCTACCCAATCCAGGGTGTGTCGGAATACCCGAACACTACATCGGTGTCCGTCCCCATGGATTTCTCCTTCCTGGAAGATGGAAACCACACCTCGTCCCTCCAAATGACCGATTGGGCCGGGAACTCCCACTCCGTGTCATGGAACCTGACTCTTGACAGGACCCCGCCGTTGCTATCTTGGGCCCTCTCCCCGTCTACGGGAGAACTGCTCCAAGAGCACAGGCAGAAACTCTCCTGGTGGTCATCGGAGGAAGTCCACGTCATTGCCTATGTCGATGGGGGGGAGCTCCCGGAGGCTATCGGCTCAAACGGGTCTTACGAATTCGAACTAAACGCCACAGGTCCGCATGAGTTCTGCCTGCAGGCGGTGGACTCGACTAGGCTCCAGGAAAACAGCAATCGCTTCCTAGAGTGCCGGACTCTCCTGCTCCCAGAGAGCACCTACGACACCGGAGTCGTCGACAGCAGCGGGATTCTAGTCTCGCTGGACAGCATAGAGATAGTGATCAACAGGCACGAGACACAGGAGATCCGATGGTCACGGTCCGGGTCAGATGACTTCCACATAATCGAGCCGGGAAACAGCTCGGTAACACTGGTACTGGACCTGATCGAGGGGCAGAACGACTTCACCATAGAGGTCGACTCACTCAATAGCACAGACTCCTACGCCATTTCCCTCGAACGCGACTCGATACCCCCGGTCCTGGATTTCCACGAGGACGGGTACAGGGAGGCGCCTCTGAACAGCTATAGGCAGTTCTCCGGTGCCTGCGAACCCGGACTTCTGGTAAACCTGCAGAGCCCATCCTCCTCAAGGGACTTCATTTGCCCCTCTTCGGGCCAGTTCACGGTCAACATATCAGTTCCCACGCACCCTGGAATGCACTTGGTTCAGGGTAGCAGCACCGACGCGGCGAAAAACACCCAGACTCACTCCATCGAGGTGCTGAAGCAGGACTGGTCGGACTGGGCCCTGGAAGATGCCACCAGCTCCGGCCCGATGCTATGGTGGTCCCTTGCCGCGGGAATGGCCACCCTAGCGGCTCTTGGCGTGGCAGCAGCGCGAGTCCTGCGCCCCGGGCCCGAGGTCGAAGGCTAGCGTGCCAGCCCCCAAAACTCATTTCCGACCCTATTGTGGGGTGGCCATGGAGATCACCAGCATCGGAGTCGTCGGGTCCGGGCAGATGGGTAACGGCATTGCCCAAGTAGCCGCTTGCAGTGGCTTCGAGGTCACGATGGTCGACGTCGAGCAGGAATACATCGACAGAGGCATGGTATCAATCGGGGATTCGCTAGGGAGGCTGGTCAGGAAGGGGCGGATGACAGAGGAAGAGTCCGCAGCGGCGCAGTCTCTGATATCCACCTCAATAGGGCTGGAGCCCCTGGCTCGTTGCGACCTAGTCGTGGAGGCCCTTCCCGAGGTACCCGAGCTCAAGTTCTCAACCTACTCCGAACTGGATTCCATAAGCAAGCCAGAATCGATACTTGCCAGCAACACG
>JAKURM010000100.1 GCA_022449945.1 Candidatus Thalassarchaeum sp. | reverse complement strand
TCGACGCGATTGGGGTCGAGGTGGGCAACCGAGTGGCCATGGAGATGACTGGTGAGGTGCTGTATGTTGGGCCTCGCGCCATCGAGGCGGGGGGCAGAGAATGGTCATCCCCAGGACTTAGTTCAGACGACCTTCGACGCATGAAGGTCAGCTACCCCTCTGTAGTTCCGATTCGTGCACACAGACTGCCCAACGGAAACTTCGGAGCTGTCCTAGTCCACATTATCGGAAGAAAGAGCCACAGGTCTAATGATAAGATCGTCTACCAGATTGTGATTGACTTCAGAGACTTTCCTGTTGAAGTGCCTGATGCATTAGTCAAGACGCCGGAAGACTCGGAAATACTGCACTGCAACATCTGGCACGCGGATAGATTCACGATCGCCCCACGAATTCCTCTTTGTAGAATATGCATAGGGTTGGATAAATTCCGATCCATCTACGAGAATCTTGCTAGGGACAGACAGGTGAGGCTTGAGTGTTACATGGGCCAACTGCGTTCCGCGCTCATGAACCCGAACAACGAGCCGGGCAACACGGCGAGGTGCGTTTGATGGTGTCAATCCCACTTACCTTGAGGGTGCACGCCACGGAATGCGCATTCCCGATGTGCGACAAGCCCCAGGCACTCGACATAGGGACAGACGGAGAATCCGGTGAGATGTTTGTCTACCGGGTCTCAGGAGAACATAGGACTCTATTGGATGTGGGCAGTGCAATCGAGATGTGGAGTCGCTGGCTTCCTGCGGCATGGGGCGTATTATCCATAGCCAAAAGACCGACAGTGGGCTTGCATGATGATTCGAACTGGTCCTGCGTGATTGGGGAAAATGCATCAGTCCACCTTACTACTCCGAAATGCGGGCCCCCGATAACAATCGCTGGGAGTGAGCTTGAGGGCGCGCTTATCCGAATGGGCGGGCGGGCTGCCCAGAGAGAGTCCTCTGGTGTGGTGTTCCGTGAGCACCGACTCGCCAAGCAAATATCGAGGGTCGTCAGACACAACCACCGGATACACGAAATCGCACAGGAGGTAGAGGAGATTGATCTCTGAGGAATCCTTGCACGAGCACAAGTGGCATCGGCAGTCAGGGCTGCTTGACCAGGATATGGTCGCCTCGCTCGAGATAGTCATCGATGGGCATGACGAAAGCGTGTTGGCGGTGCTACTGCAGCTCGACCTTCTCGGAGCCTGCAGGAATGGCAGTGGTGTAGTGAGAATCAGCAGAGACCCACTGGACGAGGTGAGCATCAGAATGCTTCGGGGACTGGTTGACTTCAGCAGCAGCACATGGGAGGGCATCCAGAAAATGTTCGGAAAGAGGGGGATGGAGGTGACCCTGTGCGAGGCTGAGGAGGCTGACATCTGGATCGGCACGGCGGATTGCCCTAGGCCGGAGTTGCATCGAGGTCACTGGCTAATCCACGGCGCCGGCTCGGCCTTGGTGGGTTCAGGGCGGTTTTCCCAGATAGACTCCATGTGCGTGCGCGAGACGATGGTCGATGCGGCCACCCTTGTCTGCGGGGTTTCCGCGCTCTTGCACAAGTACCTAGGGGAGCGCAGCGCCTTCTGGGAGATGGAGGTCGTGGATCGTTGGCTCACCCTTACTGCTAGAGTCGATGACATTGATCCTGAGGCTGCACTGAAGCGATTGAAGTGCGGCTTTGGCCCCGGCACTGCAACTCAGACATCTGACGGTGAGGGATCGCTTGTCAGGTGGAGGATCCCCCTAGATCGAACTCCGTCGGATCTTATTTCGATCCTGTGGCCAGAGCGTCTGATTTGGGACGTGAATGTAGGTCCCGAGGATGTTGGACCCTTTCCTACGAGATTGACTAAGCTCGGCTACTGCTTCGACTCAAAGTCCCTCCCGAAGGAACTGTCAGATGTGAACGCCGTGGTTCTCGGAGTGGGAGGCCTGGGGAGTTGGGCAGCGCCACTGTTACTCGCCGGGTGCGACCCCGCTACTACGAAGATCGGGATGGTGGACGGAGACCAAGAGGGCGAGGTTCACAATCTGAATAGGCAGGTTCTGTATGATCTAGACGACCTCGGACTCGCCAAGGCGAGTGCAGCAGCGAGCAGGCTCAGCAGCCGCTTCAAGATGAGGGATGATTCCGTGATTGGGATTCCCGCTCCCCTCGGTGCGCATCATGTGATTGATGGTTCCGTAGAGGTTGTCGAGGGGGATGTTAGTCTGCAGGAGATCGTTGGCGTCAGCGAACACGACGAGCACATCAAGGAGGCACTCGACTCGATGCACATCGCCCTGTCTTGCCTTGACAACCAGAACGCCAGAACGCTTCTCAACGGGGCCTGCATAGACAGGGGGGTTTCGATGGTCAACGGAGGAGGCGAGGGCGTCAAGGGCGTGATCGCGCGCTTCGGCGATGGTGTGTGCATGGTTTGC
>JAKURM010000010.1 GCA_022449945.1 Candidatus Thalassarchaeum sp. | reverse complement strand
TTAACCACCATGAGGCTGCCTCAGCATCCGAAACACTGTTGGTAATCCTTGCCCGGAAGTCGATTGTAGGCCTCTCCTGGTTAGGTGCACAAAGTGCGACCTTCATGTGGCCCAAGGGAGTCCCATCACAATCCTGTGAAACCTCCGCCCTGATTCCAAACGTCCTCTGGATAGTGAATGAGGTCGTAGTGCTTGAGGAAGAGTTCCCCCCGCTAATTACCTCGATCTCTATTTCCCCAATGTCGGGGTCCGAACGATCCAGGCTTGGCTTGACCCCCAGAATGAAAACTTGGGTTGCGTGCCTCTCCATCAGCGATGTGTGAAAGGTGAAGTCCCCTTCATTTTCCAAAATCCTCTGTCCTGTTTGATTGTCGTGAAGTTGGAATAGAGACTTGGACCTCTGCAGGATGTCAATACGGAAGTAGTCCGCATCAAATCCAGTATTGAAAATCTCCAAAATGAACGGATTGAACTCGTTGTACTCCGCAAATCTAGGAATTGTCGAGTCTATTGCATCTCCTCTTGAAGAGTTTGCAATTGGCGTAGTGTGGTCATCTGACCAGATTGAAACGACCGGTGGCTGATAAACGTCTATCTTCTCCACATTTAGAGTTAAGACATCCTGATGGACAACAGAAATTACGCCTTCGACATCAGCCTCGGCAATTGCCCTGATCTCTATCTTTTTTGGCATCCCCGTTAGATCGTCAGGTGCAGTTAGGGTCACAGTTGGGTTGAGAATTGTACCTCCGGAATTTAGCTCGTACCCCGCAGGCGAGTCTAGTTCAACTAGCCATGAGCTTCCCAGATTAGTAAGCACTTCCAGCTCCACTTGCATAGACTTGGTTGAGTCTCCCCTGTGGACCAAGATTAATGGGATCGGTGTAATTTGTCCTGGTGCAAAGTACTCTATTGTCCTGTCATACCTGTGCTTCAGGGATACGCCCCACTCATGCATGGTGATTGACTCATGCTCTACATCGACCCTATTCCCCTGGATGTCAGTAATTCGAAGAGTCACGGAGTATTCCCCGGATGTCAGGCCACTTGGATAAGTCCACAGGTACTCGCCGAAAACGCCGTAGCTTGAGTCTTCAATATCTTCCTCGTCACCAGTAATTAGGTAGTCAATCCTGTAATTCAAATCGGGGTCCCGCATAAGGATCTCGACCTTTGAGATATCGTCCCTACCAAATGCACTCTTAGCATCCAGAGAAAATTGCATCTCCCTGTCCTCCATGACGTCATTGGGGTACCAGTCAACCTCCGGACCTTCTGCTATGTTTGCACCCTTTCTCTGGACGACAATGATGCTGTCCATGAGGGCATTAGCATCGGCCTCGATATTGGAGAAACGATTCTCCCCGTCTATGTTGCCCCATGCCACCTCTGCAGAGCAGTCCGAGAACAGCCCATCATCACAACCCGAAATCGTTGCTCTTACCTCAAGGACTAGTCGCTCGCCACCCCTGACTTCGAATGAATCCTGATTTCCAATGCCTACTTCCAGTGACTCGTAGTCAAATTCACAAGTGCTGCCGAATGATGACGAGCAAACTGCACCTCCGCCCCAGGTGGTGCTCCCTACTGTTCCGTCCGAGGTGCTACTAATTGTTACAGTCCAGTCCACATTCGCATTTTGTGAACCAGTGGCCTTCAAAAACAGGTTGACTGGGAGGTAATAGGAATCATTGGAATGATATTTCCTGCCATAAAACTCCATACTAGAGTGTAGCTCTATTGTCCTAAATTCAACATCGGCGTCCAAGGCCGAAGCGGACTCCTGAGAATCATCGTTTTCCGGGACCCTGGTGGATATCAGCCCATCCATTCCAGCCGATGCATTGGTACCTGGTTCGGTCAAGTACAGTTTGTACAGGTTGTCATCGGGAGAGGCATCGGCCCCCATTCTGTCAGCAACATCTTCTAGCTCGATTGGCTTAGCGGTAAGCCCAGATTGAAGCAGAATTAGCGTGACAAGGGAAAAGGCGAGCAGAGTAGTACCGCGCCTTAACTCCATTCTAGAGCGATTTCGCACGGATGTGCGCCGCAATCGGGATGTTAAAGGATTGGGGGGGTTGGAGCAGGCAATGCATCGGTTCTAGCACCATTCCCGTCCGCTCGATTGAAAGCGAAAGCCCCTACTGGAGGGTTGCAGGGGTACCCGAGCTGGTCAAAGGGGCCGGACTTAAGCTCCGGTGCATAGTGCTTCGTGGGTTCAAATCCCTCCCCCTGCACCAATTCTACTTGAATCGCGTTATGCAGCAGCCTAGGGATCCCTCTACGCCTGGAACGGATGTCTTTGTGATCTTCACGGTTGCTGCGATAACCGGTTCAGGCAACATTACGGAATCTAGCAATTCGTCGGCCATTTGTTCCAGTAAACCGAATCTGGGGAGTTCAACTACATTTTCGAGAGCATTAAGCAAATACTCGTAGTTAAGAACGTCTGCAATTCCGCTATTCTTGGACGTGGGATTCCCACTGTGGGCAACATAGATATCGAATCTAACTGGCTGAGTTGAGCCCTTTTCGTAGTCGTGAATACCAATATCGACATCCCTAACGGAATTCTCTAGGAAGACTATCGAAGCTTCACCACTAGTCTGGGAGACCAGAGTCGAAAGTGCGTCTGCTAATTCTGCCAATTCTATTCCTCCGTCTCGAATAGGACGTCCCGTTGCCGTCCTAGGAATCTCTCACCGGAGTCAACGAACAGGATCTGTCCGGTGATTGCCCTGGCATTCATGAGAAATGAAACTGAGTCGGCTATATCTGAGGCATCTGGGCCATAACCCAATGGAGACTGGGACTGTGCCTTGCGGAATCCGGATTCAGATTGTTCGGGGCTAGGAAGGGTATGGCCCGGAGCCACTGCATTGACCCTAATTCTTGGAGCCAGTGCCCTAGCAAGTGCCTCGGTCATACCCAACATTGCAAACCTAGATGCGGTATACGACAGATGGTCGGGATTTGGAGAAGCCACCTTTTGATCCAGGACATTGACAACGGACCCCTGGGCAGGTTTGCTGTTGCGGATCTGGAAGAACTGTTCGGAAAATATCCTTATCAGCATAGTTTGTGCTCTGGCATTCACTGCCATGTGTGAATCCCACGATGCCTCGTCGACAGTTTCGATATCATCGTGAAGAAATAGAGATGCATTGTTTACTAGGCCGGATATCGGGCCGATTGAGTCCAAACACCGACTAATCAGAACTTGTGCTGAGCCGGGTACGGAGAGGTCAGATTGTATAGAAATCGCCTTCTGTCCAATAGATTCTATCTCCTCAACGAGTGACCGGGCTTCGGACTCGGATGTTTGGTAATGAACAGCAATGGAGAAACCCTCTTTGGCAAGCCTTAGGCAAATTTCCCTACCGATTCGTCTGGCACCACCAGTCACTAGAACTGTTCTGCCCACATATGGCGGGAGTATCACTGACATTTTACCAATTGGTCGAGGCAATTAGACGAGTCGTCCCTAGAAAACGGTTAATGTCGGTCCAGCGTCCGCCTGTTTCGATGGAGAGGCGATTACCGACCATAGAGTCCGCAGGGACCGGTTCTGGTGGTTGCGGGGGAGTCTCCAGAGTCAGTCCACTGGACGCAAGAAAGGCTACTAGGAAGAGGTTGCCCCCGTGGTTTAGAACTACCTTACCGATTGGGCAATCTCAGCTTAGGTACAACGGGACGAAATCGAAGGTTAAGGAGCATGGTCTGAATACTGTTTGTGAAGAGGCAATGTGCCCGAACGTTCACGACTGCTGGGGGCGTGGAACTGCTACCTTCATGGTGGCTGGAGAGGTTTGTACCAGAGGGTGTAGGTTCTGTGCCGTGGGTACTGTTAAGTCCCCTCCTGAGTTAAATCCCGACGAGCCTAAAGAGCTGGCAGAAGCCATCAGGAAGATGGGTTTGAGTTATGCAGTTATCACAGTTGTAAACAGGGACGATCTAGAAGACGGAGGGGCTATTCACTATCGGAACTGCATTCTAGAGGTCTTGAAAAAGAATCCAGATGTTGGAGTTGAGTTACTATGCTCTGATTTAGATGGCAACCTGGATGCTCTCGGACTACTGCTAGAAGACCTCCCACTCAAGGTCTTCGCGCATAATGTCGAGTGCGTCCCCAGACTAGACCGGACCGTACGCGATAGTCGGGCTTCATTCCAGCAGTCACTTAGAATTCTGGAGCAGGCTAAGATTCTGCGACCCGATATACTGACCAAGACCAGCATCATGGTTGGCTTGGGGGAGGGGGATGAAGAAGTAGAGGAGGCATTGAGAATGATTCATGATGCACGAGTGGATATGGTCACAATCGGGCAATATCTGCAGCCCAGTTACAAACACCTACCAGTAGACAGGTTTCCAGAACCGGAAAGGTTTGCAGATTGGGACGAGGCGGCAAGAGAGATTGGTTTCGGTGCAGTAGCCAGTGGACCCCTTGTAAGGTCCAGCTACAGAGCAGGAATGCTCTGGGACGAGGCAATGGGTGGTGAGCCGGTGGTAACTAGAGATTCAACCGGCTCGGCAGTAAGCCACCTAATATCCGGAGAGGAAATAATTACTGCTAGAGGCCAAATGTCATGAGCGAGGTTAGGGTGTAGGTAACATGGCAAGCGAAGACGGGGGTTCCACAATCGACGTACCAGATGCTCCCTTCAGGCCCGGTGAGGAAGCGAGTTTCGAACGCTGGCCATGGAATCCTGAAGACTACCCTATGCCAGATGCAAAGACATGCTCAGCAGAGGATACAAAGGAGCTTGCATACGGATTGGTCAGAGTCCTAGATGACGATGGAAACGCTTCGGGTGAATGGGACCCGGGACTCAGTGCGGATGAGCTTCGACTGGGACTTGAGCATATGGTCCGACTGCGGATTTTTGATGACCGTATGATGAAGATGCAGAGGACTGGTTTGTTATCGTTCTACATGAGGTCATTCGGAGAGGAAGCAGTGGCGATTGCCCAGACAATGGCCCTGGAAGAGCAGGACTGGATCTTCCCCACCTATAGACAGCCAGGAGCCCAGTTCGTCAGGGGCCGGAGCATGGTGAGCATGATTTGCCATTGCATTGGGAACGTAGAGGACAACATCAAAGGAAGGCAGATGCCCGTGCACTATTCGTACCGAGAAGGGAGGTTCATCTCGGTATCGAGCCCAGTGGGAACACAATTCAGCCAAGCAGTAGGTGTGGCACTGGCCTCGAGATACAAAGGGCTCGACGAAGTCACAATTACATGGATTGGCGATGGTGCGAGTGCAGAGGGAGACTACCACTATGCTCTAAATTTCGCCAGCGTTTACAACGCCCCGGTTATCCTCAATGTCGTTAACAACCAATGGGCAATTTCCACCCATGCAAACTTCTCTACCGGAATTGGAAACTTCGCATCCAGGGGCCTCCCCTACGGGTTGGCATCAATAAGGGTAGATGGAAACGACTTCCTAGCACTATACTCAGTGACGAAATGGGCCCGGGAGCGGGCTGCATCAGGAGCTGGTTCCACCCACATAGAGGTCCTAACATACAGAGCGGGGGCACATAGCAGCAGTGATGATCCCAGCAGGTACCGTCCAGGGGATGAGCATACCAAATGGCCTGGAGGCGATCCGGTTTCACGATTGAAGGAGCACTTGATCTCCATAAGCGAGTGGAGCGAAGACAGGCATTCGGAACTAGAGGAAAGAGTCGATTCGGAGGTAGTTGAAGCATACAAGGAGGCTGTGAAATTCGGAGACTTGGCAAATGGCCCTTATCCCTCTGCTGATACGATTTTTACAGAGGTCTACGAAGAAATGCCTTGGCATCTAAGAGAGCAGCACGATGAGGTAATGGGGGGCTGATGATGCCAAACATGAATATGATACAGTCGCTAAATAGCGCTCTAGACATCATGCTAGAGAGGGATCCGAATGTAATTATTTTCGGAGAGGATGTAGGCTACTTCGGAGGGGTCTTCAGAACTACTGATGGGCTCCAGGAGAAGCACGGAGAACACAGAGTCTTCGACTCGCCCCTTTCAGAGGGGGGTATCGCTGCCACGGCGTTTGGGATGGGGCTTAACGGACTGAGGCCAGTGGTCGAGATACAATTCGCAGACTACATCTTCCCAGCTTACGACCAGATTCTAAACGAGATTGACAAGATTCGGCATCGCTCGGGAGGGGAATTCTGGTCTCCTGTAACCCTCAGGACTCCTGCTGGAGGGGGGATCAGAGGGGGTCATCACCACTCCCAGTCACCGGAATCACAATTCACACACACTCCAGGACTGAAAGTTGTCTATTGCTCCACCCCATACAATGCAAAGGGACTGCTTATCAGCTCGATTGAGTCCAATGACCCTGTGGTTTTCTTCGAACCAAAAAGATGCTACAGGGGGCCATTTTACGGAGACCCCCACAATGTCCCTACGTGGTCTGGCCATCCTGAGGCAGAGGTACCTGATTCCCACTTTACGATTCCTCTCGGACAAGCCAGACTCGCTATGGAGGGCGATGACTGCACGGTAATTGCATGGGGAGCCATGGTCCATGTCTGCGAGAAGGCCATAGAGGATAGTGGGGTTTCTTGTGATCTAATCGATTTGCAGCCACTATTGCCTTGGGCCAAGGGAACGGTGGTCAATTCGATCGAGAAGACGGGGCGATGCGTGATTGTCCACGAGGCACCGAAGACGAGCGGGTTTGGGGCGGAGATGACTGCCTCTATACAGGAAAGGTGCTTCTACCACCTCGAAAGCCCCATACAGAGGGTCACTGGATGGGATACTCCCTTTCCCCATACTACTGAATGGGATTACATGCCCGGTCCCACTAGGATAGCCGCGGCGATACGCAGCACTCAGGAGGATTGAGATGGGAAATTTCGTTTTCAAACTACCAGACATAGGAGAGGGGGTTGTAGAAGGCGAGGTTGTGCAATGGCACGTCTCCGTAGGTGACTCGGTGTCCGAGGACGATCCGATTGTCGATGTAATGACAGACAAGGCTACCGTGACCATTCCCTCGCCCGTGAGCGGAGTAGTAAGCTCTCTTAGCGGGGGTGTTGGGGACATGGTGGCTGTTGGATCTATGCTGCTGGAGATTGACTCGGAAGATGCTTCTGGTACTGAAGAGTCATCGTCGGAGGAATCGGTGCCAGAGGAAACAGTGCCAGAAAAGGAAGCTCCTAAACCGTTGCCGACCCCTCCGCCAGAGCCAGCCCCGGTTGTTACGCCGGCACCTGCCCCTTCAGATGCCCCCTCTACGAAGGCGACCCACCGTGTTCTGGCTAGCCCTGCTGTCAGGAAGAGGTCTCGGGAGAGCGGAGTAGATCTATCCAATGTTAGGGGTTCGGGTCCAGCGGGAAGGATCAGGCACGCAGATTTGGATGCTTTCATAGCGGCTGGTGGGGCTGTTTCCGGAGCCGCCCCCTCGGCATACTCAACCAAGAGGACGGAGGTGACTCCGGTCAAGGTCGTAGGACTCAGAAGGAAAATCTCCGAGCAGATGACGCTAAGCAAGAGCAGGATCCCACATTTCTCGTACTTCGAAGAAGTGGACATAACTGAACTGGAGTCACTGAGGCAGATTCTCAACTCATCAAAGGACGAGAACCAACCCAAGCTGACTTACCTCCCATTCATAATGCTGGCACTGTCCAAGATTATGCCAGAACACCCAGAGTGCAATGCTCACTTCGACGACGAGCAGGGGATAGTGAATCGGCATGCAGCGGTAAATCTGGGAATCGCGACCCAGACAGAGAGAGGATTGTACGTGCCAGTTGTCAAGCACGTTGAGTCGATGGACGTATGGAATACGGCATCGGAGATGCAACGAGTGACCGGTTCGGCTAGGGATGGTAGTGCCAGCTTAGACGATCTTACCGGATCTACATTCACCATCACAAGTCTGGGAAGGGAGGGTGGTTTGGGTGCTACTCGCATCATCAACCACCCCGAGGTTTCCATCTTGGGAGTGCACAAGGCTAGGGAAATGCCAGTTGTCAGAGATGGCCAGATTGTAGTTAGGAGGATCATGAATCTGTCAAGCGCATTCGATCATAGAGTTGTTGACGGCGCTGACGGTGCGGCACTGATACAGCACCTAAGGAGAATGCTTGAGAATGCTGCGCTTAGATTCATGTGAGGGGTCGAAAGATGGTCGAATCCCGGAAATGCCAGGTCCTCGTTATTGGCGCTGGACCAGGAGGCTATGTTGCTGCAATTAGGGCTGCTCAATTGGGCCTAGACACCATTGTTGTGGAAGGGGACAAGGCCGGAGGAACATGCCTAATCAGGGGCTGCATCCCCAGCAAAGCAATCATTCACGCTGCTGAGAGATTCGAGTCGCTAAGAGAGCATTCGGAAGAAGGCGGGCACATGGGCCTAACTATTGAAGGAAAACCGGAAGTGGACATGTCAGCCCTTGTCTCCTGGAAGGACTCGATAGTGGAAAGGCTGAACAAAGGGGTAGAGGGCCTGCTGAAGGCTGCTGGTGCTGAGCTAGTTAATGGATGGGCGAAATTCGACGGACCCAAGAGCTGCGTCGTGGACACCGGAGGAGCTGAGATATCCATAGAGGCCGAGAACGTCATTCTTGCAACCGGTTCGAGTCACATTGACCTCCCATTCATGCCCTGTGACGAAGAGTTCATCCTTTCTTCGACCGGGGCGTTGGACCTTCAGAGACTGCCCAAGAGTGCCGCAATTGTTGGAGGCGGTTACATCGGCCTGGAGCTGGGTTGCGCCCTAGCCAAACTAGGAACGGAAGTAACAGTGGTCGAGGGGATGGATAGCATCCTCGCAATAATGGACAAAGAGATCAGGAGGCCTCTAGAACTCTGGCTCAAGAAGCACAAGGTCGAGGTTCACACCGATTCACTGGCCAGGGGGGCAGAAATCAAGGGCAAGGGAGCCTCTAGGAAGGTAGAGTTATGTTTCGAGAAGAATGGCGAGGAGAAGAAAATCAAAGTCGACAAGATACTAGTCACGGTCGGCAGAAGTCCCAATACCAAGGGATGGGGGCTCGAAAACACCGGAGTTAGGATGGACGCCTCTGGGAGATTCATCAGAACAGACAGGCAGTGCAGAACTTCAGTACCCGGAGTCTATGCAATTGGGGACGTAGCAGGAGAGCCCATGCTAGCTCACAAGGCCAGCGCCGAGGGAGAGATGGTTGCTGAGATTATCGCGGGACACAAGCGAGAGTTCGACAAGATAGCGATCCCGGCAATTGTTTTCACGGAGCCGGAGATAGTTTCAGTGGGCCTCACGCCCGAAGAGGCTGAAGAGAGAGGGGAAGAAATAGTCGTAGGAAAATTCCCCCTAGCGGCAAACGGTAGAGCATTGAGCATTGAAGCAGAGAAGACGGGGGGCTTCATCCGAGTCACAGCAAGGGAATCCGACCACGTAATCCTCGGAGTCCAGGCAGTAGGAAGCCATGTGGCGGAGCTTCATGCGGAATTCGTCCTCGCACTTGAGATGGGGGCACTCCTGGAAGACGTAGCAGGGACCGTGCATGCTCACCCAACAATGGCAGAGGCTTTCCACGAGGGGGTACTCAAGACGCTAGGACACGCAATTCACATCAGTTGAGGCAAATGTATGGAGATTAGCATCCTCAGATCGGGTTTGGTTGATCACAGTACAATGGCTCAGTCGATGAAGGATTTGCAGCAGAAGAGGATTGCAGGCGAGATTCAGGATACGCTCATCTTCGTCGAGCACCCTGCAGTGGTCACCATAGGGCCGAAGGCAGTAAGAGATGGCGTGTCGGTCCAAGGATACCCCACCTCGAACACAGACAGAGGGGGCGGGATTACCTGGCATGGACCCGGTCAACTGGTCGTCTACCCAATTGTAAAGTGGAATATTGAGGAGCAGAGCGTCAGAGGGATAATCGGGAAACTGGAAGACTGGGCGATAGAAGCGCTCTCGGACTGTGGCATTGCGGCTTACAAAGACGAAGCCATGCAGGGGGCCTGGGTGGACGGGCACAAGATCTGCTCAATAGGGCTTTCATTCCTCCATTGGGTTAGTCGTCACGGGATGTCAATTAACATAGATACTCCTGGAAGCAGGGTAGAGGAACTAGAGGGTTGCGGGATGAAGCCCGGCATCCATACAAGCCTAGCAAGGCTCGGATACGTTTCGGATACCGAAGGAAACAAAATCGACCTCGGCAGGATAGAGTCTGGCTTGCTAAAGCATTGTGAGAAGCATCTGGGAAGAAGTCCGGGCGAGCCCGTGGAATGGACTCCGGGGATTCTCGCATGAAAAGGCCTCGGAGGTCTGAACTGGCCGAGCACTGGCCGTTGGACTCAAGCGTTACATTCCTCAACCACGGTTCATTTGGGGCCACTCCCAAAGTAGTATTGGAGGAGCAGAGCAGAATAAGGCTACAAATCGAGAGGGACCCGGTGAGATTCTTCGAGAGGGACTTCATCGGGAAGCTGGAAGTTTCCAGGGATGCCCTATGTGGGTTCCTCAATGCTGACCCTCACGGGATGGCTTTCGTCAAGAATGCGACTGAAGGGGTAAACACGGTTCTAAGAAGCCTAGATCTTAAACCTGGAGACGAGATAATCGTACCAAATCACTGTTACCAAGCTTGCTGGAACGCAGTGGACTTCGTCACTTCCAGATCTGGGGCGAGGACGGTAGTTGTCGACATTCCCTTCAGAGTGGAGGGCGAATTGGAAATTATAGACGCGGTTTTGGGTGCGGTGACAGAACGCACAGTTCTGGCACTTATCGACACAGTGACAAGCCCCACGGGAGTGAGGATGCCCTTCGAGGTTCTGGTGTCCGAACTACAATCTAAAGGAGTTGACGTGCTTCTAGACGCAGCACATGGGCCGGGCATCGTCCCCCTGGATCTAACTGAGCTGGGAGTCGCCTACTGTACGGGAAATTGCCACAAGTGGATTTGCACGCCCAAGGGTTCCGCCTTCCTGCACATCAGGAGCGACAGGAAGAGCGGTATTAGGCCCCTAAGCATTAGCCATGGGGCAACTCACGAAGGAAGTGACCAGGAGAGGTTCGACTACGAGTTTGCCTGGCCTGGTACGCAAGACCCGACCCCCTGGCTTTGCATCCCCAAGGCCCTCGAATTCATCGGTGGACTCGTGGAAGGCGGCTGGTCGGAGATAATGGAGAGGAATCGGAATCTTGCCATTGAGGGGAGGGGAATAGTTTGCGAGGCACTGGGGACTATACCTCCGGTACCGGAGTCAATGGTTTCGTCAATTGCAGCAGTGGAGATGGCCTGAGAGGGCGAGGTCGGTGCAATGAGCTTGGAGGGAGACCCTTACCATAACTTCCTCCTGGACGAATACGGAATCCAGGTCCCGGTTTTCCCATGGCGGCACCATGGGAAAAGATACATCAGGATCTCAGCACAGTTGTACAACCATGTCGATGAGTACAAATTCCTCGCATGGGCATTGCGAGACAGCCTCTGAAGAAAGCAACCATTGAAGGGCAGAAGTAGGGCCGGGCAATCATGCCTGAGGCAGTGGTGGCAATCACCGGAGCATCGGGTGCTAAGTACGGAGTAAGGCTCGTCGGTGCATTGATTGAACATGGTTGGGAGGTTAATCTGATTGTTACGAGCTCAGGGGCGATAAACCTAGACCTTGAGTGTGGGATCGCCCCATCTGAACTAGTGCGAGAAGGAGTTAGACTGGAGGATAATGGAAACCTTGCTGCAAGGGCGGCATCGGGATCTGCTAGATTCGATGCATACGTAGTTTGCCCTGCCAGTGGAACGACCATAGGCAAGATCGCAGCCGGGATTAGCGACAACCTTGCTACTAGAAGTGCGCTAGTTGCAATGAAGGAGAGGAGGAAGCTAATCCTTGTACCAAGAGAGGCCCCCTACTCGACCCCCCACCTGAAGGCTATGGCCAATCTTTCGGAATGGGGAGTAGTCATCCTTCCAGCTAGCCCAGGCTTCTACCACGCACCTGAATCAATAGATGACATGGTTGATTTCGTAGTGGCAAGGATTCTGGACCAATTGGATATCGACCACACACTTGGAAAGAGGTGGACCGGTGAGGAAGTTCCATCTGAAGATTGATGCCACAGAAGGTCCACTCTGGAATGGGTTCAATAAAGGCACGAAGGGGCTGAATGCCCGATAGCATGTCCGAATGGAGCTCAAAAACTGTCGAGGAGCTCAAACGCGAGCTAGTGTCGCGGGGTCTTTCCGTTTCGGGGAAAAAGTCAGAACTAATTGGTAGACTAGAATCAGGTAGTTCCAGTTCTGTAGTTCTAGAAGCAGAGATCGTTGGCACCCCCGAGTCATCCCCCCTCGGGTTTAGTTTCGATCGACTGAAATCGGTTGGGCATTGGAAAAATATGGATTCTCCGATAACCACTTTTTTTGTCGCGGGGATTATGATCCTTGGTGCTACGGGTGGCGGGATACTATACAGTGACGAGATAATTGAGTGGATTCAAGGGGACCAGGATTACGTTCTAATTGAATTCGATGCCAACCAAACCAGAGCCTATGCAGAGGGGTTGGTTTCCCTAGGCCATCCCGAATGGGGAGGAAGGTTGTCAGGAACCGTTGAAGAAGAGAATACTGCCCAATCAATAAAGACGAATTTTTCAAACAGTGGAATGCCATCCACGTTGGAGGAGTTCGAGGTCCCGCTATTCTACATGGGCAATCAGTTCGATCTGATGATTTGTCAGCCCGGCAACGTAGGAGGCATCATCGGCGGTCCAACTCCTTGCTCAATTGCAGATTTCGATAGGGATGAGACAGAATTTGAACATAGGGTCGACTACGTGGTCCAGGGCTATAGTGGCGACGTGAATATCGTAGCAAGCAGCAATACCCAAGTGATAGAACTTGGGATAGGTAACGAATCGGAAGATTGGGGAGCAGCAGCGAACGGAATTGGCGTAGTCTGGCTGCTCGATGGACAGGATGGCCAAGCTGGAACTGAGAGCAATACGGTACTGATGAAAAGGGCACAGGAGAACAGCCTAAGGGGCTTGATTACGGTTAATGCGAAGCAGAACTGCGACGAATTGGTCGAAGGAGATTGTGTGCCTTATTCGAAGTCTCTGGACATTACCCAATTCGATGAGGAGCCATACAACATCGGCTTCGTGATGGTTTCAAAGAGCGTGGGGGAGATGATTGTGGAACAAGTTGTAGACGGAGATGGTATGCTACAGTTCCAAGTCGAAGTCGATAACCAAGTAGAGGCATACATCCACGTACCGTGTGGAATAATAGAAGGGGAGACCGACTCGTTGATCATAATTGGAGCACATCACGATACAGTGTACAACGGGCAAGGAGCCGTAGACAATACCGCTGGAACGGCAACGGTTCAGGAGATGGCTAGGCAGATTGGGCTCCTTCAGTCCGAACTAGGACAACCCAAGATGACCATCTACTTCTGCACCTGGGGAGGGGAGGAGGAGGGACTTTGGGGTTCGAGCGAGTGGGTGAAAAAGCACCAGGCCAAATTGAGGGACAACCTAAGGCTATACATTAACCTGGATATGAACCATGTTGATGCTCAGAGAAACTCGGGATTGACTCTGCAGGGAAATAGTCCTGGTGACGTCAAGCGGATAGAAGGGATTGTTAGCAAATTCTCCAAAGTATACCCCGAGTTGGCCGAAAAGTACGACATTACCGTAAGAGATCTTGACTCAGAGGATATGCCATACAATTCCGACCATGCACCTTTCGTCTACAATCTAGATGAGGATGGAGGGGAATTCGGACGGGCGATGCTCTGCTATGGTTCCGGTTCATCGGAATATCACACGTACTTGGATAACATGGACAGGTTCAACGAAGAGAGCCTTGTTGTATCAGGAATAATCTACGGCTCCCTTGTTAGGCACCTTGCGTGGGCCTAAGAAGTACAAAACGAAATGACTTCGGAGTAGTTGGGCTCCATCCCTGGGTTATCCGCCACCCACGAGTATCCCACGGAGCCATCTGCCTCCACAACGAAAACAGCCCTTTGACATGTCGTATATCCTGGTGCTCCGAAGTCCGAAATTGCAAGTCCGTAGGAATCGATGGTTGTTCTCTCCACATCACATAGCAGGGGGAACCCGATGCCATTCGTGTCAGCGAATTGCTTGTTCGCGAAAACATTGTCAGCGGAAATTCCCAGTACCACTGCTTCGGCTTCCTCTAGATCAGAAAGAGAGTCAGAAAATGTGCATAGTTCAGAGGTGCACACTCCAGTGAATGCTGCAGGGTAGAATGCCAAAATCGTTCTTTTTCCTATCTTACTGAGTGTCACCATGGACCTATCGTGAGCCGCCATCAATGTGAAGTCGGGGGCCTTCTCTCCAACCGCTACCATGGCATGTCCAAGGGGTTTACAGACTTCAATCATGCCCTAGAAGAGCTACCCATCCATCATGGGGAAGTTCTACATCATGTCTGGGACTTCTATGCCCAACAGTCCTAGACCTAGGTCGAGCTCCCTTGCTGTCAGCTCACAGAGTGCCAGTCTGGAGCTCGTCTCGTCTTCACTATCCGCACCCAATACTGGGCATGCCTCGTAAAAGGTTGCGAACGCTGAAGCAACGGAATGAAGGTGGGAGCAAAGCTTGTGCGGACTGTAGGTTGATATCGTTTCGTCCAATACTGATGGGAAGTTGACCAGTCTTCGGGCTAGCATTGACTCTTCGGGCTCATTGCACGAAATGGTAGAGTCGGAGAGGGTTGACCTGTCGCCCCCCCACTTTCTGAAAATACTGCATATTCTGGCATGTGCGTACTGCAAGTATGGAGCAGTATTTCCCTCAAAAGAGAGCATCCTCTCCCATTCGAAAACGTAATCCTTGGTCCTCTCCGTCGACAGATCGGCATACTTTACCGCCCCTATCCCAACCATGGATGCAACAGATTCCCTCTGGCTTCCCTTCAATTCTGGATTCTTCTCCTCGATTGCAGAATTGGCCCTGACTACTGCCTCCGAAAGAAGGTCATGGAGCTTGATGACCTCTCCCTCTCTACTCTTCAGGACCTTTCCATCAGTGTCCAACACGGAACCAAAGTTTACGTGGATTGCACTGTGTCTTTCATCCATGAAACCAGCTTGCTTTGCTACTTGGAAAACCATCTCGAAGTGCTGCTTCTGCGGGGTTCCGACAACATAGAGGAACTTGTCGCATCCCAACCTCTCGACTCTGTCGATAATGCATGCTAAGTCCGATGTGCTGTAGTTGTAACCCCCATCGGCCTTCCTGATAATCATTGGAAGGGGTTCTCCCTCCCTGTTGACCCAGCCTCCGGGAAAAACCACATCTGCTCCCTCGCTATTCTGAATCAAACCACCCTCAGACAGCCTATCAACCACAGTTGGAAGTATCTCTTGATAGTCCGACTCGCCCATTATGTCATCATCGGTCAATAGGACACCGAGCATCGAATAGACGTCATTGAAATACCGCATTGACTCATCAACGAGAACCCTCCAAAGACGGAGTGTTTCCTCGTCTCCACCTTGTAGTAGGACGACTCTCCTACGGGAACGTTCTGCAAATTCCTCATTGGAAACGAATTTTGAGCGGGCCTGCTTGTAAAATGAGTCCAAATCACCGACACTCAGCTCGTTCGCTGCCTCATCCTCGCCCAAATCCAGGAGGTGCTCGATCAGCATCCCGAATGGCGTCCCCCAGTCTCCGACGTGATTCTCCCTGTGGACGCGGTGCCCCTTGAACTCAAGCAATCTGACAATTGCATCCCCAATTACCGTAGATCTGAGGTGGCCCACATGCATTTCCTTGGCCACATTCGGAGCGGAGTAGTCTACTGCGATTGTCATCCTATCCTCTTCGTTTACTCCCAAACGTGGATCGGATAGCAGGGAAGAGCCCTTTGAGGAGAGCCATGATGCTGTAGCTCTGAGGTTTACGAAGCCGCTGATTGAAGATACATCGGCTATTCCATCTAATTGAGGAGAAACTAGGGAACAGACCTCTTCGGCGATTTCGCTTGGACTTCTTTTGAGGGTGCTTGCTAGTGAATGACAGGGCATGGCAGCGTCACCATGGTCCTCAACAGTGGCACGGCCAAGGAGATTCCCCCAATCGGAATCGGACAGCCCCATTTCGGACATAGCTCCCGAGAAAGCAAATTGTGAGTCTTCAATCAGTTGTCTCATCTTTCAAACCTCATGAAATGGAGTATCTCAGTAAAGCAGCGATTCCCCCGAAAGCTGTACTCAGTGTTGCTCCCTCCTCGGTATCCATGGAGATGAGTTTGACCTGAGCCGAGGTGTGCCCGGCTAGAACCGAGAGCTCGTCAATCAGGTCCATTGTCCTCTCCTGGTCCTCGCCTACATTCTTGGAGTTGCACTCTGGGCAACTAGGAACTTCAGAACGAGTTTCTTGGGTTGAGTCCCACTCGAGCTTGCATCCCTTGCAAATCCAAAATACCCTCCTCTTTGTCAGAGACTCCGAGAGCAGGAGTGTAGAGACCGCCCCCTGTTCCAGGGCCGATCTGATCATTCCCTCTCCGTAGGTCGCCTTGGGGCTAGTCTGCATTACCTCCCTCAAGAACTCGTCAACAAGAGTGCGTTCGATGTCCAGCTCAATCTGATCCATCATTGATCCTGCCCTCTGAATTAGTTCCCTGAGACCACTCTCGTTTGAGTAGCCAACATCGAAGTATGGCTCAGCAATCAGCTTCTTGATTTCGTGATGGAAGTAGTCATTCTTGACAACATAGTCCTTCGTTGCACCGGGACCTCCGATAATTATCCCGCGCAGGTCCTGAACCAATGGCAACCAATAATTGCATGCCCTCTCTGCTGCCTTCTTGAAGAACTTGTCTGCGGCCTCCTCGATCAGCCTTTCGAACCTCTGCGCTGATTGCCCGCCGCGACCGTGCTTAGAGGGTACCAGAGAAGTAATGTGCTCCTGGCAGTGAAGCCTCTTTCCCGAAGCCAAACCGTATGCCGCTTCGGAACGATCAATAACAAAAAGGCCGTACGAAGTGCGATCAATCAGCATCTCCTCCAACTGACTAACTTCGAATCTGGAATCGCACCTATATCTGAAAGAAGGAAATGGTTCTGGAGGATCATCTACCACCTTAGAGAACAACCTTGTCTTGTTATTGCCCACTATCACGTGACCGACAAAGATAGCTAGTCCGCCTTCCCCTGGGGTCTTGTATCTGTTTAGGGTGGAAATTGCCGACTCGATGGCGTCCGTAACGTGCTTCCTAGTAGATTTTGACTTGATGTTGGCAGCCTGGCCGGCCTCTTGTCCCAAATGCTGTCTAACATCGTGAATCATCCGGTCGGGCGGAATTACTACGGTTACCAGCTCCGTCCCCATGCCCTTCATCCCAGATATCTCCTTGAGGGATTTCTTCAGGCGGAGCCTCCGCTGCTGCTGCGCAAGTTCGTCAGACATAGCCTCTCCGTGAATTGCCGCCATGGGCGGCATTTCAACCCTTCAGCCCCAGTTGAGCGTAGGAATTGAAAGGCAGGGTGTACACCTAGGCTCGATGGCGACGGTGGTGATAGCACTGGGAGGGAGCCTCCTTAGGCCAGAAGTCGAACAAAGACAGGACTGGTTGAGTGATTTTGTTACAATAATCCGAGATAGGGTTTCCTCTGGTGACAGGATTGGAGTCGTCGTGGGAGGGGGAGCCCCTGCCAGGGAAGGAATCGAGATTGCCAGTCAGTCCATTGACGATATCGACCATCTCGACAGAATCGGCATAGCAGCAACGAGATTGAATGCCACTATCATTCGAGAGGCTCTCGCAGATTATGGGGTACCAGTTGCAGGGACGATTCCGAGTAGCGTAGACGAGGCAGTAGTTGATCTCAACAGGAAGGAGGTCGTGGTCATGGGAGGCACCGTTCCAGGACATACCACCGATACGGTCGCGATCATGCTTGCAGTGAAGAGTGGGGCGGAAAAGTGCGTAATTGCAACCAATGTAGCAAAGGTGTACTCAGAGGATCCTAGGGACAACCCGGATGCTGAACCATTCGACTCCCTTACACTCATCGAATTACAGGAAATCGTGGGCCCCCCCGAGCACAGGGGTGCAGGAGGTTCTCAGGTTGTAGATCCCGTGGGAGTTGGTAGGGCCGTTAGCAACTCTATGCCCCTAGACATCTTGGACGGGAGGGATGCTGAGAGGATCAGGCAGTCGCTCGAAGGAGAGGGGTTCGAGGGGACGGTTGTCGGGGGATAGCAATGAGTAGGAGGGATACAATACTTAGGGCCGCCAAGCGGACGGCCAAGGAGGCACGGGCTGCTGCTTCCTCGCGTCGGGAGAGGTCAAGAGGGGGCATTGGAGTAGACCCTCATCGGCACTGCGTTGTTTGCTGGACGCCAGTTCATCTCGAAGAAGATCCAGCGGTTTGTGGAAGAGAAGAGTGCCTAAACATCCACAAGAAAAGGGAACGGTCAAGGAAGAGGCTGGTCATCCTAATGTACATGATTCCTGCAATAACCGTGCTATTCCTAATCCAAGGAGTCATGGGGGCGTCAGGTTGAATCGTAGAGTTTGCTGAGGAATTCCCATGATGGTTAGGATTTTGTCTGTTCTGCCGATGCTCGTTGGCCTTCTTTGTGCGACAATGTTGGTCATCAGCATTTTCGGATATTCCCCCCCCGACTCTGGCACAGAGGTACCGATCGTCCCATGCACAGATAGCGATATTGGGTGCAACGTGGGGATGACTCAGGACGACATCGATGTTCCTCCTGCATTCATACTACTTGACATCAGTTTGGAGGTGAAGTGGAATGAGCCGGACAGGGCCTGGTTGGGGGTTGTAGACTCAAAGGCAAAAGATGATTGCCCCCATGATTCCAATGGCCTGACGCAGTGCACTTGGGAAGATATGGTCGTCCACAAGGTGGCTGGCGGACCTGATTCGGATGGCAGCCTTGTTTTCGAGATGGGGCCCGGTGAATATCGATTTGTCACAGCGGGAAAGGACGGATCCAGTCTGGATTCGCAGCAAGTGACAATAAGTACTTCCATCCATCTGAACAATATTGTAGAGATTTCTCTGGCCGTTGTTTCGATACTTCTTATTGCTGGTGCAGGGGAAATGGCATTCCCTATCAGAAACCTGTTGAATCGCTTCAAGAATGCATAGTGAATCGGCATCAGCATCGTTGAATAACCCAAACTCGTTGGACGTATCGTGGCGAATGCGAAGTGCCCCAACTGCGGGACTGCAATTGAAATCGAGGGACTATCCGAATCTTTTGGCGGATACAACCTCTTCTGCGTGGTTTGTGGGCACACGTGGCACGTCTGAATTCACGGGCGTCCTATTGGGCCGTGGTTTTCGTCCTTCCTTGGCCAGTGTTCCGGAAGTTTAAGTGGATCATTCACCTGGTCTGCGGCGATTATCTCTATGAGCCTCGACCTGAGTTCCTCTAAACCCTCTCCGGTTAGTGAGCTGATTCTAGCGTCATCGCCCTCAACTTCTGACTCTACCAGATCGGACTTGCTGCTGACTACCAATATTGGCTTCTCGGAAATAAGCCCACGAACCTCTGTTAGCAGGTTTTTCTGTTCATCTAGTGGAGTGGAAGACTGTTCGGTCCTGTCCAACAAGAACACTAAGACATCCCCGGAGTGCTCTAGAGCGGCAATTGCTTGCATCTCTATCTGATTCCGTTCGCCCATAGGACGATCGAGGAGCCCGGGCGTGTCGACCATCTGGTACACCCTTCTCCTATGGGTGAAGTGCCCTAGATGGATCTGTTTAGTCGTGAAAGGATATGAGGCGACTTGAGGTTCGCCACTAGAAAGAGCCCCAATAAGAGCTGACTTCCCCACGTTTGGAGAACCGGCAACAACGATACACGGCTCATGCTGGTCTATCGAAGGGAGCTTACGTAGGACTCCTCGGGCATCCCCTAGCCAGAATATCTGAGGAGAAATCTGGTCAATTATGGAAGAAAGTCGCCCATATGCGTGCCTTCGCGCCTTGTGAAATCCGTCAATGTCCCTCAAGCGGAGAATCTTGGATTGGGCCTCTCCGGATATCCGCTGAGACCTCTCAGCGGCCCATTGAAGGGTCCCCAGGTTCTTCCTGTATTCATCCCAACCTACTGCTGCGTCTACAAGAGCACGGTCGCACTCGGATAGGGCATTAAGGCTCGGCCATCTGTCAACGTAGGAGTTGAGGGTCTTCGCAATAACATCAGATGCAGCCTGGACCATTCTTGTCATCTGCTTCCTGACTCTGTGGTACTTGTCTGGGTCCTCAACCAAATCTGCCTGGCTGCTAGCCCTACCGAACGCCTTGTCGAGAATCTCTTGGGGATACAAAACAGTAGGAATTGACCTCCACTCGACCAAAGACATCGCTCTCCCCGCTCCTCGCCGCCACGGCATTACACTTCAAGCATTAGCAGAGTCTGAGATTGGCGAATTGCCCGATACCACCCGCTTGTTTTTCTATGACCACCGAAACGAAGAGCCATGGCAGAGGACCGGAGGGGCAGAAGGGCGGAAGATCTTCCAGACTGGGCTAGGGGTTTCTACGAAGACTACGGTTCACCAGATCTAGACAGTCTGGGAGACGTTTTCCATGGTCCACTGATGGATAGGAAATCAGGACTGAGGAGAGACGATCTAATCGAGATACTACTGGATAGGAGAATGCTTCCGGAGGACAGGGTACCCCACCTAAGAGGGATGCTTGTTGGTACTAACAGGAACTCAATAGACATTCTAGACCAAAACGGAGAGTTCAGATCCATCGCTAGGGACGTAATCGTCGAAGTAAGGCTCGTAACACACCTGAGAAGGACTTACATCGAAGACAAGGAGCTACTCAAGTTTGAGAAAGATGACATGCGCAGAAGGTCCGAGATGCACGAAAAGGCCGAGAAGACAAGTGACGGATACGAAAGCAATCTATGGGGTTGAATGATGGGACTCAATGAAAAGGAGTGCGTGCCATGCCAAGGAGGTGTCCCTCCACTGGATGGTGGGGAGATAGCAGAACTATTGGTTAAAATCCACGATGGCTGGGAAGTCGTGGACGACCACCACATTTCCAGGGAATGGTCATTCCCGGACTTCGAAAGCGCCTTGGAATTCACTAACTCATTGGGCGAAATTTGCGAAGAGCAGAATCACCATGCTGACTTCGAACTCGGATGGGGAAGGGTTTCGGCAGTTATTTACACGCACAAGATCGATGGGCTGACCGAGTCCGACTTCGTCCTTGCAGCCAAGTTCGACCATGCCTAGGTGATTAGTTGCCTGGGAACTTCCGGATGCACGTTTTCGTTTGCACGAACCAGAGAGAAGAGGGGCACCCCAGAGGATGCTGTGCTGACAAAGATTCGTTGGAGATACTGACCAAGATAAAGAGGGCTGCAAGGAAGGAGGGTTTGTCCGATGTTCGAGTAAACAAGGCTGGCTGTCTTGACAAATGCGAGGAAGGGCCGTCATGCGTAGTTTATCCCGAAGGTACGTGGTACTCGTTACCAAAAGACGAAGGGGGCTTGAACGAGATACTGCGGCACCTCAAAGACGGGAAGCCATCTAAGATGCACGAAATGGAGTGAGGGAATGAGGAAGGTGATTTACCCTCGTGTAGGCGGAGTTGACTCCATACAGATTGTAGATGTGGAGGATCCGGTTCCCGGACCAGGTCAAGCCAGCGTCAGAGTGCATCGAGCGGGGATAAACTTCGCCGACCTAATGATGCGCCAGGGCCTGTACGGTTCCAATCCTGACTTCCCGTTCACGCCCGGATACGAGGCATCTGGAGAGATTATCGAAATCGGTGACGGAGTCGGGGGTTTTCGACCAGGAGATCGGGTCCTTGCGATGACCGGGTTCGGGGGGTATTCGGAAAGGGTCGTCTTGGACACAGGAAGGTTAGTCCCCCTTCCTGACTCTGTTTCTTTCGACCAGGCGGCCGCAATGCCGGTCACATACGGGACTTCATACCATATGCTGGTTCACTTGGGAAACCTGACCAGGGGTGAAACCGTCCTAATCCACCATGCAGCAGGAGGGGTGGGGACTGCCGTTGCACAGATTTGCAAAGCCATGGGGGCATCCCTTGTCATTGGCACTGCGTCTTCTCCAAAACGAGATTTCGTCAATTCATTGGGAATGCACTTCGTGGATCGAGAGTCAGAGGATTTCGTAAATATCTGCAAGGAGTTGACGGGAGGAAAAGGAGTGCACCATGCGATAGACCCGGTTGGCGGAGGTCATCTGATGCGTTCATACCAGTCTCTAAGGAGAGGGGGGAAGCTGTACTATTTCGGAGCCTCTGCTGCAGTGAAGGGAGAAAGGAGATCTAGGCTTGCTGCCCTCAAAATGTGGGCTAGTACGCCGAAATTCGACCCACTGAGGATGATGAACTCGAATAGGGCTGTGTTCGGAGTCCACATGGGGCTTCTCGATGACGATTCAATTTTCAAGGGACATCTTGAAGCTCTTTCTTCGATGCTTCTGAAGGGTGATATTGCCCCGATTATTGATTCAGTGTGGCGTTTCGAGAAGGTTGCAGATGCTCAGTTGCATATTCACGAACGCAAGAACCGTGGAAAGGTCCTACTAGACTTCTCCCCAAACTAATATCCCGAGATTGGGATGAAATCCGGACAATTTTGCTAAAGCCTGACGGGTCTAGTGGCCCCGCAGGCCTGGCACTTCAGAAGAGTGGTTCGGCCCTCCCTGAGGAATCTAGTGTCTGGAGCCTTGCATTCGCCGCATAGGATGTAGGTCTTGACGTAGGCCACTATCTTCTCCTTGATCCTCTTCGGGGGGACCCTTCCCTTGAGCATGATTCGTACCTGCTCCCTGCTTCCAGATGTCCCGAGCTCATTGAGCAGGTACTGGAAAACATGGTTGGCATCCCGGTCCATTGCATCCACAATGTCAGAGAAGTTTCGCAATATCGTCTGGCTTCCCTCGATCATTATGTCTGGTTCAGGCATTGTCCATCTGGAGCGTTCACTAATGTCCTTGGGGATTCTCCCCCTGGCCCTATCCAGAAGCTCGTCGTAGTTGCGGTTGGTCACGGGACTCCGAAATGCATGGGGTTTTTCACCCCACCGGGGTTGTTGATGGATTGCCAACGGTCAAAGACCTCTTTCGGCAGGATGGGGTATGCCTGAGGCAGTCCAAGTGAAGGTTGCCAGGGTTCACCCCGATTCTCGCATGCCAACAAAGGGAAGCGCGCACGCGGCTGGTTGGGACCTGTACTCGCTGGAGGATACCGAGGTCCCTTTCAGGGGAAGCGTGAAACTCAGGACGGGGCTTCATGTGGCGATCCCCGTGGGATACGAGGGACAGGTTAGGGCGCGTTCCTCGTTGGGTTCCAAGGGACTGATACTACCACATAGCATCGGCACCATTGACGCGGACTACAGGGGGGAGCTGTTCGTCCTGATGACATGGATCGGGGAAGGCGATTCTTACTTGGTGAAGTCCGGCGAAAGGATAGCGCAGCTACTGATAACTCCGATTCCCAGGGTCGGTTTCATCGAGGTTGGTTATGAGGAGCTAGGGGAAACGGAGAGGGGATCCGGTGGATTCGGGAGCACCGGCAGATTCTGAATACAGAAAATATAGACCCGCTCAATAGATTACTCCCGGTGGATTGATAGCACTGCGGCGCTGGGATGTGGCGATGCAGTTGAGCGTAGATGAACTCAGGGGCATGGTCGATGAGTTCAGGTCAAGCGGACTAACCACCCAGCAGATAGCTGACGAGTTGTCCCTATCCCAGACCACCATAGAGTGGTTATCTGCTAGTGACTACGAGATTGAGGCAAAACCCTCTGACGTGAAAGTCGGCTGGAGATCCATTGCCGTGAAAGGAGAGAGGATCGAGGCAGTCTCCTTCGTATTCTGCGACATTATCGAGGAGATGGTGAATGACGAGGTCGATACCATTGTGGGAGTCAGCATCAACGGGATCGCCTTTGCCCAGACCATATCATCCAGCATGGGACTTGAGATGTCGGTGGTCCGAAGCATCAGCGAGGACATGAGCGGGCACCTGTCCCAGGTTTACGCGGGCGTTGAGGGCAAGCGCGTAGTGATTATCGACGACGTCTACTCTTCGGGGACCACCATGAAGAAAACGGCGGCTAACCTGAAAGCCTCCGGAGCAGACGTCAAGCTTTGCCTTGTGCTGGTCAACAAGTCATGGGACAATGACGTAGATGGCGTACCAATGAGAGCACTGGTAAGGGCAGCGACGGTCTGAGGTATCACATGCATTGGGCGGATCACACCGCGCAGAGGCTGAGCAACAGGGGCGGACCGCAGGTATCGTGCTCCGGGATTACCCCCTCTGGTGAGTTCCACGTCGGGCACCTCCGAGAGATCCTTTCTGCAGAGATGATCCACAGGGCCTGTCTCGATGCGGGGCTTGAGTCCGAGTACGTCTTCATTGTAGACTCGATGGATCCCCTGAGGAGAGTCTACGACTTCCTATCCGATTCATATGAACGGTATATTGGACACCCATTGGCGTACATCCCAGCCCCAGGACCGGACGGAGAGCCTGGTGATGGAAGCAACAGCTACGCTGAACACTTCCTCAATCCGTTCCTCGAGTCCTTGGAAGAAATAGGAGTGAGTCCCCGCGTGATAATGAACCACGAGACATACGAATCTGGTGGATTCGCCGAAAGCATAGACCGTTCCATATCCATGAAGGTGGAGATTAGGGAGTTGATCGAGAGCATTTCCGGCAGGGAGCTCGACGACGGATGGTTTCCCTACAACCCCAGAGACTCGAAGGGAAGCATGGATGGGGTCACCGTCACGGGCTATGAGAAGCCATTCGTCCATTGGATTGACAGTCATGGTGTCGAGGGCAGATCAGACATTCGGGGAGGGGACGGGAAGCTCCCCTGGAGGGTAGACTGGGCTGCTAGGTGGATAATTCACGGCGTAACGTGCGAGCCAGCGGGGAAGGACCACGGGGCTGCCGGGGGGAGCTATGATACGGGAATACCAATCTGCAGGCTACTCGGAGGAAAACCACCAGACAAGATGACCTACGAATGGATTCAGCTCAAGGGAATGGGTGCTATGTCCAGCTCATCTGGCTTGACAATTGGGCCAATGGAAGCCTTGGAACTGGTCCCTCCGGAAATCATGAGGTACATTATCGCGAGAAGCAAGATGGGGCGCCACATAGAGTTCGACACTGGTTCTTCGCTTTTCCAGGCCGCCGAGGAGTACGAGAGGCTAGTCGCGGAACCGCCGGAGGAAGAGGATGGCATGAGCAAGCGGCAGAGGGTCGCCGTACGCACTCAGAAGGGAGCAATCAGGCTAAGCCAATCTGTCAGGGGCTCCGAACCATCGGAATCAATAGGGGGTGTTTCCTTCAGCCATCTCTCAATGCTGGCACAGATCAAGAAGTCAGACGAGGTGGTTTGGGACTCACTGAGAAAATCTGGTCACTTGGAAGGGGATCCATCAACCTCACTAATCGGGAGGCTGGCCAAAATGAGGTCATGGATAGGCGGGTCCCACTTCCCAGAGGACGGGCGAGTCCGAATTCTCACCGAAGCAAGAGACGAGGTTCGAGAGGAAATTGGCCAGGAAGGGGTTGTTTTTCTCGAGGGTCTTTGTTTGGCATTGGAGGACGGGGGATGGGATTACGAATCCATAGGGGCCTGCATCAGGGAAACGGCTGACAAGGTTGGCACCCCAAGGAGGATGGGTTACACGATCCTATACAGGATCCTCCTCGGGAGAGACTACGGGCCGAAGGCATCCACACTCATTGGCGAGATGTCGAGAGATGATTTTGTTTCCCTGGCGAGATCATATTTCCAAGAATGAGGCTAATCCGCCCCAGTTAGGACTTAACATCAACACTCCTGCGCAGTGAACATGAGAGCCATCGAGCCTCGTCCTAACCTACTTTTGGTGGGCGCGCCTAAGTCGGGGACTACTTCCCTCCTGATGTGGCTAAGAGGGCATCCGGAAATCTACCACCCCTGGTCCAGGGCCGGCTCTAATGCAGTGGAGAGTGGTTTCCTGATCGCCGGCCCTTCAGAGTTCCCGGTTTCACCCTTCAAACCAAGGGGCACACTCCTGCTTCCGCACGAGGCAGACATGGACCATTACAAGGGAGAGAGGTGGATTATTGACAAGTCACCTCAGCATCTGTATTCCAAAAAGGCACTGGAAACCGTCAGAGACCTAATGCCCGATGCAAGGGTGATAATCACCCTCAGGGACCCGGTCGACCTGTTGGTTAGCCTATACTCCCAAATGTGGAAGTCCGATAGCTACCAAACCACTTTCGATGAGCTACTCGGAATGATGAAAGCACAGGACTGGGAACCAGACATAGACAAACCGGAGACCTGGATGTTCCTGGCATACCCGCGGTACTCGAGTTTTGTCAGGGAGTGGGCTTCGGAACTGGGTTCGGACAGAGTCAGGGTCGTCAGACTGTCTTCAATCGCGGATGAGCCAAATAGCGTTCTCGAAAGCCTTGGCGATTGGCTAGGAATTGGGATGTCTGGAATGCCAAGGAATCGCTCCTCGGAGAACACTACGGGGAAACTATCCAATTCCAAGTTCAGGAGGTTCTTGAGGAAGCCCCCCGGTTGGGCCTTTTCCACCGCTCGATTGCTATTGCCCAGCAGGGCCATCAGAAGGGCAGTACTGGACCCCATTAGGAGAATGGGGTGGAAGCACACGCCTGCTGAAAAGCCCCAAATCGGTCAGGTTTTCGGAGAAGATATCAGAGATGCCCTCAGGCAAGACATCGAATTCTACGAAGGACTCGCTTCCGAGATACCAGAAAGAATTGTTCTCTAATTATCAATCGGCAGAATTCGGGAGCTTTGCTGTTTTCCATATGTGCGAATCGGGGCACTTCACGACAAGATAGTGAAATACAATCGTGCATACACGACAAACGAGGCGGATGTACAGGCTCATTTGGTTCCAACACGTTCACAAGGCGGCTGGAAGCTACATCGTCAATCAAGCAGTTGCAAACGGGGAGGTGCCGTTCCCAAGTCACCAGAATGGAAACCCCTGCAACGAAGAGGGGGAAGTGATGCCAATATGGGATCTAGACGAAGGGGGGCTCCGAGGCTTCATTGACGAGTGCCAGACCAAGGAAGTGACGTTCGTTGCCACTGAATGGGGAGCCCCCAACTATGGGGCCTTACACGACGACCCGAGAGTATTGCTCATGACTTGCGTCAGAGAACCTTGGAATAGGCTAATCTCTAATTTCAACTACGACTACTACCTCGGGTTTTCCAATTCGGCGACGTTAGCCGAATATATGGATGAGGATCGCAGAATAAAGGTGGACAACCTCCTCGTCAGGACTTTCGCAAACAGCTTTCATGCCGATAGGCAGTCAATAGGGAAGGAGTCCTTGTCCAATGCCCTAAGCAACCTATCGTTGTTCGACTTGGTAATTGTAACCGAGAGGGACGGTGACCTGGGTGAACATCTCTTTGGGGCCCTGGGTTGGGATAAAATGAAGGTCGATTCCCACTCCACATTTGGCAACCGCAGGGCCCTATCGATGCTAGTAAGCAGGCTGAGACTGGTATCAGCCATCAGGTACATGCTCAAAATCAAGATGTCGATATCCGATGACGAGCGGCAACGTTTCGAAGAGCAGTCTCGCATTGACTTGGAATTCTATCACAGAGTCATCGAAGGCCAGGTACGTGGAAGAATGCATCCCCTAAGTCATGATTCCGTAGAATAGTTCAAATCTTTCTGTTGCCAATAGAATCCGTGATAGAAGACATCTGCGGACGGATAATTTTCGATGTTATCGAAGTCATAATCATACTTTTTCTAATGGAAAGCCTAGGGATTTCCGAATCACAGGCCTATGGATTGTTTTTTCTCGCAATATTTTACTTGTTTGTCATTTATCGGAAGTCTATCTGGACTTCAATGTCTCTAGAAGAGGAGCAGGGTTCGAATTCTGAAGGCGAAGGAGGTCAGTCCGATGATAGCGATTCCCAGGCCACGACTGAGGAAGATGTTGCAGAATCCGAAATGGGGAGCGGGGAGAATTGGTGGGAAGAAAAAGAATGAGTTCTATTTAGTGAACAGTCAAGGGTTTATTTTATCGGGTATGCGAGTTGAATCTGTAACATGGAGGGACGAGTCTTTTCGATGTTATTGATCCTCCTAGGCGTCTCGATTTCGGGTTGTGTTGCCACGGAAGAGACCATCACAATTGAGCCCGAAAAGCAGTGGATTGAGGACGAAGAGGAAGTAATTGAGCTAGTGGAAGAAGGCATCTGCGGGGATCTGGATGGCGATGGGGAGTTGGACTGCCCACTTAGCGGCTACACGCCCGGCACAAACCCTTGGTGGTGCAACTCCACTGGGATTGGCGGGCACCACGTTGACCTCGCATACGATGGGATGGAAAAGAGCCCTCTTTCGGAAGAGGAGTGCGAGTTGCTGACAGCCGAATTCCAGGATGCGATAGAGTGGACATCCCAGTGGCCAACCCTGGGCGATGCAGAGGAAGCAGGATACCACATGACCGTTGGATATACCAATGGAATGGGGACCCATCATGCCATGTTGGGCGAATTCAGGATGTCAGACGATGATTTCAATGCCGACATACCGCATTTCCGAGGGACTTACCTCGATTCAGAATTCAATCACTCTCGGCCAGAGTTCCTAATGTATTCCGGAGAGGAGCCGGACTCCGAGCTAGTGGGTTTTGCTTGGTACGTGCGAAGTCCAGCAGATAGTCCGCCAGAGGGTTTCACTGGTGGAAATGACTGGTGGCATCGTCACGAGTCCCTATGCTTCCAAATCGAGGAAATGCTGGTTGTTGGGGAGAATCTCGAGGATGGAGTATGCGAGAATAGGGGAGGAGAAAACATCGCACTGGATGATTTCTGGATGGTTCATGCCTGGATAGTCAGGCCATGGCTGACCCATGATGACGTGTTCACAAACCACCACCCATGCCTAACAAGGGAAGGTGCAATCTTTGACGATGGAGACGATTGCTGGGAAGAGGGGACCGAGCACGTCGGTCACGATATAGAATAGTCGTCCAGTTTCTCACGCTGGGAGCTTGGGGGAATCAGAGGGACTTGATCCTCAGTAGCCGAGGCTCGGGAATCCCTGCCCTAGCCTCGTCAATAGCCTCGACCTCCATCCTAGCACCAGCCATGGTGGTAACGAATGGAATATTCAGTTCCACTGCCAATCTTCGCATCATGTTGCCATCCAGTACGGCTCCTCCGGTTGATCGTGGGGTGTTGATGATCAGCTGAATCTTGCCTTGCCTCATCAGATCAAGGGCGTCTGGTGACCTGCCTTCGGCGATTCTGTAGCACGTCTTTACATCCAAGCCACCCACCCCTCGGAGGACCCTCGAGGTACCTCTGGTCGCATAAAGGGTGAATCCCATCTCACCGAGCCTCTCAGCGAGAGGAATCATAGCATGCTTGTCTTCGTCCTTTACCGTGATGTAAACGCCACCCTCGGTAGGTACTGGTAATTCGGTCGCCAGTCTTGCCTTCAGATATGCTGCAGATGCCCTGACATGCGAACCCATGACCTCTCCGGTAGACTTCATCTCAGGGCCGGGGGCCGGGTCTAGACCCCTGAGTTTGATGAAAGGAAACACGGGTGCCTTGACACAGACTGCATCAGTCTGAGGCTGCGGAATGTCGAGATCGGATAGCCTCTCACCTAGTGCGACCCTAGCTGCGATGCGGGCAAGAGGTATTCCCGTAGATTTGGCTACGAATGGAAATGTCCGCGAGCCACGTGGATTTACCTCGAGTACGTAAAGTAGATTCTCGTGTATTGCGAACTGTATGTTGAAGCATCCGCGGATTCCGAGCTCGAGTCCGATTAGGGTGGTCCACTCCTCTACCTGGTTGAGGATGTCAATGGAAACGTTCTGTGGGGGGATGAAACAGGTCGAGTCACCGGAGTGGATTCCGGCTTCCTCCAAGTGTTCCATTATCGCTCCAACGAGGACTGTCTCGCCATCGCATACTGCATCCACATCCAACTCCATGGCGTTCCCCAGATACTTGTCAATCAGAAGTGGCCTGTCAGATGATAGATATGCCTCGCCCATGTAGGACTCAAGTTGCTTGTAGTTCGACAGGATCTCCATTCCTCGTCCGCCTAGCACATACGAGGGACGGATCAACACGGGGTATCCTATCTCGTTGGCTGCCTCTCTGACTCCATCGGGACATGTGGCTGTTGCCCCGTCAGGCATCCTCAGGCCGCACCTCAGAGCGAACTCCTCGAAACGCTCTCTGTCACTCGCCTCGTCTACGGACTCGGGAGATGTCCCCTCGATAACCAGATCTAGTCCCATCTCAGAGAGGTGGGGCATCTCGTCGGCTAGAGGGAGGGCGAGGTTGATTGCAGTCTGCCCCCCGAACTGTAAGAGGATGCCGTTCGCATCCTCCCTGAGCAAGACCTCTTCCACTGATTCAAGGGTAAGGGGGTCGAAGTACAGGCGGTCGCTAGTGTCGAAGTCCGTGGATACCGTCTCGGGGTTGTTGTTGATTATTATGGCCTCGTGCCCGAGATCCTGAATTGCTCCTGCGGCGTGAACGCAGCCATAGTCGAACTCAATTCCCTGGCCTATCCTAATCGGTCCAGATCCAATTACGGCTATCCTCTGCTTGGTTGAAGAGGCCAGACCCGGGACGTAGTCGATACCCAAATCGGCGGAACCACCTTCGTAGGTCGAGTAGTAGTAGGGAGTAACTGCGGCGAACTCTGCTGCACATGAGTCGACCATCCGGTAGCGAGGGTGGATTCGTAGTTCGTGGCGCCTGAGCCTCACTGAGGTCTCGTCCATTCCAGCAGGGAGGCTCTTGAATCCGCCTTGGGGGAATCCTGCTAGTGCATCTGCGATATGCAGATCGGTGAATCCGGCTCCTTTCCAGGAGCGCAACTCCGCCTCTGGAATGTCCGCGGGCCTCATGCCGATCTCGCCTGCAGCCCTGATCTCAGTTTCTATTGCGGCAATATTCTCGAAACGCCTGATGAACCATCGAGTCATTCCACCCGTCAAGTCGCGAACGTCTTCAATCGAATACCCCCTCCTCAGCGCCTCGATTACTGCTCCGAGCCTCCTGTCTGTTGCAACGCGAAGCCAGTCCTCTAGAAGGGCAGTGGGTAGGTGCTCTGCTGCCCTTTCGTCCATGGTCTCCCCGTCCGAAGCGTCCGACATCGTTAGGGGTCTCGGATGGGGTTTGCCGTACTCGAGACTGGCCCATGCCTTCAGGCAGGCCTCCTCGAAGCTACGACCAATCGCCATGACCTCTCCCGTAGACTTCATCGAGGTGCCGAGCCTCCTATCTGCAGTCCGGAACTTGTCGAAAGGCCAGCGGGGTATCGTGACGACGCAGTAGTCAAGAGTCGGTTCGAAGGCAGCAGTTGTTCCCTCACCGGTAATGGGATTGGGGAGTTCGTCCAGGGTATAGCCCACCGCAATCAGGGCAGCCATCCTAGCGATGGGGTAGCCGGTTGCCTTTGATGCAAGGGCCGAAGAGCGGGAAACCCTAGGATTCACCTCAATCACCCTGTAGTCCCCGGTTGACTGGTCTAAGGCGAATTGGACATTGCATCCGCCCTTGATATTGAGCCTCCTGATTAGCTTTAGAGCCGCGTCCCTTAGCATCTGGTGATCTCTGTCCGATAGGGTCTGTTGTGGTGCTACCACGATCGATTCACCCGTATGGATTCCCATTGGATCGATGTTCTCCATTGTGCATACGATTATCGCATTGTCAGAGCTATCCCTCATTACCTCGTACTCGTGCTCCTGCCATCCCAGTATGCTCTCCTCGATCAGAACCTGGCCTATCGCGGAATGAAGAATTCCTTGGCTTGCTATCTCTACTAATTCGCCCATGTTGAATGCCGTCCCACCCCCAAGGCCACCCAAAGTGAATGCTGGACGAATAAGTAGGGGGAATGAGCCGAGTTCCTCGGCGGCTGCTATCACTTCCTCTATCGAATCACAGGCGGTTGCCTTGCAGACCGGTAAATCAATCTCCTCGCACACACGTTTGAACAGATCCCTGTCCTCTGCTTCGTCGATGGCAGCCAGGTTGCAGCCAATCAGCTCGACGCCTAACTCGTCAAGTGTTCCATCTTTTGCAAGTGCAGATGCGATGTTGAGTGCGGTCTGCCCACCCATTCCTGCTAGCAAGGCATCAGGATTCTCCTTCTCCATGATACTCTTAACGACCTCTGGAAGTAGCGGTTCGATGTATATCCTGTCTGCCATCTCGGGGTCGTTCTGAATGGTGGCTGGATTAGAGTTGACCAGGATGACCTCGTATCCGTCCGACCTAAGGGCTCTGCAGGCCTGTGAGCCGGAGAAGTCGAACTCGGCTGCTTGGCCGATTCGAATAGGGCCACTGCCTAGAATCACTATTCGTTTTAGATCGTCCCTACGGGGCATCAGAGCCCACCCCGCTTTGCCCCTATAGTAGCGTGGGCAGTAGCCAAGTGCTCCTCGACTAATCCTTGGAATCTATCAAACAGGGGAGATGCGTCATGAGGTCCTGGACAGGCCTCGGGGTGGAATTGGATGGTGAAAGCAGGCTTACCCACCAGATCGAGTCCCTCTACGGTGCCGTCATTTGAGTTAACGTGCCTGACACGGAAATCCGCACCGAGGACGTTCTCACCGGAGTCAGAACGAGCCCCGCTCGGGTGAGGGGCGAGCATCCCCTTGACCGGATCCTCAACTGCGAAACCATGATTCTGACTAGTGATGTGCACCCTGCCAGTCTCGAGATCCATTACTGGCTGATTCGCTCCCCTGTGCCCGTAACGCAACTTGTACGTTCGCAGACCGGCAGCGAGGCCCATGAGCTGGTGGCCAAGGCAAATTCCCATTACTGGCATCCCGTTTCTCACAGCCGCTGCAAGTGTCCTTCTAGCATCGTTAGCAGCACCAGGGTGGGCCGGATCGCCCGGACCGTTGGAAGCGAAAAGTGCATCGGGAGACCAGTCCCTTTGAATCTCATCGATGCTCATCGTCGCCGGGCACCACACGACTTCGAACCTACGGCATAATTCCCGGAGTATGTTGTACTTGATGCCACAGTCTATCGCCGCGAGCCTTGGGAGCGGCCTGCCATCTCCATCCTCTGCTCCCGGATTCAGCAGAGTGGGCTCCTGGATAGTCACCTGCCCAACAAGGTCGTCTGAATCTGGAGGCGTCATCTCGTCTAGTATTCGAGTCATCTCGGCCTCCTTCTCAGCAGGACCGAAAACGCAGAGCACGGTCCCATGCTCCCTTACTCTACGTGTTAGTGACCTGGTGTCGACACCCTCGATACCGGGAACGTTGTGAGCCATCAGTAGATCGTGCACGCTTCCGACTGAGCTCCTGTGATCTGGGTTCTGCATGTGTTGTCGGCAGACAACGCCCCTTGGATGAACGGAGGATGACTCGGAAATGCCCGGAATTATCCCGTAATTCCCAAGAAGCGGGTAGGTGAATGTTAGGACCTGCCCGGCAAACGAGGGGTCGGTTAGACTCTCCTGGTAACCACACATCCCTGTGGTGAAAACCAGTTCTCCTTCGGCTATTGCCTCGGCACCGAATAGTCGTCCCTCGAACCTGGTCCCATCGGCTAATATCAGCAGCCCGCTGGACCCGCTTGGCTGTTCGGGAGCAGACGAGCCCAGTATCGCATCGGCGGCATCGGGAAAGGAAGGGGCGGAGTCGACGCCAACAACACCGGCTCCGGGGGAGAAGCCCCGGCCACCAGTAGTCTCTGACATCAGCAACGCTGCCCAAGCGAGGCTCTTGAACATTCACAGTGGGGATGGGGCGGATTGGGCTTCGTCATTCCTCTTCGTGATTGATGACAACCTTCCCCCGAGTGGATGGGACGACCTCTATTTCCCCTCCTTGAAATCTGATTTTCTCTTTCAGTGGACCAACCCAGGAGTCAAGAAAAACTGCAAGTGCAGCCACCTCCGAATGGGGCTGGTTTCCAACCGACACGTTGTAGTCGGATATGTGGTAGGTTTCGGCGGGAACCTTGGTACCACCGACCACCAAGACCACATCCCTATCCCTCGGAATCTGGGATATGCACTCCCTCCAGGGCTCGCCATACATAGTGAGGTGGACAATTGTTGCCTGTTCAGACTTCGATTGCCCACGTAGCCAGGACATAGGATTCGGTTCAAACCTACTCTCAAAAGAGCCGCCGAACCTCTCAGTTACAGTCTCCCAAGTCTCTAGCGCAGAAGGATCCTCCTCTCCCGAGAGTACTATCTGATCGGCACCGAAAGCTCTGGCAGTGAGCCCCAAGTGGGATGTGATCCTCTTGTCCCTCTCCCTCCTATGGCCCAGCCTGAGGACCGTAATCCTAGGCGAACCCGCGTCTTGCATGCAATCATGCGTAGGGAGGGGCCTCATCAGCCTGACCCTCGAAGGATTCGTCACTCGTCGGTGGGAAAACCTCCATGCCCATATTGAGCAAACTGGCTCTGCCCCGCTGCGCAGGGCGTGCACGAATCTGCCGTCCCCGCGTCTGCAGCGAACTGGCCGGCCAGGCAAGGCGTGCAGGCAGACTGGCCCAACGTAGAGTACC
>JAKURM010000001.1 GCA_022449945.1 Candidatus Thalassarchaeum sp. | reverse complement strand
TCTTCGGAGCAGACCCCGTGACCGAGATGGTAGAGGGGGGTTCGGGCACATTCTACAAAGGGACGCAAGTGTTCTACGTCCCCCGGGGATTCGAGTCTTGGTGGTGGGACCAAAACGATGAGCAGCAGAACTCAAGCAGGGAGATTATTCGGTGGGTCGGATATACTCCCGAAGTGGATACGACTTGTGGTGGTTCCATCTTCAACCACGACCACGTCTACTTCGTCCATCCCATCACCAAACAGAGGCTTTTGATCGCATCTTACTGGGGCGCTGGCCTTAGGATCGTTGATGTGAGCGATCCGCCAACTATAGCAGACCCGTTCGGGATAGCATGGCCTCCCGAGGTTGGGAGGTGGATGGGTTGTTCCTCGGCTGAAGACGGTTGGTATGGCCCAGACGGAGGCGGGCACGCCAACATGTCCCCAGAGGAGTGGTTAGATTCTAACCAAGGGAACGACAACATCCACTATGCTGTCCCATACGAGCACCTGATTTGCAACGGAATTAGCGAGTACGTGCCCCAAGCAGAGTGGCCATCCGACTGCGGCTCCGGACCCGAAGACGCAACTTTCGGTGTAAACTGGCGGCACTATACGATAATCGCACCCGAGTACGGTAGCAATGCGAATCACAGCGGCTTCCTTTGGACTATTGACACAACAGACCCCACCAAGCCATTCCTGGTGTCGAAGTGGAGACTCCCAGGCGAGGGAACTCTAGCTAACGGATCCAGCCATCCCCAGCACTACATCCCAGGAGGATACATCTTCAGCCCCCATAATGGAGATACGGGCATCAACGGACACATCTACTGGACTCACTACCATGCAGGGGCATGGGCGACGGACCATGGCAAAATATGGGAGGAGATTGTGTGGGAGAATGGAGTACCTGAGCCAGATAGGGGTTTCCAGGCAATACAGGAGCTTGCTCCAACTCATACAGTTGGGTACTACCTCCCTGCCGGACCAGATTGGATAGATGACCCAGCGGCGGAACTGGGATACGATATGGCAGACTGCTGGGCATCGTGCATGATTCCATTCGATTGGGGCCTCCAGTATGACCCTCGTGGGTTCGTAATGATCTCGGAGATGGTGAGTGGCATTTACGTGGTGCAGTTCGACGAGGACTTCGACCCTAGATACGACTATCCAGCACTATGGTCGATCGAAGCCAGTGAAGATTGAGGATTCTCATGAGAGTCCATACCATCGTAGCGATTCTCGCACTCTCTCTTATTTCGCCATTAGCAGCTGCACATGGTGCTAACACCTTTGCAATTATCCTAAGGGGCTCGAGTATCCAGCCGAATCAGGCGGATGTCCTGCAGGGTGACTTCGTGGTGTTCTACAATGTCGCAGACTACCACAGAATACAGAGAGTTGATCTGGATGGTGACGGGATTTACGATCAGATATGCGAGACTGAGCCCTCGAACACATCTTCGATAAGAGACGAGTGCGCATTCTCGATTGATTCGGGAATTTGGCCTGCAGGCTATTACGACATCGACGTTTTCTCAAATGGTTCGCTTTGGAAAACCCTGAATCTGACGGTAGTTCACGACTTCCATGAGGAGATTGGGCCCCCTTCCGGTTACACCTTCAACGACGTAAACCAAGCTGAGGAGGTGGGGTCTGCAGGCACTGAGGGCAGTTTGATGAGTCTTGCAATGGTTCTATTCCTTACTTATGGTTTGGCATTGATGAAAAGGAGGAGGGATGATGCGTAGGGGAATCTCGGCTTTCATCATCTCAATGATGATGCTTGTCCCAGGATGCCTGTCAAGCGGGCCTGACGATGTTTTCTATGGTGAAGACATTTCCCCACCCATCCCGGTTGACGAATTCATTCTTATCGACGAAGAGGGAGAGTATGTTGCAATGTCCGAGTTCAGCGGCAAGGTTGTCGTTGTGGCGTTCCTGTTCACGAGGTGTCCCGACATCTGTCCAGTGGTAAGTGCAAACCTAGCATTCATCGCAGAGGAGCTGGGCGAGCAGCATGGCTCAGAAGTTCAGATACTAACCGTGACCGTAGATCCCTGGACGGATAACTCTACGATTCTGGAAAACTACGCCACAAGCAGGAGTCTCGAATGGCCCCACTTAACTGGTAGCGTGGAGGAATTGGAGCCTGTTTGGATGAACTTCGATGTCGGG
Organism: Candidatus Thalassarchaeum sp.; assembly: GCA_022449945.1. Lineage (GTDB taxonomy): Archaea > Thermoplasmatota > Poseidoniia > Poseidoniales > Thalassarchaeaceae > UBA36. The sequence goes on along the minus strand of JAKURM010000001.1, from coordinate 75,194 downwards.
TTGGCAACCTACGATACCGATCTGGACAATGATGGAGTTGCCGACGGATTCGATAGCTGTCCCGAGACCCCAGAAGGCGAAGAGGTGGATGGAAATGGTTGTGGGAAGGAGACCCAGCAGCCCGAAGGAGACGTCACGGTGAAGCACCATCCCCTGGACTACTGGGTGGATCACACAACGGGGACAATCATTGTCGACAAGCAGATGCAGCAGAGGGGTTGGTGGGGGGACACGGACTGGAATCCAGAACTAGTGCTTGAAGACATCAAGAGTCTGATTGCAGAACAATAGAAAAACGCTTGTTTACTGAGGGAGAAAGATGAGAAGAGAGGGAGTAGCGGTGACGATAATCGTCATTTTCCTATTACCTGGTTGCATGGACTCCCAAGAGGATGGGCCTAGTCTGATTGGTACGGAATACAGGGCCCCTCCAGAAGCTCCTGACTTCACACTGAAGAACCAGAATGGAGCAGACGTCAGGCTTTCGGACTACGAGGACAAGGTCGTAGTAGTCGCATTCATCTACACATCTTGTCCCGATGTTTGCCTTGTTATTTCCTCGAACCTGGCTTACGTCTATGAGAACCTAGGGGGGCATTCGGAAAACGTCGAGATAATTTCAATCACCATCGATCCTGCAAGGGACACCGTTTCGCGTCTCTCTCAGTGGACAGATGACATGGGCTATCAGTGGGACCATCTCACCCATGATAGGGGGTCGGTGATGCAATCGGTCTGGGACAACTGGAATGTTGTGGTTGATGCCGAACACATCGCAAACAGCCTCCCTCCCGACGATGCCAGTCTAAGATTCGCCGTATTATTCCCTGACAACTCAACGATGCAGACTGACAGCACCTGTAGTAGTGCTGATGGTCCATCCTGCTTCGACAATGGTAGTGCTTTCGCAGAACACGCATTTTCCGAGTCCAACGGAATCGAATATGACATTTCTTCGGGAACGATTGGCAACTGGACCAGTGACGAGAGTTGGTCGTGGTTGCTGCACACCTGGGATGGACAGAACGAGAGCTGGGTCCAGATAGAAGCTGACAGCCTCGATTCGATGGGCGTGACTACCAGTACGAACCTTGCGTGGGCGGCTAGCAATGCAAACCTCAGCAACCTCCCCCCTGGTTTTGACTGCAATGGCCATGGGTGGGTAATGGGCTCTGGCAGTGGAGCCCATTGCATGTGTGACGAGGGTTATGAGCGTCCAGATGGAGATTGGCTTTCCTGCTCCTCCACAGGTGGAGAAGAATCGGGAGAACATGGTCACTCGGATGAGTCAGATCCGCACGAAGACGCGCTAATGCAGTACGAAGTGGGACACTCCACAGTGACATTCATCATCGACAAGGAACAGAGGAAGAGAGTTGCATATTCTGGGATACACTGGGACGTGGACGAGTTCCTACAGGACGTCAAGACCCTTGCAGATGAGTGATTGTTCACCCCAAATAGATACTTCAGAGGAGGGGCATCCCGCGAAGTATCTCCAGATCTGGTTGGTATAGCTGACGGATGTCGTCCAGTCCGAGTATGAGCATAGCCAGCCTCTCCAGACCCATTCCCCAAGCGCATACTGGCCATTCCGTGCCAAGCGGCTCAGTGACTTCGGGCCTGAAAATTCCCGAGCCCCCCAGTTCCAGCCACTCTCCACGCCACAGGATCTCGATCTCGGCACTGGGCTCGGTGTATGGGAAGTATGCTGGACGGACCCTGACGTCCGGGTATCCCATCTTTGCATAGAATGTCTTCAGAGTTGATATCAGCATTGGCAGGCTGGCATCGGGCTCGTGGATTATTCCCTCGATTTGGTGGAACTCTGGCATGTGGGTCCTGTCAATTGTCTCCTGGCGGAACACCCTGCCTATTCCGAACACTCTCGAAGGAGTGCCGGGATTCTCCGCAATATGGCGAATGGTGTTCACGGTGGTATGTGTCCGCAGAAGGGCCTTCTGAGACTCAGATTTGTCGAAAGACCCACCCCACCCCCTGCTGCCCGTATCGTGCCCGTGTTCGTGCACCTTGGCCCAAAGATCGAGGAAATTCGAGTCGACATCGATGATTTCTGGGTCGGAGAGGTAGAATGTATCCTGCATGGTTCTAGCCGGATGTGACTGCGGGATGAATAGTGCATCCATATTCCATCCTGCAGACTGGACGAAATCCCCCTCTATCTCAGAGAATCCCATCTCTAGGAATACCGAGCGAATTCTCTCTATCAGGGCCTGCATTGGGTGTCTTCTCCCCCCTGAGGGTATTGGCGCTGGAGCCTTGACATCGAATGGTTTGAATTCGGCCCCGCCCCATGATTCGGTCTGGAGACTCTCTGGGGTTAGTTCCCCGATCAATTGAGTCTCAGAGAGGGAGTCTTCTTCCACCTTTGAGCCGGAATCGGTCAACTTCCATGTCCTTGTGACGGATTCTTCCATCTCAATTAGCCCGCCCCTGGAAGAGAAGTGTTCGACCAGTTCGGAGTCAAGCTTGGAGCTGTCCAAATAGCCCGGCTCAAGGGAATGGATGAATTCGGTCCTCCGCCTAATTGATTCAGAGACTTCGTCTTCGTCACCTGCGACGAAAGAACCAGAGACAATAGAGACGCCGAGGCCTTTCAGAACCCCTATTCCAGGTCCAGTCTCGCTTCTGTCGAATCCAGATGAAAGCAGTTCATCCATGTTTCTAGACTCAGTGCTCTGGTTGCTTATCCACTCCCATAGTCTCGATTCTAGGAGCCCGTCAGCTAGTGCCTTCGAGCCCTGCTCGCCTAGTGAGATCAATGTGATTCTGGATTCTTCCACTTCCACTAAACCTTCGCCCTCAAGGGCCTTTCCTGCTCCGGCGACATGGACTTGGTCGGTCCAACCTGTAATGGAAAGAAGCTCTTCCAGTGTCCATTGCTTTGATGGCTTCGAGAGCATTGCGCTGAGCAGCCTTCGTTCATTGTTGCCGAGATTCACGGTTTCCCTCTTGTCCACGGAGCCACATTGACCACTTGACGATTACCGATGAAGAAGGAGCTGGATTATTCTTCTTCTGTTTCCCAGAGTATAGCCCGGCACTCGGGACATCTGTACGCTTTTGGTTTAGGGCCTTCAAACCACTCGAGGTTCGTGCATCTCCCACAAAGAACCGATGTCCGGATTGGCTCTTCTAAGGTTGTGTCTACCCTGAACATTGGCCTACCTGCATCGGGCATTGCGATTTTCTGGGGGGCCCAAGAGGATATTGCCTGTGAGTCCAAGGTCGGGTCGCCGTCCATGGATAGTCCGGCCAAAAGGAGAATAATCCCCCCAATCGACAGCGGAGCAGCGAGTGATAGGGAGAAAAGGGAAGCATCGGCTAGAGAGATTCCGGACCCAATGGCGATGCAAATCCAACCTGCTATCACCATGTTAAACCGCCTATTTTGGGGTCGCGGACCTTTGCCCATGGCGCTTCGCTGAAGAGTTGGGCTTTCAGACCTGTTGGGGGGGTTTGACATGTGGAGGGTTCAAGTGGAAAGGGGCCTCGTCTTTTAGCACGCCTCAGTAGCTCAGCTCGGTAGAGCATCTGATTTGTAATCAGACGGCCGGGGGTTCAAATCCCTCCTGGGGCTCCACCTATCGCCTGTGAAAGGTCAAATGTGCAAGTCCTCACGAGCAAGCGTGAGCGCAGTTGTCGTAGATGGCAAGATGATTGGGCGGAATGTCCTAGACAATGTGGAGAAGAGGGCTCGGAAATTGCTTGAAAATGGGGTCGAGGCGCATCTTGCTGTTGTAATTGTAGGGGAAGACCCGGCTAGCCATGTATACGTAAGAAACAAGGAGCGAGCATGTGAGAAATGTGGAATTCTCAGCACTAGGATAGGCATGCCAGGAGACTCGAGCCAAGAAGAAATATTGGGCATCGTCGAAGACTTGAATGCGGACAAGAAGATTCATGGAATCTTGGTCCAGAGTCCGGCTCCGGCAGGAGTGGACGAGCTTGCCATTGCCTCCTCCATACTGCCATCAAAAGACGTGGACGGATTCCACCCGGCAAACCTCGGAAAATTGGTACAGGGGGACAATAGTGGTTTGCTTCCCTGCACGCCTACTGGTGTTATGCACATACTCGAGTCTAGCCAATTCGAATTGGAAGGAAAAAGGGCACTAGTCATAGGAAGATCACGGATCGTAGGCATGCCGATGGCACTAATGCTGGCTCAGAAGGGTGCTGATGCCACTGTAACAATCGCACACTCTAAAACGGCTGATATGGAGGAAATTTGCATGGAGGCGGACATCATTATTTCTGCGATCGGAAGGCCCCATATCATCGGGCCGGACTCAGTTAAGCCAGGTTCATTCGTCGTGGATGTGGGGATATCCAGAATGGATGATGGCAGTCTTGCCGGAGACGTGCATCCCTCTGTGGAAGAGATTGCTGGATGGATTACCCCAGTTCCAGGAGGAGTGGGGCCAATGACGATTGCAATGCTAATGAGAAATACGATTAGGGCGGCGGAGTCTCTGAACAACTAGTCGAATATTCCCAGTTCGAACTTGGCATCTTCCGAGGCATGCAACTTTGGATCCCATGGGGGGGAGAACGTCAGATTAACATGGACCGAGTCAATACCCTCCGTGTTTAGTGCCGAACGGTGGACTGCAGCCATTATCTCTGGTGCCACTGGGCATCCGGGACTTGTGAGTGTCATGTCAATTTCAGCGTGTGAGTCATCAATCGAAACGGAGTAAATCAATCCTAGGTCAATCACTGACATTTTCATCTCTGGATCCTCAACTTCCGATAGCTTAGAGAGAACGTCCGATTCATCGACCACCTGATTTACACCCCTGAAAGTTTTCCTGCCTCTTCTCGGACCCTATTGAACATGTTTAGGAAACCGTTTGCACGACTAGGGGTCAACGAAGACCTGATTCCCATAGCATCAGCGAAGTCAGGGGGCAGAGTTTCGACTTCTGATGGATTCATGCCATTTACGGCTATCGCGGTTACGGCCATTAGGCCCTGGACTATCTGCGCATCTGCCCCTCCCCTTAGGATAAAACCCCCCTCTTCGTCTAGTGAGCAAATTACGTGAGCCCTAGACTGGCACCCGTGGACCTGATTGGACTCTTCCCATTCCTCTGGAGGAAGTGGAGAAGGGTGCCTCTTTGCAAACTGAAATAGGAGCTCGTACCTCTCCATGGAATCAAAGCAACTCTGGAATTCCTCCACGATATCATCCAGATGCTCTGGCCACGTGCCCTGGCGTCCCATGATTTCCCGTCAGTAAGGGATTTCTTGAAACTGCTTATGACTTTTCTGAGAATCTATCCACCACATACCTAAGGTGACTTACGAATGCTTCGGCCTCGTCCATGGTATTGTAAATCCAGAAAGAAGCCCTATTGGTCGAAGGTACGCCCAAGGCATCCATTAGAGGCTGGGCACAATGATGGCCCGTTCTGACTGCAAATCCCCCCTCATCGAGGAGTAGTGCTAAATCCTGTGATTGAATTGACTCGTGGAGGAAAGAGACAGCACCACTGCTATCATCCCTACTTGGATCCCCATAGACCCTGATTCCGTCAATTCCATGCATCATCTCGGCTACCCATGATGCAATTTCGTTAATGTGCGAATGGACCTCCCCCATGTCGAACTGCCCCAACCATTCAACAGCAGCTCCCCAGCCAATTGCTTCTGCTATCCTTGGAGTCCCTGTCTCGAACATTGCGTGCCCTTCATGAAATGTCGAGCCTTCTGTGCTGACTCGCTTAATCATAGAGCCTCCGGTCATGAATGGCCCCATCTGCTCCATTGCATCTCGCCGAACTAGAAGGCACCCTATTCCCGTGGGCCCGCCCATCTTATGCGCGGAGATTGCAACGAAATCTACTCCTGACGTGTCGAACTCAATCATCTCGTGAGGCGCCCCCTGTGCGCAATCAAGTAGAACCCTGGCTCCTGCCCTGTGTGAAATCTCGACTATCTACTCTACTGCGTGTCGTGCCCCGAGTACATTGCTTGTGGGGACAACACATACCAGAGCAGCGTCCTGTGCGGCTATCTCAAACGCATCCATGTCCAATGTGAATGAGTCTGTATCTATTGGGACATACCTAACCTCGACACCCTTCTCCTTGGAGAGTTGCTGCCATGGGACAATGTCGGCGTGGTGCTCCATCTCGGTTAGTACGATGACGTCGCCCTCTGAGAGGTTCTCTCTTGCCCAGCCATAGGAAACCAGATTTATTGCCTCGGTTGCCCCGCTAGTGTATATCATCTGATCAGGTGATGTACCGAAAAACTCTGAAATCACCGACCTAGCATTCTCTAGGGCACTTGTTGCTTCGTCCGCTAGGGTATGATTGGCCCTATGGGCATTGGAATTGTACTCCTCATAATACCGGGACATTGAGTCGATGACGCACTTAGGTTTCTGAGAAGTAGCAGCGTTGTCAAAATAGACTAGTTTCTTCCCATTGGGGAGCATCCTCCCTAGAATTGGGAAGTCGGACCTGATTGCTTCTACGTCCAGGGGCATGTGATCTCCTAAGGGTCCCAGTTGGGGCTGATTTTTCAACTCGTGTATTCTAATATTGAGGGATTATTGGACAAAGCCTATTCGACAATACCGTTTTGGAGCGTGCGATGACCGAGTACTCTGGGCAAGAAACGGTCGACAGGCTCGGAAGAAAAGACCTGAACCTAGATGGGTCAATAATCAACCTTGCAGTAGTAGGATCAAGCAGGTTCTACAACTTTGAAGTCTTCGAGAAAATTATGCACGAATGGGTGGGAAGCAATGGCTACCCTGACCTGATAATTGTAGGTGGGGCGAGCGGAGTCGATTACATGGCAGAGAGATGGGCCGATGCACACATCATCCCTATTGCCGTATTCACAGAAGAGTGGGATGACCCCTTCCGGGCTCTGGAGGACCATGGGAGGGTAGAGGCCCCGAATTCCCTGACGGAAAAAATTCTGGAGTCTGCAACGAATATCCTGGCCATGCCTTCATCCACGAGCAAATGGACTCTAGTGGTAATTGAACAGGCGAGGAAAAGGGGCATACCAGTAGAGGTCAATGAGGTATGATAACTGCCAATAATGGTGCTCGTGCCGGGATTTGAACCCGGGTCGCCGCCTCGAAAGGGCGGCATGATGGACCGAACTACACCACACGAGCTATGGGTGACGAAGGGTGGGAGTCTCATAATCGGTTCGATAAATCAGGAGCCCTGTTCTGATTCAAGACTGGGGTCCAGATCTCTCCACCAAGAGTTCAGAGGAATGAATGCAGCAACAGAAATTACCCCCATTACTACCCAGAAAACGGGTCTTTCCAAGGTAATCAGAAACTGATCCCCCCAGACTCCCAGAAGAAGTACCTCCATACCAAAACGAATCCCCCTGCCAATTATTCCTGCGAAGACAAAGGTTCTGATTCTCATCCTCCCGGCACCAGCAGTCCATGCCAGAACCTTGTATGGAATGGGAGAGACTGCAGCAATGAAGACCCCCAGATCGCCATATCTTCTAATCAGCTCATCCAGCCTTCTCGAGGTTGATGGTTTTGCGAACCTCGAAATTACAGGTCGGCCGACATAAAGTCCAATTGCATAACCACCAAGGGAGCCAATAACACTGGAAATAGTAGCTACAAAGAATATTGCAAATAGGGCCATGAGGCTGTCTTCACCCATTGCCATAGGGAGAATAAGTAAGTCAGGGGGGACTGGTTGGAGGGCTGCCTCTGAAGCCGAAACAATTGCCAGGCCCAGTAGGCCGAAGCCATCGGCCCACTCAATAACTGAGTCAGCAATTTCCTCGAGCACGGTCATTGGTCCAATGCCATTGACATAATCGTTGCTTTGACAAATGTAATTATTGTGGCTTACAAGACCTATAATTGCTTGACGGCGACCCGGGGCCATGGAATCTGTAGATGTACTGGACACCTCGGCCCTAATCTCATGGCCCGTGGAGAGGATGTCGGGTGCTGTCGTTCTTGAGGGACAGAAAGGAGAGGTAGAAAGAAAATTTCCTGAAAGGATGATTTCTCTCGAGGTGTCGGACCTAAACTGGGAAACTCCAACTGATGAGTCCGTTGAGATTGCTAGAAAATTGGCATCAAAAACAGGTGATATTTCAGGTCTGTCCTCTATTGACCTCGGCCTCCTTGCATTGGCTATCGAGAAGAATGGTAGGTTGCACACGGATGATTACAGGCTACAGAATCTATGCAAGAATGCCGGTGTTGAATGGCTGCCAGTCGAGACTGGTGGGATTTCCTCGGTTTGGAAATGGGAAGTGAGGTGCTCCGGCTGCCAATCGAAAGCGGAACAGCCCAATTTTGTCACCCTCAAAAAAGAGGAACTGGGAGAATGCCAGGACTGTGGGGCCCCATTAAGGGTGAAGAAGATGGAGTAGTCACTCTTGCTCTGAGGCGATATCTTCCGTCATTCCGCCCCTATCCATGTCACTCATTGCCTCACTCGCTGAGGATTCGCTGAGTGCCTTTTGATACTCGCCCTTTGCCAAACCGACACTCCGGGCCAGTTGAGGGATCTTATTGGCCCCAAAAAGGAAAATCGCAATTATTGCAAGGATGCCTATCTCGACCGTGCCAAGCGCCATGTTATCGGTCCCAGGTGTGGGCTATTCCGTTCAAATGCTTCGGCCTAGAAATCTGCTAACCGCCCGAAACCGGAGGGAGGAAGGCGATTTCGGCAGCGTCGGCAAGGGGTTGGTCCAATTTCTCAGTTATCTCCCCATCTATGGCGATTCTTAGTCCGCTACCAATCAGTTTGGAAAGATGAAATTTTTCGGCGAGCTCCAGGAGAGTTGTCCCTTCGTTGAGGGGGACCTCTATCTCACGTGAGCCCATCTTCTCCACCAATGGACCGAAAAATAGCATCCTCACCTTGATTGCCCTTTTCTGTATTTGGTTGTCGTCCACAATCGGCGGAGAAAGAGGTGTGAAATCAACTCACCTGTCGAATTATTAGCCGCCAACTAGACCATTGTTTAGTTACTATGATTCAGGCCGTGGCCTTTGACTGTGATGGTGTGCTTGCCGACAACGGGTCTTCGTGGGAGGCGATTCACAGAGAATTCGGCACGGAAAACGAGGAAACGCTGCAGATTTTCCTTGACGGGAGAATCTCCGAGGCCGATTTTGTAGAGGACGACATTCGAAAATGGAGAGAAGTTCGACCTTCCATACACAGGGACGACATCATGCGTTGCTACAGTGGGGCACAACTGATGGAGGGTGCAAGAGAAGTTGTCGAGGAGCTGCAGTCTAGAGGGGTTTACGTGGCAATAATCTCATCCGGGGTTGATTTGTTTGTTGGGGCAATAGCAAGTATGCTGAAGGTAGACGATTGGGCCTCAAATGGGTTCGAATGGGACGATGGAGGGTGGTTGGTCGGAGGAGTTCCCACGAGGGTTTTCTCGCACAACAAAGGTCTGATGGTCGAGAAAATGGTTCGAATAAATGAATTCAACGATTCGGCAGTTGTATCGGTCGGGGACTCCAGTACTGATCTTTCAATGAAAGTTGGTAATTCTAGATTTATTGGCTTCAATCCAGCTCGAGAGAGGGCCTTTCTGGCCTTTGGAGAAGCTGGTGTGCCGATTGTAGAGGGCAAGGATCTGAGGGGAATCTGGCCCTATCTTTTTCCTGAAGAAGTGGATTTCTTTACACGAAGTTGATTGAAGCTGTAGCATAAGTATGGAGATTGACTACTGTCAACACGCATGGCTTTGGCTGGAATCCGAGCATCCTCTGGAAATCTGTTTGATCCTGCCATGTGGAGCTGTGGACCATTGTGGTGCCCTTGTGGTTTCCGACGAAGTGCCCATGAACATGCCCAGTCACGAATATATCGGGAATTACAGGTATTACTAGCCTATCTTCGGGTTCCGGTGAAAGTGGAGTCTTTCCCCCCCATGAGGGAGCCAGATGCCTCCTCTCGAGCATGGCCTTCATCGCCATCTCGGGCCTGGAATAGGTAACGGAACGAAGGGTCGCAACGAAGTCATCAATGCTCTTTCCGTGATAGGATAGCACCCTAACGCCATGTAAGCTGAAGTCGCATGGATTCCCTACGAAGACCGTATTTGAGTAGTCCTGCTGGACCTCGGGATCTAGTGCTGGCTGGGGTTCTGCTGGCCTTACAGCATCATGATTTCCGGGAAGCATGACAACATCCACCCAATCGGGAATCTCCTCGAGCATCCTTGCAAGCTCCGAGTATTGTTTGAAGAGATCTTTGATCGTCAGATGCCTCTCTTGACCGGGGTAGATTCCTACGCCATCAACCCCATCCCCGCTCAGGACGAAATACTTCACAGTACGGGCCAGAGGATCGTTGTTGAACCAATGAATCATCTTCCCCCATTGAGAAGTCAGAAACGTCTTACTCCCGAGATGGACATCAGAAAGGAATGCGGCCGAGACGGCCGAAGCATTGCCTGCCTGTGCTTTGGAATGGTTTCCGAGTGGTGGTTTGTGGATGTCTCTGACAAAGAACTTGGTGTCTCTCTCGCCGGAAAGGAAATTCCCGCTTACGCCAACTATCTCATCATCCATCAGCCCGTCCATCGAGGGATGGAGGGGGGAAGCATCAGATGGTGGTTTGAGTATGCAACCAATCCTAGTAGTTTCGTCTTCGACGTCGAACATCAGGCTGCCACTTCGAGCCCACCGGACCTCACTAACGAGGCCAACTATTGTAATCTCGTAGTCTTTGGAGTTGTGCCTCTGCCTGTTCCTCCAAGCCTCTGAGTTGTTTATTGGCCTCCTTGGCAATACCCTTTGAGAAATCATGATGTTTCGAATCTGGGACAGTCTGCTTCTGAAGCAAGATTGCATGTCACCCAGTGTGCCTTCGGTAGTGGATTTCCCCGTAATGTCGAAGTGTATCTCGATTTCAGAGTCAACCTCACTGGCGGCCATGGGAAAGTCTTCGATGCTATAATTCGATGATCCGTGAGGACGGGGTTGGGGTGATGTCGATGTATCGCCTACCGGTGCTAGTACCCTACCGATGGGAGACGGGCTGTCTGAGTCGGACAGAGTTACCTGCGATAGCTTTGGGGCCTTTTGCATTGGCTCATCTGTTTCTTTGGGGGCTATCGCCAGAAGATCTCCCACAGTACTATCATTCAGTAGCCTTACTCCTGATGAGTTTGCCGCTTCAATTAAGGGAATTAGGCTGTTAAGGCCCTCTATCTCCTTTCGCGCACTTGCCTGGACTACTAGGCCGGCTGCTGCCAAAGTCTGGCACGTCTCTTGCCAGCCTGTCGAGGTCATGGAGCCGACGTCGGTCACGGACGCCCTTGATGGTATCGATTACCTCGTTGTCATTGCTACTCGTCCCAATCAATCAACGATGCTAGGTCTATCTTTTTCAGGGACTGGGAAACAGTCTTCTTCTCTGAACCCCAGGAAATCGCCCCCTCCCATTCTTCTGTACCCAATTCAATGTCATCCGTCTCTTCGATTGGTAATTCATCGGTGGTTGAAGGGCCCACGCTGAGTGAAGTAGCCCGTTTTTCCCCGTCCCCAACCCGGTCAAGGGCCTCTATTGCCAGCCTGAGGGCAAATGCAGCAAATGACCTCTTATTGTCCAAACGATCATTCTCCCCAAAGTCCATTCTTCTAACTAAGAAGTAATCCTCGGCGATTACAGCGACATGGACTCTGCCAACCTCCTTTCCTGTTTCAGAACCACTAGGACCTGCAATCCCAGTAACTGCTATTGCCAGATTAGACCCAGACTTGTACCTTGCACCCCTTGCCATCTGCACTGCAACTTTGTGAGAAACGGCACCTGATTCTCCATTGTCGAAGGCGGACTTTTCGACTCCTAGTTCTCTCATCTTTGACTCATTGGAATAGACAATCCATCCCTGAACGAACCAAGCGCTAGCGCCGGAGATATCAGTGAGTAATGAGGCAATCAAACCCCCTGTGCAGGATTCAGCTGTGGATATGGTCCAACCTCTCTTGCGGAGGCGTCGCGTCAACCTTGACGCTAGGGCCGCTGTCTCCTCGACCACAAAATACTGTCATGGCATTCACTATTGGACCTTTTCAGTATAAACGAGGGGACAATAATAGAGGAAACTGCCAAAAATCACGTATTATTGGTGGGTCCGGCAGGAATTGAACCTGCGATCTTCGCTTTGTAAGAGCGACGTCATAACCCCTAGACCACGGACCCTGAGAGGGCCGAGGGGCAATGCATTCAAATCCCCTATGGTCATTTATTCAATCTGAGGGGGCCGATGGGGATGATGTCTGAGTTGCTCGAGAGGCTGAGGAACGCCGGTGTACCGTTGGATGAGGAGATTGCAGAGGCGATGGAAGATGTCGAACCTTCAATTTTCACTGACTTCAACTTGGAGCCATTCTGGCATGATAGGCCTGTTCCATTCCAATTCACCAGTAATGGTGCGACAAGAACCATTTCGGCCCCGCACATGATTGTGACACTCTTGCATCACTTGGAGATTCAGGAGGGTCAACACACCCTAATTGTGGGGTCTAAGGGTGGCTACCTAGCGGCACTAGTAGATTCGATTGTCGGGCCAAGTGGCGCCATCACAATAATCGAGCCACATGACGAAGTTAGGCTTCACACGGAAGAGAGGTTGGAGTTTTATCCCTCGTCTTCCTTAGTGAGAGTCCTTCGACCGGTTGACTTGGAAAGCAATGATGAGATGGATCGAGCCGTCGATAGGGTACTGATCACAGGAGCAGTTAGGACTGTTCCATTGGGTATTGATCACCTAGTGCAGGACGGAGGTTTCATCCTTGGTCCGTTTGGAGGACCAGTGCACCAGAGGCTAACAAAGAAGGAAAGGCAGGGCGATAACTGGTACGATACGGATCTCGGAGGAGTCGTATTTGGCCCCATGGATGTTGGCGAGTCAGAGAGGGGCGCATTGGACCCTGAATCATTGGCAGACCACATAGAAGATGCGCTCAATCTAGTTGGGGGACTGATTGAGATAGAAGAAGACACTGTCGCAAGGGTTTGCGATTTGGTACAGTCCCTCAGAGAGATGCCAGATGACCTACCCTCGTTAGATGAGGACTCTACTGAAGAAGATGTGATGGAGCATCCCGTTGTTGACTTGCTGATGTCGGAGATAGAGTGGCTTGGTCCACTATGGCCATTTTTCAGCGAATTCTTGGCAATTGAATTAGAGAGTCCGGGAGCTCCTGAGGTAGAGATTGGGGATTTCTTTGGTGGTCACGAGGACCTGGTTCCCTAGTGGAATGTTACTAGTTTACTGCTGGAAGAAGCAAACGCGTCAATGGTACCGATATTGGGGGAAGGTGATCGGACAGCCTGTGCCTGCTGGTCTTCGGAGAGAATAGCCCCTCTTCCAATCCTGCCTGGATTACCTCTTGCTTTGTCAAAGATTCTCGGCCGCAATTTGGCCATACTCCAAGCTCAACCGAAGAATCGCCAAGGTAGTCCACGAGAACACATGGAAGGCATTGAAGACCTAGTCGCAGGGCAACTTGGTGCCTATGGTGGCCATCAAGAATCACGCCTGTGTTTTTATCTACGACCAATGGCAGAACGTACGCCTTCCAGCGATGTGTCATTTTCTCCAGTTCGTCGACCTTTTTTGGGATGGTTTGCTCGTGTGGGCGCAATATCTCCACTGGTACCAATTCGACCTTCACAGGGCCCGCAGGAGCCGTGACTCAATATATCTGCTCCCATGCGCGGTGAAGCGAAGGTGCCAGTATTGGAGGTCGAAATTGGGGAGTTCCTTGGGGATGATGACCTAATGGTACTTGGAAAAATATGGGAACATGGTAAAGCTTGGATTGTGGGAGGATGGGTCAGGGATTTTCTCTCGGGCAGGGATGTAAGCGGATGTTTAGACATAGCGACCACGCTAAAGCCCGATGAAGTCAAGGAAATTTTCCCTCGGACACTGTTAGTTGGTGAGGAGTATGGGACTGTGATTGTTAGACTAGAAGAGGAGTCGAATGAAGGGATATGGGAAGTGACAACCCTTCGAAGCGATGGCGGATACGGAGATGGCAGGAGGCCCGATAACGTATCTTTTGGGGATGACATCCTTGTTGATCTGTCCAGGCGCGATTTCACAATCAATGCAATGGCTATCAGCCAAAATGGGGAGATTATTGACATCGAAGGAAGGGGAATGGAAGATCTAGGGGCTGGAGTCATTCGAACAGTAGGAAACGCCGCTGATAGAATTTCAGAGGACGGCCTCAGGATTATGAGGGCATTCAGATTTCTTGATGACTCAGAAGGAGGGATGCGAACACTTGACCGAGCCCTAAGTGATGCAATCAGGTCAAATGTCCAAATGCTAGAAAGAGTCTCAAAGGAGAGGATTTGGAGCGAACTATGCATGATTCTCTCTGGGGGGAATGTGAAACAGATTCTGGAACTGATGGGTGAACATGGGATTTTGGACTCAATATTGCCCGATATTGATCATGATTGTGGTTTGGAATTTTCTAACAATCCGAGGGTTAACCTGGCCCTACTTTGCAGTCCTGAGGAAAATTCGGGAAAGGAATTGTCACTTACCCTCAGAGAATTACTCAAGATTTCTAATGATGATTCCCTTTCCATAAGTTTCCTACATGATACAAAAAACGTTGACTTCGACTTATCTCCCGGGAGCGTCAGAAGATTCAGAACTTTTCTGCCCGAATACCTACAACGAGAATTATTATTTTATTCCGAAGGATTGGGGAAAAATGCCATGGAGATGGAGGATGCCATCAATTCATTACCGGAAAATTCCGCCGGAAATTCTCCACTAATAGACGGAAATATTCTATCCGAAGTCACTGGACTTGAGCCCGGAAGACGCCTTGGGAAACTAAAGGGGTGGTTGCACCGTAGGCAAATAGAGGAAGACCTGCCGAGTTCAGAACAGGTTCTGGAACTCTTGGAGGAAATCGACTGGAAGGAAGAGGATCCAGAGAAATGGAAAAACCTCTCGTGGCCCTGATTATATCTCATTCAGGTATTCTATGTACTCTTCCTCGTCAAGGTGCATGTCTTCGTCCCATTCATGCGGCTTAACAATCATGCACCATCCATCCCCATATGCTTCCTCATTCACGAGATCTGGATTGTCCTCCACCTCACCGTTCAGCTCGACAATCTTGCATGGGAAGGGGGCATTAATCAGTACCCTGTCCTCAACTGTCCGAACTGTGATCATCAAATCATCAATTCCAAGCTCGTCGCCCCTGGAAAGGGGAGAGGATATGGCATCGTCGTCGTTGCCTTCTTCGCTGGGCTCTACTTGGAACTCGCTGTCATCCTCTGGCTTGGAAAGAACGACCTTCACTATGTCGCCGAATTCCGCCCGGATGAACTCGCTAATGCCTATCTTTACCGTCATCTCCTCTTCGTCTTTCTTTTTGCCGTCATCAAGCAATTGAACCCAAAGATGATCAAGGGTGTATTTCCTGTCGTGAGCAATGCTGAATTCGAAAAATTCGCCCGCATTCATTTTGATACCGACCGGCCGCCGGGTAGATTCCAATTTGAAGTATTCGATTGAGGGACTAGTCCGGACCCACAATAGATTAACAGGTTCTGCTCTCTCGCAGAATCGATAGAATGGAGTTCGCAGAGACCGAAGAACAGGGAATGATCAGAGAGATGGGCAGGGGATTCGCGGAAGAAGAGCTGGCGCCGACGTGCCTCGAGCGGGACCGGGATCAGAAGGCACCACTAGACGAGTGGGCTTCATTCTGCGAGAACACTGGTTTGCAGGGAATTACAATTCCTGAGCAGTACGGCGGAAACCCGGTAGATGACATAACAGAGGCGATAATTGTTGAAGAGTTAGCCAGAGTTGATCCTTCTTTTTCAGTGATGTTCTGTGTTCACGTCGGCTTGTGTTCCAAGACGATTGCCCTGCATGGAAATGACAAGCAGAAAGAGGAGTACCTACCGCGATTGGCCGGGAGTGAGATTGGTGCATATTCCCTCTCAGAAGCGGGGGCAGGGACCGATGCGGCTTCTCTTGGATGCAAGGCCAAGATTAGCGAGGATGGTTCTCATTACGTCCTGAATGGGGAGAAGATGTGGGTGACAAACGGCGAAAGTGCAGAAATTTACGTCCTCTTCGCCAAAGATGTAGATCACCCGGAATATGGCCAAAAGAGGCATGGCGGAACAACTGCATTCATCGTTGAAAAGGGATTTTCCGGTTTTTCTGTAGGGAAGAAAGAGGACAAGCTAGGGATTCGCTCAAGTGACACATGCTCCCTCCTACTAGAAGACTGCAAAGTCCCAATTGGTAACGTACTAAAGTTGCCGGGAGAGGGTTTCCCTATTGCAATGAACGCCCTAGATAACTCAAGAATCGGCATTGCTGCACAGGCACTTGGAATTTCCCAAGGGGCCTACGAGTCCGCCCTTAAGTATGCCCACGAGAGGGTGGCATTTGGGAAACCGATAGCCCACCACCAAAGCGTAGGGAACTATCTTGCTGATATGGCAACAAGAACTGAGGCTGCAAGGATGATGGTATACAAGGCTGCTTGGGCCAAGCAAAGGCACTACGAAGACAATGCCCCCAGGCATACCAAAGAGGCAAGTATGGCGAAGTTGTTCGCCGGTGACACGGCCATGTGGGTCTCGGAAAGAGCTGTACAGGTTCTTGGGGGTTACGGCTACACTACGGACTTCCCAGTAGAGAGATTCTTCCGTGACGCAAAAATCACGCAGATATACGAAGGGACTCAGGAAGTCCAGAGAATCGTCATCAACCGTTCTATTTCGCCAAAATGAGTTGATGATTTGAGAGAGTATCCGATATCAAAAATCAGGGCGGCTTTTCCCGGTTTGGAGAGAAAGGTAGGCAACAGGAGCGCGATCTTCTTTGACGGTCCCGGGGGTAGCCAGGTTCCAATCTCTGTCGCTGAAGCAGTGAAGGACTACCTGTTGAATCACAATGCGAATACTGGAATGACTTTCGCTACTTCTGTAGAGACGGATCAATTGATTTCTGAGACTCTACAAGCTTGCGCAGACTTCCTTGGATGCTCTGACCCAGATGAGATTGTTTTCGGCCAGAATATGACAAGCCTGAACATCCAACTTGCTAGTGCCTTGAGCAGGACATGGGGGCCTGGAGACGAAGTAGTCGTAACTAGGTTAGACCATGATGGAAACGTCAGGCCATGGTCCCTCGCTGCCGAGTGGTCCGGGGCCACTCTTAGGAAAGTTGACATTAATCAAGAAGATTGTACACTGGACATGGATTCAGTAATTGATTCGATATCGGAGAAGACCGTGCTTGTGGCAGTTGGAGCAGCATCAAATCTCTCTGGTACGGTGAACGATGTCAGGAAAATCGTGGAAATATCCCACAACTTCGGAGCAGAGGTAGTTGTTGATGCAGTTCATTTCGCCCCTCATTCGTTAATTGACGTAGAACGAATTGGATGCGATTATCTTCTGTGTTCCCCCTACAAATTCTTCGGACCTCATCAAGGGATACTGTGGGGGAAAGGGGAAAAGATGGCGAAGTTGCCCGTAGCAAAGCTCAGAGTCTCTAGTGAGGAAATGCCATTCAGATGGATGACTGGAACCCAGAGTCATGAAGGGATGTCAGGAACAATGGCGGCGATCGAGCACATTGCTTGGATAGGTAGGGAATGCAGTGGTGAAGTTGGGCTTTCTAGACGAGACGCTCTAGTGAAGGCGTTTGAAGCAATAGAGGCTCATGAGAGTGAACTGTGCCTAAGGATGCTAGAAGGACTAGGAGGGATTGGGGGAGTCAATATTTGGGGCATTACCGAACCAGAGAGGATTATCGAGAGGGCACCAACAGTATCCTTCACTCATCCGAAGATGGGCGCCTCGGAGATATGTCGGGAATTGGCCGAAAGGGGCATTTTCGCTTGGGCGGGAAATTTCTACGCACTAGAGTTAACCGAAGCACTTGATTTGGAACCAGAAGGTGTCCTAAGAGCTGGAGTGTTGCACTACAACACGATGGATGAAGTGAATGAGTTCGTTTCTTCGGTTAGAGAAATCCTAGAGTCTTAGTTATTCGAACCACTGGTATCTTCTCTGGCCCTCGAGGTCACCCTCTTTGCCGATTCCAACAAGAGCGAATTCGGACTTGGGTTTGACGACTGACCTCTTCCTCTTTCCCTTGTGGAGCGCCTCATAGACCGTCTTGTTGATCGCATGGCGAGTTGATAACCTCTCAAAGAGATGGAATCGGGAGGAGATTTCCCTCCACTTGGGTTGGACAATTCCTTCGAAGACCTTGGCCTTGGCACCAGAACCGTATCCACAGAGTCCTATTCTCTTTGATTCCATTTCCGTGTTATCTAGATAGTCGGATTCCATGGCAGACATCAAAGCAAGGAAAATTGAACCCGTGTACTGGTTTCCAATTAGGCTAGAGGCCCTCTGGGTCTTTTCTATCCTCTCTTCCACAAAAACCCGGAACTCCTCAGTCTTAGAAATCAACCTCCTGTATGAATCATTTTCTTTTTCGAATTCTTCGATGCCTTCTGGGGTATCCGGGAAGTTCTCTGGGAGTGGCTCTGGCCCTATTTCTGCTGTGATTTTCTCCCAAATTGGGAGATGTCTGCGATCATGACGGAAAACATCTGGGAACATCCGCTTTCCTTGGAATGCATAAGGCAGGTGAACTATGATCCGGCTCCATTGGTTGGTGAGTATCTCATCTTCCCCGGGGTCGTATCTCCCCTCCTCTATGGCCTTTGAGCGGAAATCGATGAAGGCATGCTTGACCGACTCAGAATAGCACCGGTTTGAGAACTGGCCATCAAAGACGGGCGTGTCCTTGTGAATCATCAGTTTTTCATTTTCGAAAAGGACATCGTTCTTCTTGCTAGATCTAGGAAGAAACTTCAGGATTCTCTCAGCTAGATTTGCTGTAATGCTGGCACCTGACTCCTCGGCGAGCTCCAGAACATTTTCCACAACTGTCCTGGTTTCCACCTCTCTGCGGGGTTTGAAGAAATCGTGAACCGGCATTGTGGAAACTCCCCAGACATCTGGAATCGCCAACAGTCTCGGATTGTGCCTAATTAGAATCGCTCCGCCACCAGCTCCTTGGGTATACTCCCCTGAAGATCCTAGATCGTACTTTGCGTTGTCTGCGAAGACCACGATGCCAACTCGTTTGCGGCTTTCCCCGCCGCGGGCCACCCAATCCAAAGTGTTGTGCATCGCATCGACTGCCCCGATGCAGGCGAACGTCATATCCACCACGTCACAGTTCCTGAAACAATCATGGCCAAACTTTGCGGAGTACCGCTGTTCCAACATGTCCATGATGTATGTTGCAGTTGGCTTGGCACCGTCAAGTGCCGACTCAGTTCCCAAGTATATCCTCCCTATCGAAGAGGGTTCCAGCGAGTTTCTATCGATTAGTCGAGATACAGCGTTAGCCCCCATTGTTGCAGTGTCCTCGTGAACATCGGGAATTGCCATCGCTTCGAGACCGAGGCCTTTGTTGAGTTTCCCGTAGTCCGCACCACGGAATTCGGCAAAGTCCTGCATGGCGAAAAATAGTCTCGGAAAATGCAGGGCAATATCGTCGATGCCTACCTCTGGCATAACCAATTCCTCGACTTGCCGGAATTGGCCTAGAATATGAGTACTGTGCAAGCAATAATTCACAATTCTCGATTACTTGCTAGGCTAGTTAGTGCCAGTTAGTTGATTCATCGCCTCTAAAAGGTCTGTTTTTCGGGATAATTGCTGGAAAACAGGCTCAATGACCTCCGAGAGGCAGTTTGAGATTGCGTTCTTGGCATCTAGCGGGTGGATAGAACCGTCCGAAACTGCCTCGATGAAGTCACTCAAGTCATCCCAATCGGAAGGATCACCATATTTGGGGTCGGGAGTGACCGTAATTGTGCCTCTCTTGGGAAGAACGATGTGCTTAGCTATCTCGAAGACTGGAGAATTTGGGTTTCCGACCTCGAGGAAAGCCTTGCGCATCTTGGCCTTTACTAGGTCTGGATCATCATCGAGAAGTATAGCGTTTGCAGGGTCTGACTTGGACATCTTGTGATCAAATGAGTCCATTCTTCCACCTGGTCCCTTCAATGCCGACATCATTGGGGTGTGTATGCAGGTCGCCTTGGTCCAATCGTACTTATCCGCTACCTCACGCATGTACATGTGCGCCTTTCGCTGGTCCATTCCACCGAATGCAATGTCTACCTTAAGCTCAAAGATATCGGCAGCTTGGAGTGTAGGATAGTAGAATGCGGCAAGGTCGTGATCAGAGGAGTCCTCGTCCCTTCCCATGATGCTAAATGTTCTCCGAACTCTAGAGAGGCTCATGTTCTTTGAGCACCTTAGAACACGTTCCCAGTACTTGCCGGAATCCATTATCTCCGAGGCGCGCAAGAATCGGAGTTGTCCGGCTCCCTCCCCTTCTGGGGGGTATCCTAGCATGGCTCTGAAGACCTCGGCTAGATAATCTCCAGCAAGAGAAATCTTCTCCATGTCCCGATCGAACTTATCGTTTACCCAAGCATGCCAGTCAGCTAGCAGGATGATTACATTGATCCCTTCGTCAAGCATATTTCGAATTGTATCAGCGAGAATCATGTATCCCAAGTGGGCCTTTCCACTTGGCTCGAGTCCAATGTATGCCACGATTTGCTGATCGCCAGAGTGGCTCTTTCCACCAGATAGAATTGAAGCAACGTGCTCGGGCCCAATTACTTCCTGACAACCATTGAACATTCTTTCGAAACTATCCCTAGACTCTTTGTCAAGTCCAGAAATAGCGTCTTCACCCATTTTCATCACTAACCGAAAAGTTTGTTCAGTTTCTCAGCACGACCGGCGGCCTTTGTGTTCTCATTGGAGTCCAACAGAGACTCAATCTCTTCGATCATAGAGTTTGCCTTGTTTCTTTGTTCCTGCGAAATGCTATCGGACATCTCCATGAAATGTTTCGAAGCCGAAACTGCCGACTTCGCCTTTGATGCTTTCTTTGCCCACTCTTTCGCTTTATCGCCCCTTTTCTTTGAGTCATAGCCAGTGGATTTGTCAAGGAATAATGTCCATCTTTTCCTAGCGTCCATTGCAGATTTCATAGCTTCTGGGTCATCGAAGTCCGGGGGTACGTTGGTTACATCGATGATCAGTGCGCCGTTCTGATAGCTAGCCTCTATCGAAGTCATGATTCCGTGACTTGCCTTGAAAGAGGCTTCGGATGTTTCCTCGACGGAGTCAAAGAACTCCTCGGCTAGTTTGGCTAAGCCACCATTTCCTTCTACTTCCTTAACCAGTCCCCTTCGTACGTCAAATCTCTCCATTGCACCTCCGAATGGTTGGTTCCACTTCAATACTGCCCGTTGGCACTGGCCAACCAAATCAATAGAATTGCTAAACGGTTTGGGCGCCTCGGAAGTCCATGTCGAGTAGAGGCGCGACTGCAATTGCCATGACCCTGGTCCTATTATTGGTGCAATCTGCTCAGGCCCAATCAGCTGTGGAATTAGGTCGGTTGCATTCCCTAGGGGAAGGGGATTTGGGAATTGAAGGGGCGTCTATCTCACCAGATGGGGAGTTGGTGATTGTCCACGGGAAGGAGTCCGCGATATTCGCAGTAAATTCATCATCGCCAGAAGAATTCTCGAAGATCGAGTGGAACTATAGTAGGGATTTAGTCGATTCGGGCTTCCATCCAAATGGCCAGACCGCACTGATAGTAGGGGATAGTGGGGCCGTACTAAGGTACATGAGAGAACAAAATGTGGTAGAGGAGGCTGTTGATGATATATTGCTTGGACAAACCAATCTAAATGCAGTTTCGTGGAAAGGAGATGGTTCATGGGCATATGTTGGAGGGGAAGGCGGATGGATATGGAGAATCAGGGGCATAGATGGAGGGGGATCAGAGGTCATCCCCCTAGAGGGCAAAGGGAATAGTGACGTAAACGCCATATCATGCCTCCCGGGATCAAATGTTTGCGAAATCAGTTCCAGTGTAGATGGAGTCGGACTAATTGACGGGGAGCATGAAATTCACTGGATTGGAGGAGTTGGGTACCCTTGGATTGATGCGGTTTGCCCGACGGGAACGTCGCACGAGTGCGTGGTTATCTCCACAGATAGGACAATTGGGATTGTCAGCATCAATACCAATGATCCCGAAAACTCCAAAATTTATGAGAACGACATTGTAAAACTCCATGGAATCGATGGGAAATTCAATGGCATTGAGATCCAGTCCAATAGTAAATCACTCATTTCTATGGCTCCCTTTGAGTTGGTTGAGCACGATCTGGAAGAGAGGGTTTCGTACCCATGGTTGGAGAATGAAGATGTCGTGATGTTCGACCCAATTGTCTCGAACGACAGGGTCGTTTCTACCTGGAGTACGGGGATTAGTACGGGGTGGGTTGTGACGAGCACGGGGAAAATCATCGATTTTTCTCCAGAGGAGAAAGAGAGTGAGGGGGGCGTGATAACAATTTGGATTGGGATCATAGTCTTTGGAGGGGCGAGCTTGCTTGTACTGAGTCTAATCACTAGTTCTTCGGAAACATTGAGTCGTTGGATGGCTATAGCAATCGGTAGTGAAGAAGAGAGGAAAAGGGCCAAGAGGGAAGGACGCCGGAAAGGTCGTAGAAAGTAAGGACATGCTTAGATAGGGCAGGGCCTCGCGAATGTCTGATAGAATGGCGTACGAGGCATTGGACTTCTATGACATTGATTCACTTCTTAGTGACGAAGAAAGAATGATTCGTGACATGGTTAGGGAATGGGTAGATGACAAAATAATACCCAATATCGAGGAAGCCTGCAGGGACGGGGTTTTCCCAGACGAGTGGCGAAAGGACATCGGCGAAATGGGCATTCTAGGAGCACCTCTGCAGGGTTATGGGTGTCCTGGTCTTTCTTACGTAGCCTATGGAGTAATTTGTCAGGAGCTAGAGAGAGGAGACAGTGGTGTACGTTCATTCGCTAGCGTCCAGGGATCCTTGGCGATGTACCCGATATGGGACTTCGGAAGTGAAGAGCAGAAGAAACATTACCTCCCAAGAATGGCTTCAGGTGAGTGGATAGGATGTTTCGGGCTTACTGAGCCCGACTATGGATCAAATCCGGGGGATATGATAACCAAAGCTGAGGACAAGGGTAGCCACTTCCTGCTAAATGGTGCAAAGATGTGGATTACCAATGGCACCATAGCAGATTTGGCAGTTGTCTGGGCTAAATTGGACGGGGAGATTAGGGGATTCATCGTGGAAAGGGGAGACCCTGGATTCAGTGCCCCGGAGATGACGGGGAAGCATTCCCTGAAGGCAAGTGTAACGAGCGAACTTGTCTTCCAAGACTGCGAGATTCCAAAGGATAGGATTCTTCCCGATGTCAAGGGCCTTAGAGGGCCATTCAGCTGCCTAAATAATGCCAGATACGGAATCTCATGGGGGGCAATTGGAGCAGCACAGTCTTGCTTCAGTTCCGCCAAGGAGTATGCACTAAGCCGCATCCAGTTTGGGCATCCAATTGCCTCTTTCCAACTGGTCCAGAACAAGCTCTCTTGGATGCTGAGGGAGATTACAAAGGGCCAACTGCTAGCATATCACCTAGGGAAAAAGAAAGATGACGGGTCCTGGATACCCGAACACATTTCTCTGGCCAAGATGAACAACGTGGACATTGCTCTGGAAATAGCCAGAATGGCAAGAGATATCCATGGGGCAAATGGAATCCTGGACGAGTACCCGGTAATGAGGCATATGGCCAACCTCGAGTCGGTAAAGACATACGAAGGGACTCACGACATCCACAACCTGATACTTGGAAGGCACATTACCGGAATACAAGCATTCACCAGAGAGGCTTAGGTCTTCTCAGTCCCCCCTGCGAATCTTGATAGAGGGTTTTCATTTCGAGGTGTCATGACGATTGCGGTACTGGTAAAACATGTACCAGATACAACCTCCAAGATTTCCGTTTCCAATGGCAGAGTTGACGAAGCGTCAGTAAGCAAGTGGACCATTAGCCCGTATGACGAGTATGCACTAGAAGCTGCCTTGCAACTGAAGGACTCTGGGGTCGGTAGTCTTGTTGCAATAACTTGTGGCCCGACCCGATCTGCAAAGTGCCTAACTGAGGCGGCAGCCGTCGGAGCGGACGAGTTGATACACATTATTGTCGAAGAGCCACTAGACAGTACCCAGGTTCAGGCTCTACTTTCTGCTGCGGTTTCTCGCTCTGAGGCAGATTGGGTCCTATGTGGAAAGCAGGCTGCTGACACCAACAGTGGCTCAACGGGACCGGGAGTAGCGAGGATCATTGGAGCAGCATGCGTGGGGATTGTTTCAGAAGTGTGCACAGAGGGGGATGATTTGGTAGCAACGAGGTCGACCCCCTCGGGGTTCGAGAGAGTCAGTGTTCAGCCCCCTTGCGTAATCACATTCGACAAGGGTTCTACCGAACTCAGGAGACCCAACGTAAGGGGAATCATGATGGCGAAAAAGAAGGAAGTCATAGTTCTGACACCTGATGACCTGGGAGTCAGTATCGGTTCTCCTTCGGTTTCGATTGATTCGCATTCTCCGCCACCGGAAAAGCCGCCCGGGCAGAAATTCGAAGGAGCTAACTCCGTTCCGACAGTGGTTGGAAAGCTTCGTGATGAGGCGAATGTGATCTGAGGGGATGCCATGGAAGTAACAATAATTGCAGATGTTGCAGATGGATCCCTCCATCCAGTTACTGCACAACTGGTAGGGGCGGCTTCATCCATAGGAGGTGTGCCCACTATCCTCTGCCCGGGTGGAGTTGGTGCCTCAGAAGCGTCATCAATTACCGGGGTTTCAAAGGTCGTTTCTGTTGAGGGTGCTTGCTTTGGTGCATATGACGTTGGAGCTTGGGCAGAGGCATTGGAGCCACTCGCAAATGGCGAACTAATCCTTTCTTCTGCCTCCCCTTCGGGAAGGGAATTGGTAGCTTCTATCGGGGCAATGAAGGGCATCCCGGTAATGCAGGATGTAACTGAAGTTTCTGAGGGGATTTCAATTACGCGGCCAATATACTCTGGGAAGGCAATAGAACAGGCTACAGTATCCCCTCCGTGTGCAATTTCAATTAGGGCGAATTCGTTCGACGATCCAGGTTCTGAGGGGGATGCAGAAATCAGTACAGTTAGCCAGAGTGGGGATATCAGAATTTCCGTCAAGGAAGCTCTGGCGAAGGCGAGCGAGAGGCTCGATGTTTCGGAGGCTAACATAGTAATTTCAGGAGGCAGGGGGATGGGCGATCCTGCCAACTTTGAGCATCTCTACGAAATATCTGAGATTGTGGGGGCTGCTGTGGGGGCAAGCAGGGCGGCCGTGGACACGTGGGAAGAGATATCCCACAGCATGCAAGTGGGGCAAACCGGGAAGACGGTGGTGCCGAGCTTGTATATTGCCGTGGGCATCAGCGGGGCGATTCAGCACCTTGCAGGAATGAGAACAAGCAAGTACATCGTTGCAATAAACAAGGATCCAGATGCCCCTATCTTCGGGGTCGCAGACTATGGAATTGTGGCTACCTGGGAAGAAGCCTTGCCGGTTCTAAAATCTGAGCTTAGCAATTTGGTTTCAAACTGAGACCTGCTCCTTAGCAGAGTCTGCTCTGACCTTCTCAATCTTGCCCAAGTAGTCTTCCGAAATTCCACCTGTGACGTATATCCCATCAAAGCAAGAGCAGTCGAAATTTGCAATGCTCGTCTTCCCTGCACCAAGGCAGGACTCCACAAGGTCATCTAATTCCTGATAGATTAGCCAGTCGGCACCAATTGCATCACAAATCTCTTCTGTTGATTTCCCATAAGCTACGTACTCTGACCTAGCAGGCATGTCAATTCCATACACGTTTGGATGAATAATTGGGGGTGATGATGATGCAAAAAGGACACGGGATGCGCCCGCCTCTCTTGCCATTTTTACAATTCTTCGGGACGTGTTGCCTCTGACAATGCTGTCATCGACAATAAGGATAGTCTTTCCTCTGAATTCCTCGTCAATGGTATTCAGTTTCTTTCGTACTGAGTCCTTCCTCATCCTCTGCCCGGGCATTATGAAAGTCCTACCTATGTATCGGTTCTTGACGAATCCCTCCCTATATGGCACCCCCAGTTCGCTAGATAGGCCCAATGCCGCAATTCTTCCACTATCGGGAACAGGGATGACTGCATCGATATCATGATCTGGTAGCTTCGACCTGATCCCTTCTGCTAGTGCCCTTCCCATCCTAAGTCGTGCCATGTGTACTGAGATTCCGTCAATTACCGAGTCGGGCCTAGCGAAGTAAACATGTTCGAAAACGCAAGGAGAATGGGAGGGTTTTGCATGGCACAACTTTGAATGGAATGAGCCGTCCATCCTGATTACAACTGCCTCTCCGGGCAGAACGTCCCTATCTGGCTTGAATCCTAGAGCCTTACAGGCGACGCTCTCTGAGGAAACAAGCCTTTCTGTGAAACCATTCAGCTCATTCTTGCCAAGAAACAGGGGCCTGATTCCATTCGGGTCGCGGAAGGCGACTAGTCCCCATCCAGTGATTAGTGAAACAACACTGTAACTGCCCTCTGCCCTTAGATGAGTCCTCTCAATTGCTCGAAAGATATCGTCCTCCGAGAGAGCATCCATCCCGCCTGGCCGGCCATTAACAGAACGTTGAATTTCAGCTGCAAAAAGATTGAGAAGGGCCTCCGAGTCAGAACTGGTGTTAATCCTCCTGTGGTCATATTCCAACAATCCCGAAATTATATCCGAAGTATTGTTCAGGTTTCCATTGTGTGCTAGGCTCACCCCAAATGGAGTATTTGTGTAGAAAGGTTGGGCCTCATCTGAAGAACTGGAGCCAGCAGTTGGATACCTCACGTGACCAATGCCCATCGATCCATGGAGTTTTTCCATGTGCCGCTCCCTGAAAACATCCCTGACAAGACCATTCGCCCTTCGATGACAAATGTTCTGTGAGTCGCTCGTCACTATCCCTGCTGCATCCTGCCCCCGATGTTGCAAAACCAATAATGCATCGTACAGCGTACTGGCGACTTGGGTTCCCGGAAAACCGACAATACCGACGATACCGCACATCGGATACCGATCCTCGGTATGCAACTGGGACTTAGTGGTTTTCTGACTGGAGTCACTTCTTCTGCCACATCGTTCTGCTTCTCTTATTCCACCTGAACTTCCGGATTCGGGAGGTGCTGCCGTATCCACAACTTGCACATTGGCCCTTTTGCTTGTGGTAAGAGTGTCGTCCACAGCGCCTGCACCGAATGTGTGTAGACTTCTGCCTCTTACCCATACTTGGTGTGCCCTTTGACATACACTATCACCCTAGAACGACGCGGCCACCGGCCAACTTGATATGAGGGTTATCCAACGAAATATGCTAATTGGCCGGGGGATGGGGAATCATTGGGGTTCATGACCGGATCTTCCCTTCGGGAAAGTTTGCCCTATCAAGAAATAAGTCAGGATGGCTAGGGAAAGTGGTAGTAAGGCGATTATTCCTAATGCTGCATCGGAAGTTACTATCCTTACTGAAGTAATTACGGACTCATCCGAAGTCGATGAAACGATAAGTGCGACAAATATGATCATGGAAATACAAGAGGCTAGAGGAAATAACGGCTTATGATAGGGATTAATCGAAGAAAAAATGTGAGTAATGAAGAATAATGATGAGATGATGATTCCTCCGGAAAATGCTTCCAAGATGGGGAGCAGTTCAATTGTCATCCATCTCACTCCCGATTCGCCTAACAAGAATTGTTTGGACTAAACGCACTTCATCTTCGGAAAGTGGCTTAGATACCCCCACAATTGAAGACCTTCCCTCTGCAATCCAAATTCCTAGGGAGAATGCCAATAATCCCGTCACAAAGCCCAATATTCCCGCAATTCCATCCAATGCCAAATCAATTTCTAATGAAATTAGAGAAGGAGTTGCAAAATACCATGATGAAATTACCAAAATCCAACCAATCCCGGTTGATAATGGGTTCGAAACTCCATAATTCGGAGATGACCCCACAATCAGATAAGTTCCCGATATTGCACAAACTAACCAAGTAAACGAAGAGGCCATTGAGTCGATTACTGTGGCCTCGGGATGAACTGAATCGGGAGAAGGAGAGAACAGGAAAACTACCCCTATGCATGCAATGGGCAATCCAAATCTGCTCCTGTCGAATGAAGGTCCCATTCGGTGCATGCTGATCCCTGCAAATATCAAAAATAAAGAAAGCCAGAAGACCATAGGGGAGCCTAGTATTTGCAACGGCATGTCAGCGGCCATGACTCCGGGCTAGGAGGTCGATTCATGTTGTTTTTTGTCCCATGGCCAATAATGGCCCAAATTGCGGCGCTCGACTAGTTCATATACGGGCCATTGGTGGCTCGCCGCGCACGAGTTGCGAGGTGACAGCATGGTCAAGATGCCCCGGAAGGTAATGAGGTACAGCCCATATGCTGGAAAGCACACTGAGCACACTGTAGAACGAGTCAAGAAGAGAAGGGCTAGTGAGCTTAAGTGGGGGCAGAGGAGATTCCGTAGGGTGACCTCGGGATACCGAGGTTTCCCTAGACCGAAGCCTTCGGGTGAGAAGCCAACAAAGAGAGTTAATCTTGTCTACAGATGCACTGAAACGGGAAAGGCCCACTCTCCAAAGGGGAAGAGGGCAAGGAAGTTCGAACTAGTTGACAATTGAAGGAGGGGAGATTGTGACTGGTAGGTTCCTGAAGGTTAGCTGTCGTGACTGCGGAAACGAATGTACAATCTTTGACAGAGCATCGACATCAATTTCTTGCTCGATCTGTGGTTCGACGCTTGCAGAGCCATCAGGTGGAATGGCTAATCTCACAGGCTGCACAGTGGTTGAGGTTCTGAATTAGAGGGGCGGCATCTTGAGTGGGGAAGCGAACGACTGGCCTGAAGAAGGCGAGTTGGTCGTCTGCTCCGTAAAGAGTGTGAAGGAGAACGGAGCGTATCTCTCACTCGACACTTTTCCCGAGAAAGATGGATTCGTTTTCATAGGTGAAATTGCCACTGGATGGGTCCGGAATATTAGGACGCATATCAGAGAGGGGCAGAGGGTAGTTGCCAAGGTAATCGGAGTAAACCTGGAAAGAGAGAGCATCACGCTGTCCATCAAATCAGTTTCGGAAGAGAGAAGGAGGGGTGCCCTGCAGTCCTGGAAGAACGAGCAGAGGGCAGCTCAGATCATGAGGGTTGCAGCTGAAAGGATTGGGTGGGAAGAATCCAAGACAGTGACAATATCAGATGAGATGAAGTCGGCTTTCGGTTCCCTGTACGGTGCCTTGGAAGAGTGTGCAATCAGCGATTCGGCACTTTCAGATGCTGGATTCGAAGGTTCTTGGATCGAAGTGGTGACCGAGTTAGCGTTTGAGAACATCGTCCCCCCGTTCGTTGAAATCAGAGGAGTCTTTGACATCAAAGTCTGGGGACCTGAGGGGGTAAACGCGATTCGGAAGGCCCTTCTTTCAGCAGAAGCCTGTGCAGAAGGTAACGAGGACGTTGTCCTAACATGCCATTACGATGGTGCTCCCCACTATAGGGTGGATGTCAAAGCCCCTGATTATCCATCTGCCGAGGAAGTTTGGGAAGCAGCGCAGAATGCAGCCGAAGAAAGCATTGCTTCGGTCGAGGGTTCGATTGCAATAGAACGCTTGTGAGCATGCCCATAAAAGGAAGATAGTTCATTTACCCATTAGAGGGGCTATTGGTCGAACACTATGGCAAGGACGAGGTTGCAAAGGTGCAAGGAGTGCAGGAATTTCGGACTAGGGGCAAAATGCGAACAGTGTGGAGGGGGCATGGAAGCCGTTGCGCCCCTGAAATTCTCTCCTGAAGACCCACAAGGTGCAAGGAGGAGGAAAAGAGTCGATGCAGGCAGTCAAGAGTGGGTCGATACCCTACCAAGTCCTAGGAAGAGTGACGAGGAATGAGTCGGTCCACAGTTCACTGGCTCGAAGGGGAGTCTATGCCAGAGGGCTGCACCATTCTGGAGGCAGTCCCAGGAATAGGAAACGTTGGCAAGATTGTGATAGACGGATTGGTCAAGAAGCATCCATCGAGAACGTTGGGTTGGATCATTCATCCGGACTTCCCCCCCCATGCAAACCTGGATGAGGAGGGTCTGATTCGCCCGCCGAGGTTGGAATTGAAGTCAATTCTAATCCCCAATGGGGAAACACTGGTTGGAATCACTGGCCTAATGCAGCCAATGACCGCTGCGGGCCAGTTTGAGGTTTCCGAATCGATACTTGAACTGGCATCGAAATCGTCCGCCCCGAGGTTGCTAGTTCTAGCCGGATTAGCGTCTGGCCCAGAAGATCGATCGATACACGTAATTTGCGCGGATGCGAGATTCAGGACATAGTATCCAGGGAGCAGCCCAATAGTGGAATGATTGGGATAGCAGGGATGGGGCTGGCTCTATCCTCTTTGAAGGGAGTGAATGCTGCTGGAATCATAGCCGAGACGGTTGGAACTAGTTGTGACGTTATGGCTGCCGACCGAATGGCAAAATGGATTGAACAGGCATTCGATATTCCTCTCGACCTGGATCTAGATACCACAGAAAGGACTGCAGCGAGGCTGATGAAAGAGATTGATCCTATGGGAACGATAGAGAATATTCTAGGAGAAGAAGAGGCAGAAGTATCGACTGACTTCTATGTTTGAGAATTGGACTCTTCTAATGGGACCCGAGGACAGTCGTTGCCAACTCTGGCACATCTAGGCCTGACTCTTCGAATGCTTCAGTTACAGTGGAGAATGATGCTTGGGACTCGGGCCCGGCGAGCATGGCCCTAGTTCTTACGATGGCCCAGGCTGACTTCTTTCCAATACCAGGAATTGCCTCCAGTTGCTGTTGTGTTACACTATTCACATCAAGACCCAACTCAACTCCAGAGACACTCCTACTCCCATGACTCGTCACCATTATGTCTGAGCGTGTCTCCAAAGGAATTCTGTATCGAACTCCGACAAGTATGGGATAAGCGCCAATCTGCCTACCGAATGAGATTCCCGAACTACCATGAATGAGGGGGTCTCTGAAAGATGGATCGAACACTTGCTCAGGCCTTCGTATTCGATCCTTGTGTGACTCCCACCATACGTCCTTCAGAACTGTCCCGACTGGAAGCATTTCTTCCAGGAGGGGTGTGTCAATCTCCTCCCTCACATTCTTCTTGAATTCTCTAAATATTCTTGTCGGAACTTCCTGGAATCCCTGCCCCTCTACTTGCCTGATGTTTATCCTCCTAAGCCACAGGCCCTCGCTCCTCAATTTTCTCAACAGCCTGATGTTCTCAGAATAAGTTGCTTCTGTCTCGCCATTTAGTCCTGCGATGAAGTTCAGACCAGGAAGTAGTCTTGGGAGTCCTCTTTCGCCTCTTTCACGGCCGAACTCGTTCACCATTCGAACTGCTTCCAAAAGTTGACCCGGGTTGCAATTCAACCAGTTCTCATCATGGACCTTGGTATCGGCAGATTCGAGACCAAAGGAAAGGACCGCCCCATCCGTCAGGGTATCCACAAGGGTCTGGGTTATCTCCCTAGCTGGCTCCATGTTTTCAGCGATAATCGAGGGATTGGCATTGTCCACATGCAGTACTTCGACACGTTCGTCCTCCCTGAGTTGGTAGAGTATCTGCGAGATGGGCTCGGGATTGGGCAATGGGTATTCCAGTTCTTCCACTCCTTCCGCCTTGTAAGTGTAGATGTCAGTTGCCCCGCCTATCCTGACATTCCTTACTCCAGAATCAAGAGCACTTGTGATCTCATTGATAACATCGTTCCTTTCCCTCCATAGTGGGACTCCTTTTTTTGGCTCTATGCAGAACTTGCATCCTCGCTTGAAACGCACGCATCCCTGGTAGAGTTCGACTTCGTAGGTTAGGGGACCAGCAGAGCCGTCTGCAGAAAATAGATCAGGATGATTGGTGACCGCTTTCGATTTAGCCCCCAACAAAGCCCATCTTCCCCATTGTTTGGCATCTCTCTTCCTATTTTCCCAGACTCCAGTCTCCAAATAGTGATTCAGAGTTGCATCGACATCCTGAACCGTACAGAATAGGGATTCCCTCAGAGGGGTCCAGCCTGAATATCTCCACTGCCTAATTGCCCAACCCCCACAAAGAACCGGGATCCCCTTGGGGATATCTGCGAGTAAGTGGTCTAGTTCCCTGCTGCTAATCGGAGTTCCCCTGACGTACTTCCCCGGAACCACTGCTCCAG
Organism: Candidatus Thalassarchaeum sp.; assembly: GCA_022449945.1. Classification (GTDB taxonomy): domain Archaea; phylum Thermoplasmatota; class Poseidoniia; order Poseidoniales; family Thalassarchaeaceae; genus UBA36. The sequence goes on along the minus strand of JAKURM010000001.1, from coordinate 42,888 downwards.
CTAGGATTACCACACCCTCCAATTCTGAGGGAATTGGTGATTTGCCCTTTCTCTTATTGATTCTCAGCTGGTCTATTGTCAGGTATTCGTACGGGATTCCTCGGTTTTCGAAAACACCGCAAATGTAACGGATGTGGAAGCCCACGTAATTAGGGACCCCGAATGCTGCAGGCTCGTCCTCGTAACCATCGAGTACTAGCCACCCTGGCATGTCAACCAGCACATCGTAGGTGGTCGGTGATTTCAGATTGCTTATCTTCTTCTACGACCCTGGCTTCGATTTCGGCCACGGGGTTTTGATTCCTCTACAGATATCCGCCTTCCCTTGAATTCGGTGTTATTCAATGCCTTAATTGCCTTCTTTGCTTCTTCCTTGCTGGAGAATGTCACGAATGCGAATCCCTTTGGCCTGTTCTTTTCTTTGTCCATGGCCAGGTGGACTTCCTTCAGTTTGCCATGGGTTGAAAACGCCTCCCTGAGGTCATCCTCGGATGCGTCATAGGATATTCCACCGACGAAGAGTTTGGCACCAATTTCGCCTTGGGACTTCTCTCTGGCCATCTTGATGATCTTCCTTTCCTTGGCGAGGGAATCCTTGTCGGCATTGCCCGACTCTACTTTCTCCATGCACCCCCTACAACGAATTGGCTTCCCGGGCGTGGGTTTGAAGGGAACCTTGGTCGAGTCGCCGCAAAGAGTGCATTCGGTAGGGAACATCTCCCTCTTCTGCCTCCCACCGCCCCTTGTGGATTGCGATCTCCTGGCTGATGCTGGGATCTCGTGGGCCCAGCCACGCCTATGATCGGCTACGGGTGAGAGGTACGGGCGGGCTCCATCGTGACCAAGCATTGATTCCGCTTCTTCTGACCATCTCTGGCCAGGACGATTTAGGCTCTGGATGTCAGAGCCTTTTGGGATATCGAATCCATGCCCGAAGCCGTTTGAAAGGGCCCTGAAACCCCTGTAGTCGCATCGAGGGCATTCTACGTTGAAGTCAGGGGTCTTTTCGCTCACAACTAGTTCTACCCCGCAAGGCGGACATGCTGCATGGAGGACCCCGAGTTTGGAGTCCCCCTTGGTTGTGGCCTTCAACATCGGCTCAACCTTGATCACTTTCGCCCTGACGATGTCGCGCTTCCTCATGGCATCCCCCGCTGATGGGATGAATCGATCCACTATCTCGGAAACGTAGATGTCAGCGAACAGCTTCAGTGCCGGTACGGCCCTATGGCCCCCTTCGTTTGACTCAATATGAAGAACTCTGATCTCTGCAGTCTTCTCGTTGAGTCTGTTCACCTCACCGATCAATACATCGCCCATCTTCGGCGAATTTATTGGTGGTACGGATGATTCGACAGAAATTTTCCCAGAATCACTCACTATTTGCCCTGAAAGGACTGCCACGGCACCCTTTTCTGAAACATGAATTCCCTCGCCAAAATCTGACCCGGGGCCAAATTCTATTGGAGAGCCGGGAGTAACGTGGTCACCTATGGATGCTGCCATCGGCCCGCCGACCGGAATACCCCCTATGAACGGTCCGGCCTAAATCGGCATGTCCATCATGGAGGGGTCATTCGCCAGAAAACTGCCTTTGTTCTCCCTCTTTCCCTGGTATGATGATCATATGCAGAAGGCAGAGCAAAGTCCGCAATGCCATATTTTTCTGTGCCCCAGCCTGAACCGATGAAAAATTTCTCAACATGGGTAGCTTCTGCACTATGCATCAAATGGGCCTTTACTCCGGTAGAAATTATTTCTTCCATAAATGGCCTGTCGGACGCCCTTGTTTGCCGGCCCCAAGGAGGATTGGAAATGATGATATCAGAATCTCCAATTTCCAAATCATCCCTTCCAATTTCTAGTTGCACGACCTCCACCTGCTCTTCCAAACCCAGAGACGCGATGTTTCTCCGGCAAACTGAGCATGATTCTTCATCAATTTCAACTAATAATGCTGATTTCGCTCCCAAAAGTACCGCCCCTATCCCTAGAATGCCATTTCCGGATCCTAAATCAGCTACTCTGCAATCATCAGAAATATCATCAAAAGCCAGGATATCGCTAAGCCAACGGGCGGCCAAATCCCCACCAGTTTGGTATTGCTCGAACTCTAATTTCTGCGCAGTTAAGCCCTCCAGTTTTGAGAGTTCGATAGCCAGGGTTCGGAGGCGCATGTTATCCCGGGAGGGGGACGATTGAATTAATCTAAAGTTGCTATTCTTCATGATAGTTGAAATACTCCCGATTATAATGCTTGGATGTGGAAGCGCTCGGACTGGCATATATTGTCCTCGGACTGATATTTGGTACAAGCATAGGTTGGTTACTTTCCAAAGGCAAAGGGTCAGCTGAGTCTACTGCATCAGAACAAGAGTTGTATCGCCTCAGGGCCCTTATTGAGGCCAAAGAAGAGGTTTTCGAGGGAACTCGAGAACAAATGCTTGATGCGTATAAATTGGCAGCGGGAGAAGCTTTCTCAACGGCAATCGAGTTGGCCGACAAAGAAAAGGAGTCTTCTTTCAAAACGGCCACTGAAAAATTATCAACCAGTATTGGGGAATACCAGAAGGCACTGCTTGATTTGGAAAGGGGCAACAACGACATGAACGTTGCACTTAGAGAGAGATTGGACTCAATGGTGGAAGCAGGGATAAAGATCTCAGATGATGCAAACAACCTCACACGTGCACTGAAGGGGGACTCTCAAGTCCAGGGTACATGGGGAGAAGTAGTTCTGGAGAATTCCCTCCAAAGAATGGGATTTGCAGAAGGTCGGGACTACGTTAAGCAGTATTCGGAAACAGCTGCAGATGGGTCAAGGAAGTTAGCTGATTTCATTATTAATCTTCCAAATGATAGACAGGTTGTTCTAGATTCAAAAGTCTCTCTAAAGGCGTATACCGAGTTTATCGAGGCTCAAGACGAAGAAGAAAAAAATACGGCGATGAAAAGACACTGCGAATCGATTCGCTCTCATGCAAAAAAACTCGCTTCGAAGAACTATCATCATTTAGAGGGAGTCAAAACTCTTGAATTCGTACTAATGATCCCCCCGCTTGACAGTGCATTCTACGACGCGATAAGGTACAACCCGGGGCTCTATTCGGAAGTTAGCTCGTACGACAAAGTGAAGATTACGCCCAGTGGTGCGCTGGATATCGTATTGCTTCTGGTCAAAGAAATGTGGCAAAAAGAGAATCAGACAAAAAACCAGATTGAGTTGATAGATCGAGCGGGAAAGCTCCACGACAAAATAGTGCTTTTTCTTGAGTCTTTCACTAGTGTCGGCTTCGAGCTTCGCCAAGCTAAGGAGGCATATGATTTGGCGGAAAATCGCTTGATAGAAGGATCAGGGAGCATAATCAAGCAAACTGAGAAACTAAAGGATCTGGGGGCCAAGACGAAAAAGGACCTTCGTGAGAAGAGTGGAATCAGGAGCCTTGCTGAAAGGGCCGAGGAGGAGGAATCATTGCTAGATGGTACATCGGATGACCATGGTGGATTGGGGCGCGCAACGATTCGAAGAAGTCATCAGAATGCCTGAGGAATATTCTGTACTTGACCTAACAGGTGGAAATTGGCGTACACCGGAAACCGTTTACAGCGTTGGGAAATACGATGAGCTGAGGCCGGGTTTGTACACTACAGAGATTTTTCAAGGTGAGCGATTCTTACATGTCGGTATCGACATTGGGGCACCGGTAGGTACTCCATGCATGGCATTCATGGAGGGGGAAATTTCCCACTTTGGTTATAATCCTGAAAAGGGCGATTATGGAAACGTCGTCATCACAAGGCACGAAATCGGAGGCGAGTGTTTTTGGGCACTCTATGGCCATCTTGATGCTGCTTCTCTGGAAGGTAAGTATGCAGGTCAGAAAATTTCTGCTGGAGAGGTGATTGGGTGGCTAGGTGACTTTCATGAGAACGGAGGATGGGAGCCACACCTTCACTTCCAGCTTTCCCTTATTGAGCCAGAGACTCATGACCTTCCGGGAGTGGTTTCTCCAAAAGAAAGAGATCAGTCACTCAGGGACTATCCAGATCCTAGGCTGGTGCTTGGTCAGCTCTACTGAATTGACGCAAGGTGGGACTTCAATGACTCAATAGCATGCATATCTGAGGGATCTTCTTCGGTAAGGACAGCAAGCCCGATAGATATCCAGTCGGTAACGTGAGCAGCATAGAGTAATCTTTCCAACAAACTTTCGCCATCGCAGTCGATGACCCATGTCGGTGAGGCCTCGACTTCGTCGATCATCCAATCAATCCTAGCCGTTGTCCGAGGATGTAAGTCGTCACTTGAAAGCAACAATAGTGCTCTGTTTGTTGGTTCATTGATTGACCACGCCACTATCTCATTGTGGTTCATTTCGGGTACATCGGAAGAAGTTGCATGTATTGCAGAATTCTCATTGAGTTGGCAAGAAAATCGGTAAGCAGCCGGACCGAGGCAGGCTGGAGAAACTATCCCCACCTCCTTTCCAACTAAAGAACGAGAGAGAGTCGCCGCCATTCCAGAGTTATCTGAGATATCGGCATCCGCGGAAACCTCAGAAAGTCTGCTGAGCATCCCTGTGATTTCCTCGGGTCTCGGTTCGGGAAGCAAACCCAACGACCAGCAGGCCGATAGTTGAGTTCCGAAGATGTGGCCGAATGCAGAGCGTGGCATCTGACCCGTCGGGACATTGAGACATACCGAGCCTTCGCTTTCCAGCAGGGTGTCCTCTAATTTTCCACCTGAGCAAATTCCCACGACAGTTCCACCATTGGAGATTGCCTCCCTAACTCCATCCAGAGTTTCCTCAGTATTTCCAGAGTATGAAGTTGCAATAACAAGCCAGTCCGGGCCCCACCAAGAAGGCAGCCCATAGTCCCTCCAAACAACGAAGGGCAGGCCTCCAGAATCATCTGAGAGAGCCCTAAGGAACAATCCGCCGGCGCCCGAGCCACCCATTCCCAGGCATATTACGCCACTCCAGTCCGAATCTTCACCTATGTCTATCGTGGCAGACATTGAGGACCGAAGATCGTCTACGAACTTTCTAGTGAACCCGGCCATGTCACGGAGGTCAAATCGGGACAGGAGGTCGTTGAAATCCGGTTCAGTCATTTCCCGCCACTCCTGTCAGAGACAGGCAGAGCCAGCCACCCCCCGTCTATGAAGGCGATGCGCAATTCTCCCGCTTCACCGTCGTCATCGTAGGGAAGTGCCACTGTTGTGACCTTGTAGTCTGATGGATCCATGAACTCGGCAGCAGAGCTGTCTCTGTTCAGGACCTGTATTACATGCTGTTCGGACTTCGAACACACTACGGAGGATGATTCCATGTCTCGCCAAGTAGCGCCGCTTCTCTCAAATCTGTCTATCCTTCGCAGAATCGGGCCGTCCTTCTGCCAATTAGACACAAGCCATAGTGACTTCTTGTGTTTTACCACGTCTCCGATGGCGTACGCGGGCTTCCTGTAACTGAGGGTCAGCCTTGTTACCTCCACGCCATCGTTCATACCAACTACTGTCGAGCTTTCCTTGACTGAACCCCCAAAAGATTTGACGAGATTCCGACCCCAACTTCTAGCAAGGCTCTTCGAGCCCAGTTGCAAATCCCAGCCACCTGGGACTGGCCCTTCTTTTGTCACGAAGAACATCGGGTTCGATTCCATGGACTCTATCAGTTCGTCCAGAGTTGACCTTAGGTCGGCCAATTCCTGCGCGTCGAGTTTCCTTCCAGCAGAACGCAGTTGAACTGTTGCTTCGAAGTAGTCACCCGCCTTCCTAGTACACGAGGGGCAAACGGCATTGCTCGTTTGGAGCAGGGTTGAATGGGAGTCGGAAAATTCGTAACCCTCGATTATTCCACTGACATCCACTTCTAGCCTGATGGTCCTGTCATCGATAATCTGAGATGAGAATGAGATGCTAGCCCCCAGGGCCCGCTCTTCGAGAACTAGATTTTCTCTGACCCTCATATCGGAGATGTCATCTTCGGACATTTTCGACCATCTGCCCTTTACTTCGTAAGAGGAGCACTTTGCACATCTGTCCTGTTGAATCCTTTCAGGGATCATGGATAGGACGGTTCTCTCCCTGAGGCAGGTCTCGCACATCCTGTCGGAAGAAAGGGGGGGTTCCGCTCCACAAATAATGCAAAAAGCCCCTCCAGTCATGGATTTCCCCGATTCTGCGCTAATACTCCCCGTTAGAAGGCTTCCGAGAGTTTAGGGTGGCTATTCTTCACTGAGATCCAAGCGGCTAGCAGAGATATCTGAAGTTAGCTGTGAAAGAAGCTTGATACGGCCGAACACGTAGAATCCTAGCAATGTTGAGAGAATGGCATAGGTAAGCACGGCCTCGAAAGTCCCAGACATCAAAGAGCCTCCTTATCGATGGACAGCAGTAATTCCTCGTTTTTCTTGGAAGCCGACCTGATCGCATCGTTCAGTGCCACTAGCCCGGCAAATAAGACTAGGAAAGAGGCCGTGCCCAGCATCAAAACTAGCTTGATATCTGGATCCAGGCCAGTCTCCTCTGACTCTAATACGACGACACCTGGGTGTCTATTTTGCCAAAGCGTGGTTGCGAATACGGTAATGGGAACCAATACGACGCATCCCAATATTCCGATGGTGGAAAGGCTGTCTCTGGTCTCTTCACCATCCGGTTGGCTTCTGATGGACATCACAAGGAAAAGTGCAACAGCCGTTAGCAAGGCATACGTATTCAGCCGTGCGTCCCCCCAGTCCCATGGAACACCCCACTCCGCCGAAGCCCAAATGGGCCCAGAAATTATTACCCCAGTTCCAAAAAGGAGCCCAAGTTCGGAACCAATGACAAGCATCCCCCATCCCCTCTCGGAACGTCTGAGGAACCATAACAGAGAGCCAGCGAACAATAGGCAGAACGCAAGGAAAGAAGTCCATGCGAAAGGAACGTGCCAGTAGAGAATCCGATATGCCTCTGGGGCATGCCATACATCGGGGTTAACCAATGGCGCCCAAACAAATCCTAGAATAGCAGTAGTACCAGCCCCAAGCAGGCCCAAGGCAGTGAGTGGGACGGCTGCCGACCTCGAATCAAGCACGAGTCTGCGACTGTTTGACTAGTCAAGAATGCTCTTCCTCAATAATCTGGAATCAGTACAGCTCCAAGCCAGACTAGAGCGGAGATTAGGCTGGCGATTAGGCACGTAATTATCGGATCCTGCAGGGTGAGGCTGAATTCCATCCCCCCATCGATAATTGCTGCCAATGCATCAGTGAGCTCAAGGAATGGCCAAACCAGAACAATCAGAAGAAGAGGTGCAGGTACGGCACTTGACCTGGATAGGTCAGAAACCAGAAGATGTAGTGAAGTTGCTGCCACGGCCAAGTCCAACATTGAGAGCGCAGGCAGCCAAAGCCACCAAAGTACCTCTGATGAAGTATTAGGATCTACCGAGCCCGCTAGGACGAACCAAGAGAGGTAAACAATGGGGATTGGCAATAGTATCGAAGCCCCTCCGATTGAGAAGGCTGGACGAGCCATTGGGCCCACCACTGCATCCCACCACCTACCGCTGTCTGATTCGGAAAGACGGTGCAGTATTGCGGGAGAGGATATTGCCGTAATGAATGCCGGGGCAAGAACCAATGCTGCAAGAAGTTCACTACCATGGGAATCAATATCCAATTCCCCTACTAAGGCATATGCCAGCAAGAGGCAGACTACTGCTGGAGTAGCCTTGCCAATGGTATCGATGGGGTTCCTGTACTCCGTCCTTAGAGCCCATCTTACAGCCGAGAATATTGGGCTGGGCTCCTCCGAGGTACATGTTTCTGGCAACACACAGAGATTACCTGAAGACTCTCCCTTTTCCTCCGATAGATGCCCATCATTGATGTATAATACCCTATCTGCGCATTTGATCAAATCACTGTCATGGGTTGCAAAGACAACTCCGTGATTCCTAGAGGAAAGTGCCCTTAGCCAACCCACCAATGTATCCTTTGCTGATTTGTCAAGGCCTTCTGAAGGTTCGTCAAGTAGTACAGCAGTTGGTTCATCACGAAGTGCCGCGGGTGCGATTCCGCATAACAGCGAGAGTCTCCTTCGAAGACCTCCTGAGAGTTGAAGAACTCGATCCTCAGATCTGTGGTATATCCCCCACGTTTCCAATAAATTGTTTATTACCTCGTTTCCTACCTTTAGCCCGGCTACTTCTAGAGAAGCAGACATGCGCTCTCTGACGGTCTCATCCCCGCATATCCCATCCTTTTGAAGAGTCAGTCCCATCGGCGGGGGGGCATTCCTACGTCCTTCAGAGTCCCTTACTGTGACAATTTTCCCTTCTTTTCCCCTCCAATAAACACCACCTTCCCTCAGAGGGATTATTCCTGCTAGAGTCTCGATCAATGTTGTCTTCCCAGAGCCGTTTTCTCCTACGATAGCAACTAGTTGTCCCTCTTCGAGGGAGAATGATGTGGATGAGAGGACCCTGCTTGAACCCCTGTGGACGACAACTTCCCTAGTCTCGGCAATGGAGAGCCGGCCCATGCTGGAGCGGTGCAGTGACTTCGTATGAGGGGTTCCGTCCTACGAAGCACTCTTGGGGACAAGGTAGCAGGGCCCGTTATGGCGTCGGCGCCATCGGATAGTGACTGGGCATGGGGACTTCTTGAGTCAACGGACATGCTGTGGGTAGTAGCAATAATTACCGTTGCAATTTGGCCATACATATCTGCAATACGGAATCAGACAAGCATTGCGCTGGCAACGGTACTTTCTCTATTGCTGGTAATGTTTCTGCAGTTTGCCCTGGAGACTTTCAATATTAGCTTCCACCCAATTCATTTTTTCAGCTTGGTTCCGACTATATTTACAGATCAAAATATCCCCATCGGAGAAGGATTTGGCCATTATCACAGAATAATTACGGCAGCATGGTTGCATGCGGATTTCATCCACGTCTTGGGTAACGTTCTGGTAATTGCACTAGCCGGGGTTCCACTTGAGCAGAGGATGGGTCCAAAGAGGTGGATTGCAGTATACATCATTGGTCTGCTAGGAGGCAATATAGCGTGGATTGCGACTCATCCGCAGTCATCTGTTCCTGCAATAGGAGCAAGCGGCGCGGCCTTTGGAATTCTCGGTGCGTACATGGCATGTTGGCCCGAGGACAAGATAGAGTTCCCACTATTGTTCCTGATCCGGGCATGGCCTGTATGGCTCATTGCATTCTTCAGGCTGGGGCTCGAGATATTCCAGATATACTCCATACAGACAGGGACGGCGGGAGAAAGTAATGTGGCACATATGGCTCATGTTGGTGGCTTCTTACTGGCCTACGTGGCAGCTCGACCAATTGCCAAAGGGGCACCCAGTGAATTATACGAAAGTGCTACGGTATCAGGTGGTTTTTCTCCTGGAACAAGAAGGCGGGCGGTTGAGAGCATGGGTGTTCTGGGAGAAGACCCCTGGAGTCTGTCGGGCAAGAAGTTAGAAGGTCGAGCGGCTAGAGTTCTGGCTAAGCTTCGTCAAGAAGGTGATGAACTGGAGACCAGGCAAGCATGGCTAGAAGAGTTGGCAGAAAACACGATCTGTCCAAAATGTGATGGGGAGATTATAGCAATGGTTGAACGCGATGTTTGCACACTAAGATGTGGGGTTTCCGCTTCCCATTTCGAGTGGCCATAACGTCACCGGATTGAGGCCCGGATAGGTTGGAGTTATACAGGCCATTACTTTGGCTCTCTACGAGAGCCATGTCAAAAAGGGTTGGTTCAGTCACACCAATTATCGCTGCCTTGATGTTGTTGGTGCTCGATATTTCGGTTGGAATGGCCTCAGGAAATCTCTCCAATGATGCCAACGAGGCATTGAACGAGCCATCAAGCAATGATGCCGATATGTCCTTCTGTGAATTCTTACTCTGTGAAGAAAAGAATCGCTCACCGGAATTCACCCCACTTGACTCCTCGCCCCCTGCTATGGAATATGGTTGGTGGTACGGATTCTGGTCAGATGCTGACTCAAATGGACTTGATGATAGACTACAAAAAATAATCTTGGAAGAGAGGGAATCGGTTTCCAAGACTTCCATATTGGGGGATGATGGAAGACAAACTGTAGCCATAATTGTCCACTATGCATGGCACCCTGGGACCTCTGATATCAATTCCATCAGGGAAGTCATAGAGTCCCATGGCTGGGAACAGGATGGGTCTTGGTTCATGCCGATGGACAACTTAGATGCAATTGTTCTGGATCACGTGCCTGTTAGCTCCCTGATGGAAATCTGGGGATTGGAGGGGGTTGTCCTGGTAGAAGAGCAAAACGTAATCGTTCCCTACTTGGACAAGGCAGCAAAAGGATCCAAGGTCCGCCAATCCGACGTGTACGATGATGCCATCAGAGGTCTTGGGTACCATGGTTCTGGAATTGTGATTGCTATATTGGACACTGGAGTGGATAACGAGCACTTCTCCCTTGACGATTTTTCGGATGACAACAATGACAACTCAAACGAGCCAGACGACCTCGAGGATCCAAAGTGGGTGGCAGGATGCGATTCGACGGGAGTCGGCCAATCTGGATGCTCGGAGGAAGACCCGGATGACGGAGATGGGCATGGTACGCATGTAGCCGGAATCGCACTGGGAACAGGCGACTCTTCTAGAGTTGTACAAGGGTACGCCCCTGGCTCCTACCTAGTTGACGTCAAGGTAATGGAGGACTACGGCGGGGGGAATTCACAATCGATACTAGCCGGACTTCAATGGGTGATAAACAACAAAGATACCGACTGGGGAAATAACGAGTCAAGCAGGGGAATCCAGGTTGTCTCGATGTCCTTCGGCCGTGCCAGTACCGGAGCATCTGACAACAACGAAGACGGGACCTCGGCAGAGGCGAATCTGGTCAACCAGGCTTCCGAAAGTGGGTTGGTGTGCGTTGCAGCAATAGGGAACGATGGTGCGAACAACGTAAACTCAGTTGGTTCGGCTGACACCGCAATTACAGTTGGTTGGCTAGATGACAAAAATTCGATAGATAGGGAGGATGACCAGATTTCTTCCAGTTCAAACTACGGTCCGAGGCAGGACGACGGAGATGCCGACTCCTATGACGAAATGAAGCCGTGGGTCGTGGCCCCGGGATCAAACATCAATTCGGCCAAGCACGCTGAGTCTTCCGGCATCATCCCGGGGTCTGATGTCAATAGGGCCAAGGATGACTATGTCCAGAAGTCAGGTTCAAGCATGTCCACGCCTGCTGTGGCGGGACTGGTAGCAATCATGATGGAAATCGGGGAGTCTAGGAAAATGGACTTCATGGATTCGGAAGATGGTAGCAGGAGTGAGGCAATCAGGGAGTTCCTGATGGCTGGATCGGAGTTTAGAGACGAATGGTCTACTGATGATACATACCAAGGCTACTCATGGAATGAAAAATACGGATTCGGAATAATCGATGGGGGATTAGTGGCTAGCGAAATGTTTGGTACCGGAGGTGGTAATACAAACCAGAGCCTGGGCCCAGGAGACCCCCAACAAGGACACTGGGTCGAGATAGAGAGCCCAGCAAAGCACTCGTGGCTTATTGAGGGCGAGTCATACAACCTCCGTGGGCACATTGATGAAGATGGGGAGGACAATGGTACGATAGAAGAAGTCCTAGTTCGGGTTAGGATAAACTACAGAGAAGAGTACAACAAGCCGACAACAGCATCTATGTTAGTAGATTGGACTAATCCAATCGGGATCACCAATTGGACCGTCCCCTTCACGGTCCCCAATTTGCCCGAAGAGTACAGTGAAGTGATGGTATATGGAGAGGTTGCTGCAAGAAACGATATCGGCAGATGGAGCAATACCACGGAGTTCTCATTCCCGGTTGGGAGGGTCAACATCACCCTGGAGTCACCAAGCGGGCTTGATGAAGTATCGGGATCTGTGCAGGTCAGGGGTCAATTCCAATCGGTTTTCAATGGAACAATTCAATGGAGGTTGGATAGTGAGGACTGGGAAGAAGGGGCATTCTACAGTGATGGTACCTGGGACGCATATGGAATAGGGCATGGCTCCAGTCCGGGCGAAGTAGACGATCACCCATACTGCGTACACATGTTCAGGGAAGAGCAAAGCGACACCCGGTGCGTCGAAGGGGACTATGGATGGAAAGATTGGAGTTTCAACTGGGATACCACTAATGTCAAAGACGACGAGTATAGGCTGTCTGTCAGGCTCATCAGTGCCCCGGGAGTAGTTACGGATGAGATACGTAGATTCGTTGTAGTAGACAATGTCCCTCCACAGCCAGATTTGCAGTTCGTAAGTAGTTCGATCTCAGTCCAAGAGTTTGGTATACCAATGAAAGAGGCGTATGTTAACACTTTCCTGGAAGTCAGGGCAACTATGCGCAATACCGGCGACAAGGCGGCAACCGATGTCGGAGTGATTCTGGAGGAAAGCGGTTCTAGAAGAGACGAGTACGTCATCCCGAACATAGACACTGGAGAATTCGTAGAGATTGTACTGTACTGGAACCCAAGTACAGAAGGAGATGCGCAGATTGGAATTACAATCGATCCGTTGAACTCTATTCAAGAATTGGACGATTCGAACAATCAACTTTCTGGGACATTCGCCGTTCTCCCTAGGCCACCAGGAGTCGACCTGGCAATTAGGTCTGGCTCAATATCAACCAGTCCGGCAGTTCCTCGGCCGGGAGAACAAGTCATCATAGAGGCAAGGGTGGACAATCTAGGTTCCACAGATTCAATGGAAGTGATTGGTATTCTCGAAGAGAAGACCGAGAGGGGGTGGGAGCAGATTGGCAACTCTAGCACTCCATTTGTCTTGGGAGGTTCCCACTCAACGATTTCTTTCTACTACACACCAAACGGTTCTGGTCCTAGGGATATCAGGATAAATGCGATTGTGGAAGATGGAAGTGACCTGGACTGGTCAAACAATGACCTGTCCAAGACGATCCTTGTAGACAGCTCAACCTTGACCGGGCCGAGGGCGGCTGATATCAACATCGGGGAAGAACCCATAGAGATAATCAGTATTGACAAAAAAGAGGGTGACATATTGATTAGCGAAAAGGAAGGGACTCTGTACCTTTACCGCCTTACTCCTTCAAAGTCACTAATTCAATGTACCAACATCATGGAGGATCGTTGGTCGGGAGACCTAGCAGTGCATAGTACTCAAGATGGCTATGCACATCTAGTTTGGACTAGGAGGTATTTGGACTCGAACGGCTTCCTAATGCAGACAGTGAGCTACTCGACAATTGACCCGACATGCAGAATGGCCCCGATTCAAGACCTCCTAGGTGGAATGCCACTTTCGGATGGAAAATACTGGGGAGTTGACTTGGATGTTAAGGATACAGAAATCATCGTTGCAGGTTACCACAGGGATATTTTCACAGGAGGAACCATGGATGATGTTACAAACATCTTCACCATATACGCTGATGCTCCGGTCTCTTCTTCTGATTGGACGCAAAATCCGAGCATAATTTCGGACATAGATGTTCCACCATCATTATCAGAACCGCTTGCAATAGAGTTCGGGCATGAACAGGGCCATCTCCTTTACCAGACAAGTAGGAACGACACAACAGGAGTTGAGAGGATTGGCCTATGGTATGCCCATGGGGGGATTTCTGACTCGACATGGAGTTACAAGAAGGCAGTAGGGGATGAAGCTTCATTTCCTGAATTGGCCGTTGTTGTTGAGGACAAGGAGGATCGTATAATCGCAATCTGGAGAGAGGGAGACCCCCAAGACTCGGAATTGGTCTCGATTGTGGCGGATTCAAGATTCAAAGCTGAAGAGGGAATGGAGTCTCGAATCCCTGCTAGAGGGATGACAGGTTCGGAGATCATCGAGACGGCTAATGGCTTGCAGGTGATTTTCGACAGAGTTGGGCCATATGGGCCTCAAGTGGAATTCGGAAAAGTCAGCTATGAGGGGAATTGGATCGGGCTTTCCAATGTCATTGTCTCAGGGCAATTCGAAATGGCAGATAGATCGCCCGAACTCGGGGAAAGCATGCTAGTTGTCTCTACTCCGAGCGGTTGGCAAATCAGGTCCCTAATTGACGATGACAGCGATATCAGGGATGTTGACCTGGTTGATCGGGTAAGATCATCATTGGGACTTGACCAGGAAAGTTTTGAGATTCTAGTGATTGGAGTAGCCTTCGCAATTCTCATTCTTGGCCTAGTGACACTAGTATCACTTTCTGCCCAAGGAATTAGGTGGATTGGCAAGAGAAGGGCTATCGATGATGGCACCCAAGTGCGAATGGAGGATGACATAGTTGACTTGGTCGATGATTCCGACATTTCAGTAGATGCCAATTTGGTTGAGTTGGTAGAGTCGAGTTCCGAGCAAGACACGGGGGCCTCCGCTAGGAGGGGGCGCAGAGAGAAAAGGGCCGAGTCCGGCAGCATGCCTATTTCTGATGCTGAAATCTTAGAAGGAGAAGTTGTTAGTCCGGATAAATTGCCATTCCCCGATATTGCACCCGGAAGTCAGTTCGTCGGAGGGAAACCGACAATTTGTGCAAACTGTGGGGGAAGGTTCTCCGCGGGCGAGGGAGTTGTCGCTACCAAATGCCCCGTTTGCGGAGAAAGAGTAGACCTCTGAGGATTCAAATGGATTCGATAATTCTCGCCTCCGAGTCGACTAGGAGAAGAGAATGGCTTTCTTCTAGAGTCAAGGGGATGGGCGTAAGCCTGGAGTTCTGCTCGATCATGGAGCCGGAGCCCGAGCCAATATACGGTTCAGAAGTAAGCAATCAAGTAGAAGCAGCTTGCCTTCACAAGGCAGAAAATGCAATATTGGAATCGGCGAAAATTAACCCTAGGGGTCGATTAATGGTTGTGGCAGACACCCTGGTCGAGGACCCCGATGACTCGAAGCTTCCGTTGGGTAAACCTACGGGTCATCTAAAGGCTGCTGGGATGCTAATCCGTCTTTCCGGCAGGAGGCATAGAGTTTGGTCATCAACTGCAATAGCATATCCTCCCGGTTTCGTTCTGAAGGGCGAGGATGGAGATTCGATTTATTTTATCAAAGGTTGGGCCGTAGAGCTCTGGACCGATTTCTCCATAGTTGAATTCGAGGACATAGGGGAGGAGGGAGTAGTGACGCTCGTCAACAGTGGCTCCTGGATGGGCAAGGCAGGGGGTTACGATATAGCCGGAGAGGCGGCTGATTTCGTAACCTTGATTGAAGGCAGGGATGAAGCCGTTCTCGGATTTTCCCCTAGAGCAATACACAGGTTGGTTGACTTGATTGGTTAGACGAATGTCACGCCACCATGCTCTAGAACAAACTCCTTCTGAATCTCATCAAACCATTCCAGCATAGATGAAGTAAAGCGTACGGAAGAAATCTCATTCTCTGCAAGAAGGTCGTCCTGGATTCCTTTCAGTGTACCTGGTGCCGCTCCGCAAGATACGCATGCACCATCAAGGTCCAAAATAAGGGAGATGACCCTTCGGCCATCATTCGATTCCTCTACAACGCCATCGGTAACCACCAATGCGCCACCATGCCCATCCAATGCTGCTCTGACGGGACCTAAGCGAGCCATCAATGCGGGAACAATATCACTGTCGCCGCGTTCGAACAAATCCACTACGGAAAGGGACTGTAGCCTACTAATTTCAGAGGGATCTGTGTTTTCAGAGACTATCCTCTTTGACTCCTTCTCCATCAATTCCTGAATCTGCTCCTTGTACAGTTCCTCGAGGTCTTCGATGGGATTTACATCGGAGTCGTCCCCGCCATCCATGGATTCGCGAGATGTTTGTGTGATTTAGGATGAACGGGGAGGGAAGAGAGATTCAAAAGTCTCCTAATTCCCGCATTGATTGATAACATGGCGGGAAGCAACGCATTGCTCGAAATTAAGGGCCTGCATGCAGGGATTGATGGCAATCAAATATTGAAGGGGATCGATCTAGAAATCGGACCCGGAGAGATTCATGCAATTATGGGAAGGAATGGTAGTGGGAAGACAACTACTGCAAATGTAATCATGGGGCATCCGGAATTTGAGGTAGAGAAAGGCGAAGTGATCCTAGATGGCGAAGACCTTCTGGAAATGGAGGCTTGGGAAAGGGCCAGGGCAGGCGTTTTCCTATCCTTCCAATATCCTCAAGCAGTTCCAGGGCTACAGGTTGGGAACTTCCTCAGAAAGTCAGTCTCTAGCATTAGAGGCGAAGAGGCGGCGAAGGGTTCGATTTTCAGAGAGGATCTTAGCAAAGCGATGGAATCTCTCGATGTTCCGAGAAGCTTCTTGGCCAGATATGTAAACGATGGATTCAGTGGAGGGGAAAAGAAGCGTTTCGAAATTCTCCAATTGATGCTATTGAAACCCAAACTGGCCGTACTGGATGAGACGGACAGTGGCTTGGATATAGATGGAATTAGGACGGTTTCGGAAGGCATTAATGCCGCTATCAGAGATTCCGATTCTGGAGCCCTAATTATTACTCACTATTCTAGAATACTAGAACACATCAATCCAGACAAAGTGCATGTTCTGATGGATGGTATAATCGTTTCATCCGGAGGACCTGAGCTGGCGACAAAACTTGAAGAACAAGGGTACGAATGGCTTCAACAGGAGTGAGAGAGAATGGTCGAAAACAAAGAAGCGCGAGAAGCTGTTGGAGACTACAAGGCCGGATGGCATGATCCAGAGAATTCTACGATTAGGTTTGATTTCGGGCTATCTGAGGAAGTAGTTAGGGAGATTTCATCCCTCAAAAATGAGCCTGCCTGGATGACTGAAATCAGAGTCAAAGCATTCCACCACTTCATGGAGAGGCCGATGCCAAATTGGGGCAATACTTCGATGCTGGAAGAGATTGACTTTGACAAGATTTGCTACTACCTTCGTTCATCTGATGCAACAGAGAAAAACTGGGAAGATGTTCCGGAGGACATCCGTAACACATTCGACAAGCTGGGCATTCCAGAAGCCGAGCAGAAGTGGCTCTCAGGCGTTACGGCACAATACGAATCAGAGGCAGTTTACCATAGCATAAGAGGGGACTTGGAAGAGCAAGGGGTGATTTTCCTTGACATGGACAGCGGATTAAGGGAATATCCTGAAATTGTGAAGAAATGGTTTTGCTCGGTTGTGCCACTTACAGACAATAAATTCTCTGCCCTCAACACGGCAGTTTGGTCCGGGGGTTCGTTCATTTATGTCCCAAAGGGAATTAAAGTTGAAATGCCCGTCCAAGCTTACTTCAGGATTAACGCAAAGAACATGGGGCAGTTCGAAAGAACCCTAATCATCGCCGATGAAGGAAGCAGCATCCATTACGTCGAGGGTTGCACGGCCCCTACATACTCTACTGACTCTTTGCATTCCGCGGTTGTAGAACTGATTGCTCTACCTGGAGCGCATATCAGATACTCCACAGTTCAAAATTGGAGCTCCAATGTATACAATCTTGTTACCAAGAGGGGGATTGCCCATGAGAATGCAACTATTGAATGGGTTGATGGCAACATAGGGAGCAAGTTGACGATGAAGTACCCAGCTGTTATCCTCAAGGGCGAAGGGAGCCATGCAGAGGTCATCTCAGTAGCGTATTCCGGAGAGGGTCAGCATCAGGACGCAGGTGCAAAAATTCACCATCTAGCTTCAAACACCACTAGCAAGATTTTATCGAAAAGTATCAGCAAGAATGGTGGAAGGGGTTCCTATAGGGGAATGGTTACTGTTTCGCCGAAGGCCGAAAACTGTAAGTTAAACGTAGTTTGTGATGCCCTGATACTTGACGAATCCAGTAGATCAGACACCTATCCGACCATGGAAGTTTCCAACCCCACAGCAAGATGCGAACATGAGGCAAGTGTATCCAAAGTCAGTGATGAACAATTGTTCTACCTTATGAGCAGGGGTCACTCAGAGGAAGAGGCTCTGGCAATGATAGTCAATGGATTTTTTGAACCATTTACTAGGGAATTGCCGATGGAATATGCCGTAGAGTTGAACCAACTCATGGCCCTAGAAATGGAAGGAAGCATCGGATAGGTGGGAGCTTGGACGCTGCATCGGAGTACCGGTCATTGGGAGAGCCGGATAGGTCCAGCCATCTTTGGAGATACACCCCCTGGAGAAGAGTGCACCCTACAGGCAAGATAGATGAGATACCCCTATTCGACGGGCCAAGTTTGAAGCTGATGTCCATCGAATCAGAGGGTACGCCAGAAGGAGTGAGGCTGGTTAAGGGTGCATCAATTCCCTCGGGACTCCCGAAAAATGATGAGTTGACCAGTAATTTCCTTATTGCTGCCTCCACTGAATCGCAGTACACCTTGGAAGTGGATTCTGGATTCTCATCGGAAAATCCAGTGATATTAGAGATTGATGTCGGGGAAAATCCGTCCGTACTTCACCTAGGTATTGAAGTTGAGAGCAGAGTTAACATTGAGATTGTTACCAGGATAGTGGGGGCTAGCGATTGGTTTGGGTTCATGCGTTCTGGACTGATTGGAAATGGGTCAATCGTGAATGACATCGTGATTAACCTAGCCAATAGAGGAACAGTGCTACGCTCTGACTTGATTAGCGTTGGAAGAGACGCTCACCTAAGGGCAGGGACGATATCATCAGGTTCTGAGAAAACCAAGGCTGACTTGCGCTTCAGGATGGGAGAAAGAGGAGGGAACTTGAGGGTTCTGGGATCTGTGATGTCGGCTGAAAAGATGCACCTAGATCACCACATCGAGATACAGCACGATGCGCCAGAAACCTTTAGCAGATTGTCTTGGCATTCTGCATGCGGTGGCGAAAGCAGAACGATTGGGACTGGGATGCTCAGAGTTGCCGAAGGATCGCGGGGGGCCGACGCGGCCCAGATTTTCCACAACCTTTTGCTTTCTCCAAATGCTGAGGCTGACTCCATTCCAGAGCTTGAAGTAATGGAGAATGAGGTAGTTGGATGTGGGCATGGGACTGCAAATGGGCCGATTGATGAAGACCAGTTATTCTACCTTGAATCAAGAGGATACGATAGTTCAGAAGCCAAAAGGGCCCTAATAGCAGCTTTCCTTAACTCGACTCTTTCCGAAATGGGGAGCGAGACAATGCACAATTGGCTGGTCGGAATGCTAACCGAAGAGCTTGAGGGCTTGTACCAGAAAACATAGGCAATTGATTTGGACCATCTACTCTCAGCAGGAGCATGGATGTTGACCATTGCAGTGAAATTTCCTGCCTATGCGGATTCCGTGGTAGAGCCGTGCCAGTTCGACAACACATGGAGTGCCCTATCTGTAGGACAGTAGTGGAAGCCTGCTGCGAAGGAGTTCCAGACTATTCAAAAAATTAAGAGAAGGCTATAACTGCGGTCAAATTGGGAAGTTCAGTGAACGAATTGGAAATCCAGAAGAATGGGCTGACAGAACGCCTCAGGGAGACCAGGGTTTCCAAGATTCTTGGCGGGATTACTGCGGCCTACCTAGTATTGTGCTTCTTGGCTCCAGCAATCCTACCGGCAGGCTCTGTACCGGAGCTTTCTGGGAGGGCAAACGCGATTGACTATGCCTATCACGATAGCTGGGGGAATGGAGAGCATCGGGGTGGTTCGGGAATAGGGCACAATCAGTCGGAGCACGGTGGTTCATTTGCTTGGATGGAACTGAATCCAGTTTTTGCCTTTACATACGGTTTTGGAGATCTCAACTGCCATCAAAAACACTACAGATCTTGGGAGATAAATGGCAACCAGCTTCCAGTATGCGCCAGAGATATAGGAATTTTCCTTGGATTTGCAATAGGATGCGCGATATTCTACTACAGAGGTTTCAACAGATGGACGATTAGGGACACATTCCTATCGGTTCTCCCTGACGAAAATACGGAATCGCTGTATCACAATGACAAGCGTCTCATTGCAGTCTTTGCAATTATGGGTTTGGGGCTTATTCCAATGGTGAGAGATGGATTCAGCCAACTACTTCTTTCGTCATACGAATCGAACAACCCGCTTAGGCTCCTAACTGGGGCGATAGCAGGCATAATGGGCGGATGGTGGTTCTGCTCGGCATTCTCTGCACGACCAAACAAATTCAAAGGCCCGGGTAATGTACTGCTTCCAGCCGAATCTAGGCTGGTTACAAAGTAGAGAATACTACTTCCCAGTCCACCAATCCACCAGAGAATCGGGATTTTGAGGAGTATCAATCCCACCCCTCCCACTCCCAAGGATGGAAAGTCTTGCAATCGAATCGTGAGTCGCTGATTCAAACCTTTCAGACTTGACTAGTTGTCCCATGCAAAATCTCGGGTGTGTACCGGGATTGGCAGTCTGCCATTTCCTGATCTCCCTTCTGAATGGCCAGATTGCTAGAACGAGCCTCCCAAAAGGGAAATTTTCCTCCTTCAATTGTGAACGCGGTGCATCTCTTCCGATTAGCGACTTATGTTGTGAAATCCATCCTGAGTGATCTTTGAGGAATTTTACTGTCCGCTGCGTATGTCTTTCGGAGACGCACCGCACAGGACCCATAGCAGACCTGAGTTCAGAGATGTCTGCCGTGTGCACAAGAGACAAAGTACCACAAATAGATGACATCGAATGGTTGAGGATATTTTTTGGCATGTGCTGCCTTTCTTCATCCGAAGCCGAAGATAGGACCTTCTCATGAGCGAGTTGGGCCATCTTTAGTACCTTCCACGGAGGATTCCCATCTAGCCAGTCAGTCTTGCTTTTTGCTGGTTCAATTCCAAGGCCGGAGAGTTTGCTCTGACCTCGAGATAATCGTACCATGGAACGAATCTGGAATTGATCGACGAGTTCCTTCTCCACATTTATCGGAGGGGGCTTGCCGTGTAAGAATGACCGGATTCCGTCCGTAATGAAGCGCCTTAGTTGATCCTGCGAGCCTTCATTGGAAATTGGCCCCAATATTGCACCCATATCGAACGGAGTGGGCATCTCCAAATCTCCGGAAAGGAGGTTTGCATAGCCCTCCCTAATTCTTTTCTGCAAGTCTGTTGTCTCGAAATACTCAGACTTGTTAGAAACACCCCTCAATGTCTCGCTACTAATTCTTTTCATTGCAACGCCAGGGTCGCAATCTATCCAAATACACAAATCGGGAATGAGGGCTGCTGAATTCATATGGGCAACTCTATCGACTCCAACATCCCCTACTATTCCTTGGTAGACCAATGAAGAGTGGATGTTCCTCTCGCTAACTACTGCCTTTCCCTCCAATAAACGAGGGAGTATCCAACCATGAGAGTGGTCCAACCTATCTGCAGCAAAAAGTCCGGCTTCTTGTTCGGGAGTCATCGTCTTCTTTCTGACTGAATCTATTGCTAAGCGGCCCAATGCATGATCCCTACGTGGTTCGCCGGTAATTTCAACAGAAGAAAACGAAAACTCCCTTTCCAGAACATCGGAAACGATCTTCGTGGCTAGCCCCTTGCCACTTCCGTCTCCACCCTCTACTGAGAACAGATACATGATCAATCAAGAATTCGAGTTCTTGCCTCCGGAAAACTGCTCTCTAGTTAGGGTCACCAGGCCCATACCCGTTAGGATTAATAGAGGTCCAATGAATATCATACCACGGCTCCAAAGTCCGAGGAATGCAAGCCACCAAGATCTCCTGTAGCTGCTACCCCTGTATGCCTCCACACACCCATAGCAGCCTGCAAGACCCAGAAGAATTGTCAGAGCCGCTATTGCAGTGGCCAAGGATACAGATTCTCCCAAATCACTCTCCACCAATATATCGATAATCTGCTCGCCGTTTCCAGGAGTTAGGGTAACGGCAATCTGAGCGTTATCTCCTGGAACCAAGTAAATCTTAGTGGTATTGTTACCAGGATGGGTGACTGATAGGATGGAGGGTTCTCTCAGGACATCTGGAATTGTGAAGCGTCCGTTGGAATCCGTGAAAGTCTCCCTTCCCGTGGTGGTTCCATCTGATCCTAGAAGTCTGACCTTCACCCCTTCTACTGGATCTCCGCCGGTGTTATTGTCAACCAATGCAGTGCTTACAATGCCGGAAACATCGGCGTACTTTGTCGTGGAGTCTAGATTTCCAGATAGGACTTCTCCGGGGTCTGCAGAGATTAGCATTATTCCTAGCTGGACACCCAAGATGCTTCCAATGATTATCAAAATAGCTCCGGCAATCCTAGTTGAATCCTCGCCTGAAAGGTCCTCGAAGAAGTACTCGAGGTCGATTCCCGTTGAGTCCCCCTCATCCGTCACCATCATCATCACCCCTAGGGGGGTCCTTGAAGTTGGGCATTTTTCGCTGCATTACCACGGTAAAAAAGAAAACCATGACAGTTGCAATTACCAGCAACTCAGAGCTAATTTCCATATGCCCATTCTTGCTACCTGATTCGGATAGCAATTCGCCGTTTTGTGAATCGAAAGTTACCAGATACATCTCCGTCCAGTTCTTGCCAGTAATCCAGAATCCTTGCCGTGAACTGTCAAATGCAATTCCGTTTAGTACCTCATTTGCTGTGCTGCCCTGATTCTCCGAAAGAAACCCTGCAGATGCAGAGTATTCGACATTCCCCGTTGTAGAGTTGATTGCCACGATTACATCTTGGAGCCAAACATTGGCCAATATTAGTTCCCCTACGCACTCGAGTTCATTCAATCTTGTAACTGGGTTTCCATTCCAAGTCACTGAGATACTGTGAGAGAACTCAAAGGAATCTGGGTCACGAAAAGTCAGCAAGGATGTCCCATTGGACATTACTAGGAAATCGCCATTGAAACATATGCCCCAGCCCTCACCTTGGTAACTGAATTCTCCTTCTACTGAAAGATCCTCAGAATCGAAGACCAATGCAGTACCATTACGCCAAGTCAGCATAATAACTGAGTTGTTGAATATTGTAATTCCCTCGCCGAAGTACGTCCCATCTATGGAAACCTGACTGATTACGCTTCCATCGGTTGTATCGACCTTCCTTAGGCCGGAGTGCCCGTACAGACCGGTGCTTTCGAACAGTATTCCGTTGAAAATCTCCAAGCCTTGCGTAAAGGCACCAGGATCATGAGGGACAGTTTCGATTACGGAAATCATTCTCTCTTCGGCGGAATCACCTGATTCAGAAGCATTCAGTGGTGTGGCGGATATCGAAAGAAGCAGGATCGCCGAACAGAACACAGTGCCGAGGCGACTTCCCATGTACGAACGATGCTCCATCGATGTTAAAATACGTATTCGGACGGATTGCAATGAGTCTCTAACGGAGTGTTTGTCATGAATGGGGCTGCTGGAAATACTCGAACCCACCGAGTATTGATCATGTCGATGACAATGCTATTTGCGACTGCCACACCTGTGGTGACCTCCGAAGAAGGAAACAATGGAATAAATGATCAGGATATTTCTGGAGAGATATACCCCTACCAATTCGAAGAAGATGGGAGGTCATACTTACTAAACGAAGGGGGAGTTGAGCTATTTTCAGCTTCATCCTACTTGAAGATTGAATGGGCCAAAGAAGGATACCCTGGCCTATTTCTCCCATTTGAAAAAGGGAGCCAACATTCCCGTGGGCATCAGAGAAGCTGTGAGAGCGCGTGGTCCGTTGGTGATTCGGATAACATAACAACCACAGATGGAACGATCGTGGCAACGGTCGAGAGGGTGTCTGCAAATGCCGCAGTATTCGTCGAGGATGGACAGGTTGTTTCGTCGACCACCCTTAACGACATCACCTCGACATGGGAATCGATAATCTATCCGACCAATACTAATCACTTCGGTGACGCCCCTGATGTGGACAACAATTGCCAAATCGAGATAGTGGTTCACTCAGTTGATGGAATTGGGGGAACTGGTGGGTACTTCCAGCCCAGCATTTCTTCGATCAGGGAGTCCCTGTTTGTCGATGTGGACGACCTTGGGAGTAGGAACCCAATTCTTGCCCACGAGTTTGGCCTACTGATACACAATGCATGGGACCCATACGAGTACCTATGGATTGTTGAAGGAGCTGCGGAGATGGCAGAGTTCGTTTGCTTCGGTTCAAATTCTGATCTTGAGTCGAATGCGAATTCATGGGCAGAGAACACAAGCACGAGCCTCAGATGGTGGAATGAAAGGTCTTCGGATAGGGGATCTGGCTTCCTCTTCCTGATGTACTTGTCAGACATGCTGGGGGGTGCTCCTTCAATCAGGAGCCTTGTGTCTGACTCTTCGATTGGCGGTTCAGGGATAGAGAACCTAGCTAGGAACCCTGGCCCCGGATCGACACCTGTGGGAGATACCATGAGCGAGATATTCTCCAACTTCAGTGCTGCGATGACCTTGGATAGCCCACAGGGGGCATTTGGTTTCTCTGAACTAGATCTAGAGGACGACTGTGATTCGGAAGTTCTCTGCAGAGCACCGCCTAGGGAGTCAAATGGCGTCTGGACCGAAGTTTGGCAGTCACAAGGGTACAGCTTGGAAGGTTGGGGATTCAGCTCATTCAGGTTCACCCAGGGGAATGGAGATCCGCTAAATCTGATGATTCAACCAGATAGATTCGGTTTCGAAGGAGCGATACTAGTGAGAGAGGCGTCTTCTGGGACTTGGACGATGAGCGAGCTTAGGATAGATGGTTCCACCGGCATAGGAACAGGACTAATTCACGGTTTTGGAAATTCTACCTCAGAAGTTTGGCTACTAGTTTGGTACAACTCGGTGGTAGACGATTGCGATATTGACTTCGCAAACTGTGGAGTCCTTCCTGGGGGTTCTTATCCGACCGGATCATTCACGGTTAACGCCGACCTACTAAGCGAGCCAGCAGAGGTATCCATAGACGCAATCCATGATTTCGATAGGGACAAAGACGGCCTAGATGACAGTCTTGAGTTGTCAATCAGCGTTTCGTCAAGTGCATACTTTGAGACCCTAGACGTCGGAATAGAGGCATTCTCCAATAACACAGTTGTTGACTCGGCAAGTTTCGGCCTCTCTGCGAGTAACGGAGAGCCGTCCACCAAGTCAATATGGTTCACACCGCAATTTTCCGGTGACGTGTCTTTTGTAGTCAGAATTAGCGACATAATGGGCGAGGAGCAGGATTTAGCACTCTCTCTTCCAGAATATGTGTTTAACATGAGGCCGTTCGGGTCTGGATCGATTTCAACGAACCTAACCGAAACATGGTTGCCAACCTATATTTTCGGAGGAGGGTTTGATCCGTGGGGGTTCGGATTATCAAATGGAAGTTTCAACCAAAATGAGACGCCTTCATCGTATATCTGGGACCTAGGCGACGGGAATATTTCTAGCCTCAAAAATCCCATCCATTCATATGTGGAACAAGGTGAATATACCATCTCTCTAACAGTAGTAGACGCTGGTGGATATTTCTCCGAGATACAGACTTGGAACATTTCCGTGAATGACTCATCAAATCCGATTCCGGATATCTCAATTGGAGGAATTTCAATAGATGATGAGTTGACTATCAATACAAATCAGAGAGTCCAGTTCTCTTCATTTGGTACATCGGACAACGTTCCAATAGAGCAGTTGTCTTTCCAATGGGATTTCGGAGATGGATCGATTGACTCGGGAGTTGGACTTTACGAAGTAGGACACTCCTGGGCCGACGGAAGCGCTAATGGGACGGTGTATTCAATGACCCTAAGGGCAAGCGATGGGACTCAATATGCAGAGAAATCAATCCTGGTTAGAGTGATGAACAGAGTGCCTAGGGAGATTCTAACGGATAGTCTACAGACTCATTCTCTGATTCCCCTCAGTATGCCCGATGTATTCACTGACGATGATGGAATCATTGTCGAGTACCGGTGGAGCTTCGATGAAGGGGTTAACCTAGGAGGGGGGTCACTTTCTTTGGCATCTGATTTTTCAGAAATCAAATCATTCGTGGCGAATCCGATTGTAGGTTGGAGGGAACCTGGCCTGAAGAACGTGACACTAGAAGTTACGGATGATGATGGAAATTCCTCTGTTACGTTCTTTCAGGTGGAAGTCCTAAACCAGCGCCCAGTGGCTATTTTCGATCGTCCAATTGATGGTGACGTTGGGACTGCCTACATTTTCCACAGCTCGTCATTCGACCCTGATGGGGACTCGTCAGCACTTGTACATGTTTGGACGATTTCAGATATGGACAGTACGATTGAGAATACCTCGTCGGTTAGTAGGACATTCTCGGAACCCGGGCTTTACAGCGTTAGTCTTGTAGTCTTGGACGAGAAGGGGCTTTCGTCTGCTCCGAAGATATACTTGTTCAGCATAGAAAACCCGCTTCCCATCCCAGTACTGTCCTTCAGTTGCCCTAGCTTGGAGGGGAAGATGATTAATGAAATTCCAGATGGCAACGAACCAATTGTCTGGCAGGTCCCCCACACCTCATCAGGAGGTGGATTCGTTGCTCCAGGCAATATGATTAGATTCGATGGTAGCGGGAGTCATGATGGAGATCCAGGATTCCAGGGGAAGTCCTCAATCGAAATGAACAGTCCGGAATGGAATGGAATTGTTTCGTGGATTTGGGACTTTGGCGATGCTAGTCCCCCCGCCAGTGGACCAGTTGTGTGGCACAATTATGAGAGATCTGGCGAGTATGTGGTCAGGCTGACTGTGATTGATGGATTCGCAGAGGGCGAATCCAACACTACAGAGATGGTTGTGATTGTTTCACAGGCTCCTAAGATTGTGACAAAAAACCCGATAGACAGCGAGTACGTGATCGAAGGGGATTCAGTTGAATTGTGGGAAAATGCTAGTGATTTGGACGATTTGTTCCTCGAGTCTGCTTGGCTTGACGAGGATGCGCTTTTCGATAGCGACGGGGATGGAGATCCTGCGAATGACAAGGATAGGTCGTTGACTGGCGGATTAGAATTCAATTGGGATCTGGACGTATTCTATGACTCTGACTGCATGACAATCGAGGGTTGCGACGGTGACACACGAGACGATTGGATCGAAGATAATCAAACCTGGGGAAGCCCGGGGGAAGTCAGGATTTCACTAACCGTCTGTGACGGGGTTGGAGTGTGCTCTTCAAAGGACTATGTGGTTACAGTACTATCAATACAGGATACCGCGCCACCGAAGACTCTGTCAGATCTGACCGTTAATGACCTGATTCCTGGTAAAGAGAGTGCAGGACTAATGGCACTGGTCCTACTAGTTGCAATCCTGGGTTGGATGGTTATGAGGGAAAGAGATGACGATGAACTTGATGCAATGGAAATGGTAGATAATTACGGTGTCGACGAAGTCCAGGCTGAAGGAGGGATGCCCGGGATGGATCAGCACTCTCCGCCTCCGCAACCAACATATCTCACAACCGATGAGAGGACGAATAGGGAGTCGGGCTACGTACGACCAATCAGAACGAGGCGGAGATAGTGAACCGGTCAATTGGAAGTAGATTTGCCCTATCTGGAGTTCCTCTAATTATCCTACTCTCTATTTTCTCTATGTCTTTGATGTCCGATAATGCCAGTTCTGCATCGAGTTCATGCGACATTACACCCAGTAGTGATTGGCCTGATGGGATAAAGCCTGGAGATTTCTTTGAAATCGAGACTCTGGATGGGGGAGAGGCGTCATTGGAAAGATCCTCAGAAGACAATGGTCGTTTGATGGCACTGAACAGGGGACTAAGTACCGAGTGGTCAGACGGAACATGGAGTGGTTTCCCAGGAATTGAAGTAAGTAATTCAAGTGCCACAATCATCTCAATGTCACTTGTTCCCGGTTATCGATACACGTTCTGCGTAGACTTTAGCGAAAGGGGGGATATCTACCTGCTAACCGACTCAAACTTGGACCAGTACAAGTTCGACTACGAATGCCGGACCAATGACTTCTATGATGACATTATTCAGGGGTTGTGCGACTTTGATAGCGTACCCGTAGAGTGGAGGGACCTGCTAATCTGGTTGCCATTTCGGGACGCCCATGCATACGAGTCAGTGACATACGAAGAGTTCTCTGTTGCAATTGACACTTCTGGTTCATCATGGTCATTCGCGGGCTTGGGAGGAGAGAGCAATTACCAGGAGTTCCATCTGATTCTGGATGGTTGGGACAACGGGAGACCGAACGACGAAGGAGCATCTGGAAACATGAGCGTTGAGGTGCTGATTGACGTAGAGGAGAGGTTCACCCTCCCCAATTACACTGCATACCTACTAATTGGCTCACTCCCATTATCTTGCATCATCATCCCAATAGTTTTCCATTCGAGATACCATTCGTCGGCATCTGAAGGAAAGGAAAGCGAAGAGCTACGCGAGGTTCCTTTCCTGAAAGAAGGATGACTATGCATAACCTAGAAGGCCCCATGCCGTCTTCAGGTCTGAGGCGTTAATCCTCCCCTGCTGTGCAAGGTGCCACCCCGATTCAGTTGTAGAATACACCATGAATTGGCCCAACAGGGGCGCATGGATTCGCGACCAGTCACCACCGGGCCCTAGTCCCATGAGAGTGGAGTCGGTATCGGAGTCTTTTAACTCCCAGGCTGCCTCAAAAATTCTGAGTCCGTCCGTCCTGTTTTTCGTGATATAACATGCCTTGACGATATCTCCCAGTTCTTGATTGTCCAAGACGTCCTGCACTATTTCCGAGGGAGGCGGGGTTTTCTCATTGGAGTGAATAGACGCAATGATCTTGGTCTCCTTACCGATTATGGAGGTGATTTCCTCTCTAATTCCAGGATTAATGCTAACTTCCAAATCAACCCACTGAGGGTTTAGTGAGATTGCTTCCTTCAGAACTTCCGTTCTCTGGCTCTCGTCCCCGGGGAAAAATCCGCCCTGGTCCCTGGAGCGGCAGGTGAAAATCAAAGGAACATCGATGGAAGCAGAAATTGTTTCCAAATCCGTCTTGATGTCGACATCTTCGACGTCCAGAAAATTTTGAGTGATGCTAAACTCGTTACGATCGCCATAATTGTCGTCGTTTTCCTTCTCAATTGGTACTCTTTCCTCCCTTAACCATAGCATGTCAATCCTGACTTCGACCAAATCAGCTCCGAGGTCCTTTGCAGATAAGGCATCTCGAGACACCTGTTCAGCCGTTTCTCCCCTAAGGGTTATGCACACCAAAGGATGCTTCATTCGGAAATGCGACCGTAGTTGCCTGTTTAACCATGTCGAGAGTGAAAATTGGTTGGTCCACGGGGATGGAGTATTTTCCGAATAATCGAGGTATTGGAAGAAATAAACCCATTAGGTTGAATAACCGCGACATTATGACATAGACGATGAAGTTTGAGGGTTCCCTACGGGAACCCTCAACGAAGGTAAGAAAATGGCAGATGAATACGATGCAGAAAGCATCCAAGTCCTAGAAGGACTGGAAGCAGTAAGGAAAAGACCCGGGATGTACCTGGGAGACCCCCACGATGGGTCAGCCTTGCACCATTGCATTTGGGAGGTAGTCGATAATGCTGTAGACGAGCACCTAGCGGGCCACAATCAAATAGTGGAGGTCAACATAGAAGAAGACGGTTCCATCACTGTGGTCGATCATGGAAGAGGGATCCCCGTGGACAAGCATCCGGAGGAAGGAGTAAGTGCCGCAGAGGTGATTATGACAAAACTACATGCTGGCGGGAAGTTCGATAACGAGGCTTACAAGGTTGCTGGCGGACTTCATGGAGTAGGGGTGAGTGCGGTAAACGCAGTTTCAGAGAGGCTCTCTATGACTATCTTCAGGGATGGCAAAGAGTGGTTCCAGGAGTATGCCAAGGGTGAAAGGAGGGCTGCTCTAAAATCGACTGGGAAATCAGAAAAAACTGGAACCACAATTAACTTCAAGCCAGATCTTTCAATTTTCAGTGACGTCGTTGAATTTGATTTCGAGCAAATAAATACTAGACTCCGAAGGACAGCATTCCTAAATGCAGGATTGGAAATTATTCTCCGTGACAATCGTGGCGAAAGCCCAGTAGAAATTGAACACAAGTACGAAGGCGGGCTGAGGGAATACGTGCAAGCCATGAACAAGAACAAGGAAGCAATCCACGAGGAGGTGCTACACATCATTGGATCTAAGCAAGGAGACAAGGGAGAGGTGCACGTAGAGGTGGCCTTGCAGTGGACAGATGCATACTCTGAATCAGTGCACTGCTTCACAAACATCATCCACAATACGGATGGTGGCACACACTTATCTGGACTGAAGAGCTCTCTGACTAGGACAATAAATTCCTATGCACAATCAAGGAACTTACTGAAAAAGGTGAGCAGCCTTTCTGGTGACGACATCAGAGAGGGGCTTTCTGCTGTTGTCTCAATTAAGCATCCAGACCCATCATTCAACGCCCAAACAAAGTCCAAACTGGTTACTAGCGAAGTTTCAGGAATTGTTGAGCAAATCGTTAACGATAGGCTCGGAGAGTATTTCGAAGAGAATCCATCAGTTGCCAAGTCTATTCTCGAAAAGGCACTTCTAGCAAGCATAGCAAGAGAGGCAGCGAGGAAGGCCCGAGACCTGACAAGAAGGAAGGGGGTGCTCGAGGGTGGCGGACTGCCGGGGCAGTTGGCGGACTGCCAATCAAAGGACCCCTCGGAGTGTGAGATATACATTGTCGAGGGAGAAAGCGCCGGTGGTTCAGCAAAGATGGGCAGAGACAGGAGGACTCAGGCAATCTTGCCATTGAGGGGGAAAATCCTCAATGTTGAGAGGCAACAGAGAAATTTGACCAAGGTTTTCTCTAACGAACAGATTCAGAGAATGATCCGGGCGCTTGGCGCTGGAGTTGGTAACGAAGAGGAGGACGAGGGGGCCTTCGACCCAGAAAAGCTGAGGTATGGGAAAATCATCATCATGACTGATGCAGACATTGACGGGGCACACATCAGGACACTGATTCTTACCTTCATGTGGCGTTTCATGCGGCGGGCCATAGTCAACGGGAATGTCTTCATTGCTGCACCGCCACTTTTCTCCATCTCTAGAGGGAGGCACATAGAGTGGGTGCATAGCGAGAAAGACAGAGATGCAGTCGTAAGAAGGCTGCAAAAGGAGTCCCCTACATCAAAAGTAGAGGTGCAGAGGTACAAGGGCCTCGGGGAAATGAACGCAGAACAACTTTGGGAGACGACAATGGACCCCGAAGGACGTACGATGATGAAGGTAGAAATCAAAGATGCCGAGGAAGCCGATTCACTATTCTCGATCCTGATGGGAGAAGACGTACCTGACCGTCGTGAATTTATTGAGAAGAATGCAAAGAAGGTAACGGCACTAGACGTTTGAGGTGAGTGGAATGGCTGAAGATCTTCTTAGGAGAAACATCTCTGATGAGATGAAGGAGAGTTACATCAACTATGCAATGAGCGTCATTATCGGCAGGGCACTTCCCGATGCAAGGGACGGTCTGAAGCCAGTTCACAGGAGAATCCTGTGGGGCATGCACCAGGCCGGTCACACCCATGATAAGGGGTACAGCAAATCTGCAAGGTCAGTTGGCGAGGTAATGGGTAAGTTCCACCCACACGGAGACCAGGCACTTTACGATACAATGGTCAGGATGGCACAAGATTTCTCCCTGAGATACCCATTGATTGACGGACAGGGAAATTTCGGCTCCATTGACGGCGATCCGCCAGCTGCGATGCGTTACACGGAGAGTCGCCTGGACAGGTTATCTCAACACATGCTGGATGACATAAACAAAAACACAATTGACATGGAGCCAAACTTCGACGAAACGGAGAAGGAACCATCAGTCCTACCCTCCAGACTACCTAACCTTCTGCTGAACGGAAGTGATGGGATTGCCGTCGGAATGGCAACTAAAATTCCCCCTCACAACCTCAACGAAGTAGTAGCAGCAACGAAGTTCCATATCGAGAGAGTGATAGAGCAAAACCGAAAAATCGGCCTTGATAACCCCCCTAAGATTGATGCCCTAGAGTACATGGAATACCTCAAGGGACCGGACTTCCCCACGGGAGCTACTATCTACGGTATCGATGGCATAGTCGACATGTATCGTACAGGAAATGGCAAATTCCACATTAGATCTGAAGTGGAGGTACTTGAAGACTCCAGCGGGAAGAGGTTGATCATCCACTCAATACCATACCAAGTAAAGAAGGCGACAATGTTGCAGGGGATTGCTGAACTTGTTCAGAAAGAGGCTATCAAGGGAATTAGGGACATAAGAGACGAGTCCAACAAAGAAGGCATCAGGGTAGTAATTGAGATCAAGCAGAATGCAGATGCTCATGCGGTTCTCAACCAACTTTACCAGTCCAGTCGGCTCCAGGAGTCTTACTCCTCAAACATGATGGGAATACTGAAAGGCGAACCAGTACAACTCGATCTGAGGACCATCCTACATACATACGTGCGCCATCGGGAGTCGGTTGTCGAACGAAGGACTAAGCATGACTTGGAAAGGGCCCAAGCCAGGGCTCACATTCTCGAGGGGCTAATCAAGGCCCAAGATAGGATGGGCGAGATAATCGAGGTGGGAAGGAATTCAGACTCCAGAGATCATTTCGAGAAGTACCTCAGAGGGGAGGAGAAATACCCCAAAATCAAGCGCTTCGAGTTTTCCGAGAGACAGGCCAAGGCAATTGCCGAAAGACGGCTTTACCAACTCACCAGAATGAATGTACAAGAAGTTTCGGAGGAGCTTGGTAAGCTAGAAGATTCAATTGTAGAGTACGAAGGAATACTATCAAGCAGGATCAGAATTCTTGGAATCATCGGGGAAGAGCTGGACGGACTCGTCGAGAGGCACGGTGACGAAAGGAGAACTACAATTGATCCGACACCATTGTCTATGGATAGGGAAGACCTGGTGGCAGAACAGGCCATCGTGATTTCGCTAACTCAGGACAACTACATCAGGCACCTCCCTGTAGAGGCCTTCCGTTTACAGAACCGAGGAGGAAAGGGGCTGAAGGGAGTGGCGACCAAAGAAGAGGATACTCCTTCCAAAATTATCACATGCTTCTCCAAGGACCGTTTGCTGATATTTACTGATCAGGGAAGAGTGTACGGACTTAGGGCTTGGGAGACGCCTTCCGCGAGTAGGTATGGTAGAGGATCCCACATTCGAAACCTCCTCGGAGGCATTAGAGAGGACGAGAAGGTGATTTCTATCCTCCCGTTGGATAGGTCGCTAATTGAAAATCCAGAGGGGCACTACCTCATGTTTGCAACCTCAAAGGGCAGAATAAAGAAGAGTAGGCTCTCAGAATATGCTAGGATAAACCGAAACGGAAAGTATGCCCTAAGGTTTGCCGAAGGAGCTGATGACTCACTTGTTACAGTCAGACCCGCGACCGATTCTGACCATGTGGTTTTAGTCTCAGCAAGAGGGAATGCCTGTAGATTCAAGCCATCAGAGGAGAAAACCAGGGAATCTCCCGAAACCGGCGAGAAAATGACAACCTACGTCGTCAGGGTGCAAGGAAGGATTAGCCAGGGAGTCTCGGGGATGAAACTAGGGGATGGCGACAGAGTCATCGGAATGATTGTCACGGATGATTTCGATACTAGCGTTCTGACGATTTCAAGATTCGGGATGGCCAAGCGTAGCAGATTGGGTTCGGGGGAAATGATTGCGCAGGTCAACGAAGAAGGGGTGCAGGAATTGGATGATTCGGGTCAGCAATTATTCGAAAGAGACGGGTACAGGAAAACAAACAGAGGAACAAAGGGCGTTCGCACGATGTCACTCAGGGAGGATGATCATATCGTAAGTGTCCGCCAGATTCCTGACCTAGAGGACCAGTTATTCATGCTTACAGGATCGGGGATGATGATTAGGATGGCCTCGGGACAAACCAAAGAGACTCTGGGCAAGGTTACCAAAGGAACTCGTATAATGGAACTAAGAAACTCCGAACGAACGGGCTATGTTGACGAAATCGTATTTGTTGCTAGACTACCGTCGGACTTGGTTGACTCTGAAGATTACTTGGAACATGACTCTGAAGAAGAGTAGTGGAACCGTTCCTCTTAAGCCCGAATCTCAGGTCGAAGATTTACTGCGGCAGTCGCATAGCCTGGCCATTGCGCTGGATTGCTAATCCAGTGGTGTCTCACCTCGGGAGTTCGAATCTCCCCTGCCGCGCCAACAAAAAGCGAGTATTCATGCGCCTTGGCCCTTCCTACGGAGTGTGTCGTCCGTGTCCGGATATCCAACCCCCCTGGTTGCACTGATTATTTTCCTGGTTATCCTATTTGGGTGGATACTTGTGAGGCACCTAAGACTCAAACCATCAAACGACAGGTCATGGGTAAACGACAACAAGAAGACAGCTAAAGCAGAATTCGATGGGGATGTGGTCACTATCCGAAACGTAAGGGACTTTGTCTGGAGGAGCACTCGGGACTTCGATGAACAATGGATCGATGTCAAGATTAGGCTGGACAAAGTCACAAAGATTTGGTTCGTACTGGAGTACTTCGACCCGGGAAGAAGGGAAATGGCCCACACGATAATGAGTTTCGAAACCGAGGATGGCACCAGAATTGCATGTTCGATTGAAGTTAGAAGGGAACAAGGAGAGCGTTATCATCCGATCAAGGGGCTATTCAGGCAATACGAACTGATCTATGTTTGGGCCACCGAAAGGGACGTAGTGGGAGTTAGGACACGTTGCAGGAGAAAGTCGGTTACTCATCTGTTCGAGGCAGTGGTATTAGGGCCAGGGAACGAAAGGAGGATGCTGGAGTCATATCTTCGAAGAACGAACAAGCTTAATGACTCTCCTGAATGGTACAATACAATCACAAATACATGCACCACCAATATAGTAAAACACGTGAATGAGGTTTATCCCGGTAGAGTCCCCAGGGTTCTGGCAGTTCTCCTTCCGGGGCTGAGTCCAAAGATTCTGCACAGGAACAATCTGGTCAAAATGCGAGGCTCCCTTGAAGAAACGATGCAGAGAAGCTTGATTGACGGGAGGGCCAATGAATGGGATGGAATTAGTGACTTTGGCGAGTGGATCAGGAAATAGCCCAATACGAGCATTCAACTGGAAAATGGACATGGCAGAGGCATGCTAGAAATCGAGGCCTTGACGAGGCCGGAAGAAGTACACTGGAGGCTGCCTCCATCAAAGAGCCACATGATTAGGTGGATGGTGCTGGCTTCTCAGTGTTCGACTCCAACCGAATTGATATTCGATGGACATCCAGGAAGGGATATCGAAGATATGGCGAAATGCCTCGAGGGGTTTGGGACTCGCTTTTTCAAGGAGAGCGGGAAGTGGCTCATAGAAGGGAGTTCGGATGGACTAGATGGGTCGCCAACTGATCTCTGGTGTGGCAATTCAGGGACGGCAGCAAGGATTCTGACTGCTATCTCGGCAAGGATGGAAGTTCCTATTTCGATCGATGGAGATGATTCACTAAGGTCTAGGAAGGGGGCTTCCCTTACTAAAGCACTCAGAGAATTGGGTTGTAATATCACATCCGATCAGTTGCCTTGTACCATTCAGGGCCCTATTACTGCTGGGAATATCGTTGTTGATCTAAGTAAGTCTAGCCAGGCCCTAACTGCCCTGATATTGGCTTCGCCAAGTTTTCCCCCGGGAATAGAAGCAAGGGTGCTTGGCGAGCCGGTGAGTAGGGGGTACAGCGAGTTAACATTTCAGATATGTGAGATCTGTGGTTGGACTCCGGGGAGTTCGGAAAAGATTACATTGGGACCTTGGGATGTGAAGACTCCTCAAAGTGCCTCAATACCAGGAGAGTTGAGTCTTCTCCCTATTTCGATGCTATTCGACAAACTACACGGTACGAATACTCAAGATGGGATTGCAGAGTCTGGCGTACCAAGAATTATGGAAGCAATAGATGCAGTAAGAGAAGATTACGGGGGGACAATCAGTCTTCGAGATGCTAGTGACATCATCACCCCTGCTGCATTTCTGATGGCCCTTGGAAGAGGTGGAGAAATATCTGGAATCGCCCACTCAAGGGGAAAGGAGTCGGACAGGATTTCCAATACAGCGAATCTGATGGAGGCGTTTGGAATCGAATTGGATGTGCAGGAAGATGGTTTCAATATCAGGGGAGGGCAGGAAATCAGAAAGCCGGATGAGATCGTCTTTACAGAGGGAGATCATCGTGTAGCGATGACTGCCATTGTCCTTGGTAGTAAGGTCGGAGGGGTCATTTCTGGGACTGAATGGTGTGAAGTCACCCATCCTGGGTTTGTTGAAATGGTATTGGGTGCGAAGAATAGAAATTGAGCAAGGCAGTGATTCATTGATCGGAGAATACTGGAGGAAAAATCTAGGGACTCATCTTCTCCTTCTGGTTGTAGCCATAATTTGGGGTTCAACTTGGGCAGCAGGGAGGTTCCTCAGTTATGGGCAAGAGGAAAGTCCCGCAACTCTTGAGCCTGCAACAGCAGCCTGGCTAAGATACGTCTTTGCCGTCTTGGTATTCTTCTTGTGGGCAAAGACTAGCAGGGAAGGATCGAAAATCAGATTCCTCCCTCCAGACAAGGATTCATGGAAGTTTTCCATATGGCTCGGACTCTTGGGTACTATGGGTTATCAGTTACTATTCATGAATGGGTTGCTCTGGACTGCAGCTGGAGACGCTTCGCTGATCATTCCCTTGAATCCTGTTTTCACCGTCCTCCTCGCATCTCCGATGCTAGGGCAGAGAATTACAGGGAGAATGGCACTGGGACTTCTAGTTGGGGTATCTGGGGTTATCGTTGTAGTTGGGTGGAGCCCGAATTCACAGATTCCCTTCGAGCACAGGCTGATTGGGGATGGGATGATCATACTAGCTGCCCTGATGTGGGCCACGACAAGTAACCTCACGAAGATAATGATGTCATGGAATAATGGATATTCGGCTTTGGAGATTGTAATTTGGTACTCATTCTTGGGTTGGCTGATGTTGACTCCTTGGATGCTCTTCGAAATATGGGGATCACCCATCCCGGAGCCTACATACGCAGAGTGGGGCACAATTGCATACCTGGGAATATTGTCTACGGTGCTGTCCTACGTGTGGTTTGCTAGAGGAATCGAGATAGTTGGCCCAACGGCAGCCTCTTCCTACGTTTTCCTGGTCCCCGTTTTCGGGGTTCTCAGTGGATGGTCCCTCTTAGGCGAAGAAGTGGGTGCCTCGATGGCAGTAGGATTCATTCTCATCGTTATGGGAGTCAGAGAGGTGCAGAGGGAAAGTGACAGGCTGGCTGCCTAGGTAGAATGCTATCGTTGCCTCAGGGTTAAATACGGAAGGTCGGTGGCCCGCCATCGAGGTGTTTGAGTGGCACGCAAGCCAGCTAAGATGTATAGGCAAATCAAGGGCCAGTCTTTTACCCGACGCGAGTACACCGGAGGTGTCCCAAACAACAGGATTCTCAGGTATCACATGGGAAACAGGAAGAAGGCGGAGGCCGGTGAATTCCCCGTATTAATCGAGCTAAGTGCGGACAATGCTTGTCAAATCAGAGACTCGGCCTTGGAGTCTGCGAGACAGGTAGCGAACTCGACGATTAGGGAAGATGCCGGACCCATGGGATACGCACTTCGAATGCACACGTACCCGCACCAGATCCTTAGAGAGAACAAACAGGCCACTGGAGCGGGGGCTGACAGGGTTTCTCAGGGCATGCGCTTATCTTTTGGGAAGAACGTCGGAACGGCGGCCAGGGTCCAGCGAGGTCAGACGGTGATTTCAATCAAAACTGAGCCGGAGCACTATCAAGCCGCAAGAGATGCACTCAGGAAGGCAGGATGCAAATTCCCAACGCCATGCACGACCAGAGTCATCGAGGGTTCCGAGCATTTGA
The DNA here is from genome assembly GCA_022449945.1 of Candidatus Thalassarchaeum sp. Taxonomy (GTDB): domain Archaea; phylum Thermoplasmatota; class Poseidoniia; order Poseidoniales; family Thalassarchaeaceae; genus UBA36. Next base: position 5,090 of record JAKURM010000001.1, on the reverse strand, counting down.
AGGGCCTAGTCTGAGGTCAGTGGGCATGACCCCCGAACCCCTATCCATACTACAGGACTCCCTGAGGGGTGCCCCAATTATCTGGAAGGGGGAGTATCCCTACTTCATCCATCCAATATCAGATGGAATCCCACGGATGGACGCGGAAGTCCTCCGAGCAACTAGGGATCTGATTGTGGAAATGGTAAACTGGTCAAAAGTAGACCTAATCGTGAGTGTTGAGGCAATGGGACTGCCACTGTTGGCAGCTGTAGGGGATGCGACGGGAAAGCCAACCGTAGTGATTAGGAAGAGGTCATACGGCATGGAAGGAGAGGTCAGGGTGGATGTGTCGACTGGCTACTCCGAATCAACGGCATACATCAATGACATCAGTCCCGGGGAGAGAATTCTGGTTGTTGACGACGTCATTTCAACAGGAGGAACCTTGGAGCCGCTTCTGGAGGCTTTGGAGGGGATGGGAGCAATTCTCCAAGACGTAATCGTCGCAATTGAGAAAGGCGAAGGAAGAGAGAGGCTAGCCAAGGAAAGGCCAAACTGGCCAATTAGGACTCTGGCCAGGATAGACATAATTGATGGGAAAGTCGAGATTGTCAGTTAGCTGGTGAGAAAACAATGGATCTAGAGAAGCATGATTTCCAACTTGAAGAACTGGTAGAGAGAATCAGAAATAACGACAACAGACTGGTTGCTTTACAAGTCCCCGAGGGACTGAAAATTCAAGCCCTGGAGATGATTGATGCCATAGAAGGAGAATCCGGGGCTAGGGTAATTCTAGCCGCAGACCCCTGCTATGGTGCCTGCGATCTAGTTCATGACAAGATGAAGATGATGGGGGTGGAACTAGTAGCACACATGGGTCACAGCCAGATGAATATCGATTCAGGGATGCCCACTCATTTCATTCCGGTCACATATGATGGAGACCCAGAACTTGCTGGATGCATGCCCATTCTAGAAAGGCATAGGGAAATCGCCCAATCAAAGATGGATTCTAACACCAGTGGGTCTGAGGTGAGTGAGGAAGAGGCAAAAGAGATGTTTCTTGATGCCGTAGGGAGGTCTTCTACCCTAGAAGGGATAAAATTGGGCCTTGTTGGCTCAATACAACACCTTCACCTTCTGGAAGATTACAAGAATAGGCTGGAAATGGCTGGATTTGAGGTCGTAATTCCAGTTGGGGGAGAGAGATTGACCTTTCCCGGGCAGGTATTGGGTTGCAACTATTCGGGAGACGAGCCGACAATCGGGCACTACCTGTTCCTTGGCTCGGGCGACTTCCACCCCATAGGGCTAGTTCTGCACACTGGAAAGCCACTGGCGATGCTAGATCCTTACACGGGAGACTCATCGGAGATGTCGTTCGAAAGAATTGAGAGGATACTGAGGCAGAGGTTCGGCCTGATAATGGCCGTGGGTGAGGCTGGATCTTTCGGCATTCTAATCGGAGAGAAGCCGGGGCAAATGAGGAGGAGTCTAGCGATCCGAATGAAGAAGCTACTGGAGAAGCACGGCAAAAGGGGATATTTGCTTGCTCTGGACCACGTTAGTCCGGATCTAATCGATTTCTATCCAGTCGATGCTTTCGTCAACACCGCTTGTCCACGGATAGCAATTGACGACTCGACCAGGTATGCAAAACCGCTAATCACTCCCTACGAACTAGAAGTTGCACTTGGAGAAAAGAAGTGGGAAAGTGGTTACCAGTTCGACGAGATCCCGTAGTGGCCAGTTTACACTAATCGATTAGAGAGTAGCACTCTTGGGGGGAGGAGTTTCACTCTTCTTCGTCGTCGCCGAGAAGGGCTTCCCAGTCCAAGTCGTCTTCCTTGGAGGCAAACCAAAGTCCACCCATTGCTGCAACACCTAAGAAGCCAACAATATCCTGAGTACTGAAACCGGTATCTGGCCTCTTCCAACTCATATCCCCAATTCCAAGCATATCTATTAGGAAGATTTTGTCCCCACCGGCCAAAATTCCACCCATGTTCAGTATTTCAAAAACCAATAGCGCCGCAGCGCCAACTGCCAAGCCCATTCTAACATTGTCGTCTAGTTCTACCATGACCATTCCTGCTACTCCCAAGGGTATCGAGTTATTAATGTGAATGGTGATATCACAAGCCCAAAGACAGTGGGTGAAATGGGAAAAAAAATCTCAAGCTGAAGAGTCACTGGTCATCTTTTGCATCGGAACCAGCGCTGAAATTGAGCTCCCCGTCATCCAGGAGATCGGCAATGATGTCCTCCATGTTCCTTCCTGTCGCATCGGTTATTGCTTGGGTCTCCAACCTATCGGCGTGCTGCCTGGCAGTTGTCGCCTTTGCAGAGTCTCCTTCTCGATCCCTAGCATCAAGGACTGAAGCCAGCCCCCTCCAATTTACAGGGCTTTCTCCCTCACTCGTAGTCAATTCCTTCCATATCTCCAGAGCGCCAGCGAAATCGCCTTCACTCGTGAGTTTATTTGCTCTTTCTACCTTCAATTCACTGCTCTCGGAGTCGGATGCCTGCTTTAGGAGGGCATCCAGACCCGAGTCTGAAGATTCTGGTGTCTCGGCCTCGGCAGGAGCATCACCCCCTGATTGCTCAGGGGCCTCGGATTCTTCATCGAAGTCATCGAAGTCATCGAAGTTGTCGAAGTCGTCCAGGTCCGAATCTTTTGATTCGGACTCTTCGGCCTTCTGCTCGGCCTTCTCGGCCTTCTGCTCGGCCTTCTCGGCCTTCTGCTCGGCCTTCTCGGCCTTCTTCTCTGCTGCCTTGAGCTTCTTGTCTGCTGCCTTGAGCTTCTTGTCTGCTTCCCTGGCCTTCTGGGCTAGGCGGAATGCGACGTCTTGGGGAACCTTCTTCGCCATGGGGACTACCGTCCTCCTGCGATATTGAATCACATTTAATTGTCGCCCATACTAATTTTGGGCAAAGATGACGACTCTTGGGGGCGGAATGGAGTGATTTGGCCTTAGGAAAGGGCCTCCGCTTTCTCTTCGCAAGCCTTTGAACGGCCGTTCATTCCGACTGAATCGAAGTATGCAGCCATCCCCCTCCAAGCCTCTGGATTTGCACCATCTTTGGAAATCATTGCCTTAAGAGAGGCGAGGGCTGCTTCGGACTCACCGCTCTGGATCAATTCCAATGTGGACTCAATATCTTTAGCCGTATCAGATTCTTCGGATTCGGTAGAAGATTCCGGATCGGTACCCTCAGGCTCTTCCCAATCAAGTCCCTCGGGGTCTTCCTCGGATTCCCCATCTGGCTCCTCGGCCTCTGGCTCCTCAGCCTCGGCCTCTGGTTCATCGGATTTATCCTTTGACCTGCGAAATCTGGACATCAGGCCTCTCTTTTTCTTGGGCTTCTTTTTTGCCTCGGCCTCTGGCTCCTCGGCCTCTGGCTCCTCGGCCTCTGGCTCCTCGGCCTCTGGCTCCTCGGCCTCTGGCTCCCCTTCAGAGTCATCGGGAACGCCATATTTCTTCTCGGCCCATCCTATCAACCCACCCCATTTGCCCTCGAATTTCTCTATTCTCTTTGGGATGCTATCAATCATCTTCTCCAGCTCTTCCCCCTCTAGAGCAGAAGAGAATATCGCCTCGAGTCTTTTTTCGGTATCTTCACGAGTTGGTCCTTCCGCCATGCAATCACTTCCGAATTATTCTCAGGGCAGGGCTATTGGGCATTAATGCAACGATTGCCTACTCCTCCTCTTCTTCAATTTCTTGATCGAATTTTCCCATCTGCTCCATCGATCCGGATAGACCCTGCCAATCGTTAAACAGCTTTCCTTTTCTGTGTGTTAGGTTCTTCCATTTATTGAAAGCACTCTTGACATTACCCTGATCCAGCGAAGTGGCTGCAACGTTCATTGTAGAAGCCGCATTTAGCATATTTACCAAGTCAGTGAAAGCCTTGTTTATCTTTGATGCGCCCTCATCGACGTCTGTTCGTGATTCTCTTTCGGCTTCGAACACATTATCCCATACTTTCTCGATGGAATTTCTCTTATCTGAGAGGACGTCGAGTGTAGAACGATCGATTTCTACTCCCTTCCAAAATGCGAAAACGAAAAGAGAATACAAAACAGCGATTTCTAGGTAGTCAGCAATTCCCAATTCGAGAGGCTGGAAGCCCCACGTTCCGTTGGACCTCCCTATCATCCCCGAACTTCCGGAGCCGAGTCCGACATTGTTGTAAATCTTGGCAAAAACTCCTCTTTTGTTAGCAGTAGAAAGAATTGCAATCAGTAGGAATAGTATGCTTGCCCTAAGCCATCTAATTGACTTGACATTGAAGAGTTTCCATCTTTTCTTAGGATTCAGATCGGGCTCAATTGGCCTATGGACCCAGAGGGAAATGAGTGTGTAAAGAAGAATTGCTACAATTACGTAATCCTGGGTACCGGGTTGCAATTCTCCCCAAAATTCCATAGAGCGTCCGGAAGGTAGGAGGAGAAGCTTCTCATGGGCCCCATCCACCTCCACGGACGGTGTCAACTGACCAGCAATATTGTCCATCTGACCAAAGCTGTTCAAGAACTGGAAAATGGCAATTATGGTTGATGCAAACAGGCTTAGAATGGTAGGCTCCTTGAAGTTCTCCTTCAACGCCACGGCTCAACCCCATGCACCGCTGATGCGCCCAAGCCTATCAAAACACCGAACCATTAGGCAATATCTCAGGGCTACCGGAATACAATAGAATTCGGGATACCCCAGAATATGTCTAAGAACGTCGATAGATGGAATGGGACGATGGCGGACTACCTAGACAATATCGGCTCAGGCAAGATCCTGGTCTCGAAAGAGCCACTATCGTTCGATTGGACACCACCAGAGCTGATAGGGAGGGATACTCAACTGAGGGATTTAGCCTCCATGTTTGCAGGGATAGAGAATCATAATGTGAGCTGCAGGGCAGTAGTTACGGGGAATGTTGGCTCGGGAAAAACCGTCCTAACCCAAAGGTTTGTAATTGATCTTGCTAGCAAGCTCGATGGAAGGAGGAAGGTAGAGCGTGCCCATGTAAATTGCAGAAACCACCCCTCGACCTCCCAAGTTCTCCAGCAGATCGCATTATCATTGGATTCCAGGCATCCGGAGAGG